>JAKBXW010000110.1 GCA_021840555.1 Nitrospirota bacterium
CGGTCATGTGTCGGCGGAAAATCGGCCGGATCAGGCCACCTTCCGGTGCGTCTCCTGCGGACACGCCAACCACGCCGACGTCAATGCGGCCAAGAACATACTCAGGGCGGGGCACGCCCGTAGCGCCTGTTCGGGGGATCCGTCCTCCGAGTCGGCGGCCTGACCGTTCAGGTCGGCGAATCCATCCCCGTGTCCTACCGGGGAGATGGCAGGAAGGAATCCCCTTCCTTCACGGAGGTGAGGACGTCAATGTTCGGAGCGAGCGAGCGTGTCATGAAAAAGACTATCCGATGGCAGGAGAAGACGGTTGGAATCGTGAGCCTCGGGTGTCCGAAAAACGCGGCCGACACCGAGCGCATGATCAGCGATCTTTCCGGCCGGGGGTACACGGTGGTGCCCGATCTCGAGGAGGCGGAAATCCTCCTTGTGAATACCTGCAGCTTTGTGACCGATGCCCGGAAAGAATCGGTCGATGCCATTCTGGAACTCTCACGCTACAAGGAAGAAGGAAAGGCAAAATATCTGGTTGGTGCCGGATGTCTGGTCTCTCGTTACCGTGACCAGATGGGTGCGCTGATTCCCGAAATGGATCTGGCTCTGACGACCTTCGAGGAGGAACGTCTCGGAGAAATCCTGGACGAGGTCGGGGGCATTGCCCCATCGAACCGTCCCCGCCTGGCTTTTCCGCTGGCCGAATCACGCCTTACACCCTCCCACCGGGCCTATGTCAAGGTCTCGGAGGGGTGCGATCATCCCTGTACCTTTTGTTCGATCCCTCTGGCGAGGGGGGGGCAGGTCAGTCGTCCTCCTGAGGAGATCCTGGCTGAAATAGGCCATTTGTCCTCCCGGGGCGTCAAGGAGGTCACGCTCATCGCCCAGGACCTGACCCGTTATGGTCATGATCTGGGGCGGACGGATGATCTGTCGGCGCTCCTCGAGCGGATCGACCGTGAGGGAGGTATTCCCTGGGTGCGTCTCCTGTACGCCTATCCGACTCTTGTCACCGACTCTCTGCTGAAAACGATGAGGGCCGCCAAAAGTGTCCTGCCTTACCTCGACATCCCCCTCCAGCATGTCGACGAAAAAATTCTGGGCGCCATGAAAAGGCCCGGAAGCGTCGACTTCATGAAGAGGCTGGTTGACCGGATCCGGCAGACCGTTCCGGACATTGTTCTTCGAACCACCTTTATCGTGGGATTCCCGGGGGAGGGAGAGGCAGAATTCGAGACCCTGCTCCGCTTCGTTGAATGGGCCCGATTCGATCATGTCGGCGTCTTCGCCTTTTCGAGAGAAGAGGGTACGCCCTCCTACAATCTTCCGGGGCAGGTTCCTCACAGGATCCGAATGAGCCGGAGAAAGGAACTGATGTCCCTGTGTGCGACCATCGCCCAGGAGAAAAACCGGAGCCTTGAAGGAAAAACCTTGCCGGTATTGATCGAAGGACTTTCCGAGCAGTCGGATCTGGTGCTATCCGGACGGATTATGGGAATGGCCCCAGATGGTATTGACGGGGAGGTCCTTGTGCTTTCGGGACAAGGTCGTCCGGGAGATATTGTGAATTGCCGGATCGTGAAGGCCCACGCCTATGATCTCGAAGCCTGGGAAATCGGGGTTCCCGAACCGCCGGCCTGATCCCGCCTGCTCCTGAAAATGGTCCGTCTGATTGCTCCTCTGGACGGTGCCGCTCTTTTCTTTTTTTCTTTTCTTTCTCCTCACGGCCCACCTCTGATTTGTGTCGTCCTGTTGTATGGTCGAGGAGCATGGTGTGGAGTGGTCACTCGTTAAGGTTCGTGATGCGTTCCGGAGATCCGGGCGTTCTGGAAAAACTTAAAGGGACGACGCTTTCGCATCGTCCCTGGGACGAGAGGGGGATTCCGGCTTCCAGTTCGGAATCCCGGTCATCACCGGATCCCCATGATCCGGTGATTTTCGAGAATGTGGCAGACTGTCGTATGCCCTACGCAGTCACCTTTTCTGGGACGGCCATCCGTTCGGAAGATTTTGCAGTGGCCACCCGATAGATGTTGTAGAGGAAGATCCATTGTCCGGCGATAATCATGAACCCTCCCCAGGCTCGAGCCACCATATAGGGGTGGGCGGCCTGGACGGACGCCACGTAGGGGATCTCGTAGACCTTGGCCGCCGCCTGGATGAGCCCGGCCGCCGTGAGCGAGGTCCAGAAGATGATGAAGCCGATGGTCATGAGCCAGTAGTGGTAGAGCTCGAGCGTCGGGTTGAATTTCCGCTTCAGGAGCCGCTCCAGACCGTAGTACATGGCGCCGATTTCGATGAAAGAGGAAAAGCCGAGAAGGGCCAGATGGGCGTGGGCCACGATCCAGTGGGTCCCGTGGACGTACCAGTTGATCGCCCGGGTCTGCTGGAATCCGCCCTGGAACAGGAGCGGAATGCCCATCAGGACTCCGGTGATCGCCCATCGGAGGGCGGGCGTTTCGACGAAGAGTTTCCACTTGCCCTGCATGGTGAGGAGAACGTTGGCGATGAAAGCCATCCCGGGAACCAGGATGAGCACCCCGGAGACGGAGGCGAAGGATTTCAGCCACTCGGGAACGGGAGCCCCCATCATGTGGTGCGCCCCGGGGGTGGAGTAGAAGGCGAAGAGCCCCCAGAAGGTGAGATGCGCCAGCTTGTGGCTGTAGAGGGGATTGCCCGTAAGCTTCGGAACAATATACATGGCAATGGACATGGAGACCGGCGTCACCCAGATGCCGAGCTGGTTGTGGGCGTTCCACCAGGTCACCAGGGCCTCGTTGAGCCCTGTGATATGGAAGACCTCAACGCACTGGCTCAGGGAATAGACCGTCGCAAGGTAAAGCAGCGAGGCCATCATGATCCAGGTCGTGGGGTAGATGCCCTTCACCTTCCGGTTCAGAACCGTCATCCAGACATTGACGGCCAGGGGAACGAGGACAAAGAGAATCACATAGACGTCCACCGGCCAGATGAAGTCGGAGTATTCGCGTCCGGAGGTCATGCCAAGATCGATGGAAATATCGGCGACGGTGATGCCGAGATTCCAGAGCCAGATGTTCATGACCCCGAGGCGTTCGCTCCAGAGCTTCGTTCCGCAGAGAACGGGAGTCATGTAATACATGGCCGCCCCGAAGGCCATGGAAATCCATGCATAGATCACGGTCATCACATGGACAGGCCGGATGTGGCCGAAATTCAGATAGGGAGTTCCGTTCAGAACGTCCGGATACGCCAACTTGAGTGATGTGACAAATCCTAGCGTAGTCCCCATTGCCAGCCAGAACACCGACGAGATGATGGCGGTCTTTGCCGCTGTTCCGGCTGGAATCTCTTTCCCTTTCCCTGATCCCATCATAACTATAACCCCCCTTCACATTCAGTTTGCCTTTCGGCAGCACTTTCTTGTCGGCCTCCCGGTTCTCCTGACGTCCGCTTCCCATTCCCGACGTCGATTCGCCGAGAAGCCGTCGTGGCATAAAAAGCAAACCCTGTGCCATCATCTCGGATCCAATGTTTATCCTTCTATTCCAAGTTTTTGCATGACAAGCCGAATGAATTGCCCTCACGCTGATTTTTGGTGTTCTCCGATAAAAAAAGAAACGGGTTGTTTCTGGGCGACAACCCGTTTCTTGCGCGGTCTGGGCCTCGTCATGGATCTTGTGCCGCATCATTTGACTCGAAAGGAAAGGCCTCCATAAGGTATGGTTGGGTAATGCCGGGAGATTCCCTCATTTCGCGATAGAGACTGTCGGAGGGGTTTCCCCAAAAAATGGGGATTTTTTTTGAAACGGACCTTTTTCCCCTTCCCCAAGGGATCCGTTGAGTCCCCGATTCCCGGAAGGTGACTCGGGACAGCCTTCCTCTTCGTCACCTGTCGGGAGGGTGTGTGAGGAGAAGAGGCCTCACGTTCCTGTCAGAAAATCATTTTTCTGTCCTCCGGACTCCCGGGGCCCCGGACAGGGATCTTCTGCTCTTTCCGGTCTTGCCCTCTCTGTTTGACCGCACCCTCCCTCCGGTCTTGGCCCGGTTGACGCAAAAGACCACAGCGGGCCCGGATTTCATTCAGAAAATCCGCATATCTCCGGGGAACGGCGAGCTTTAAGATCAGCGCCCGGGCAGGACGCACGAACTTTCCGGGAAGGGCAAAGAGCTTCCAGCGAAGTGTCGGCAGGCGAAAGCTGATCCAGGCCGCCGGCAGAAGATCCCGCACAAACCCCTGCAGGAGGTTGCAGAGCAACACGCCGATCCGGAACCCCGCCGCATTGGCATCGCTCTCTCCTGTCGGCATGGTTCCGACTCTCCCATCACGCTTGAGTTCTTTGAGGAATTTTTCGAAGGTCCCCCGTTGCGGATGTCCTTCGCGCACCCGGACCGCCGACACCGTCGGCCTCATATTCGTTGCCACCGACAAGTCACGGTAACTGACAAGCCGATTCGAAAGGGGCGTTGAGCGGTCCCGGGTCCGTTTCACGATCAGCCGAAAGGCCTTGTTCGTCTCCTGCAGGGTATGAACCGTCCCGGCGACCTCACGATCCTTGTCGATTCGAACCCAAGCCGACCCGGGAATCCGGAAGGCGATCTTTTTCACGGCACTGTCCGGATCGGCGGGGATGGTCCACTCTCTTTCATCGAACATCCTCGCAGGGCGTCAGGACCCTCGCTGTCCGGTCAGGGGTTTCTCCGTTCCCACCCCCTTTATTCCGTCATCGTCGCCGTTCACCATCATCTCAAGCCCTCCGTCTGTTGTTGTTTTCGCCTTGCAGGTGAGATTTGTATCACAGAAATTCAAACATTAAAGATGGTTTATTTGTTTTTTGTCCCTTGTGTCGCGGAATCCGGGAGGTTCAGCGGATTGGATTTTCTCCTTGGGATTTGATAGGTATATGGACGAACAGGCCTTCGGAGGAATTTCTCCGGCAAGATATGAGCCGCTTCC
>JAKBXW010000111.1 GCA_021840555.1 Nitrospirota bacterium
AAGGCGACCGGACAAGAGAATCTTCTGGCAAATGGCCGCTGGGCTGTTCTCAAGCGCCCCGAGAACCTTACGGAGAAACAAACGGTCCGCCTTTCCGAACTTCTTAAACTGAATCTGGCGACGGTCCGGGCCTATCTTCTTCGGGAAGACTTCCAAAGATTCTGGACCTTCACCCATATCAAAGTCGCCGAGTATTTTCTTCATACCTGGTGCACTCGGACCATGCGCTCTCGCATCGAACCCATGAAGCACGTGGCGAAGATGCTCCGTCGGCACAAGGATCTCATCCTCAATTGGTTCGCCGCAGAAGGCCAGCTCTCGAGCGGCGCAGTTGAGGGTCTCAATTTGAAAGCCAAATTAACGATGCGAAAAGCTTACGGATTTCAGTCTCTCGAACATCTTCAAATCGCGTTATACCATACACTTGGCGCTCTCCCGGAGCCTCCAGGTGGTCCCCACAGATTTTGTTGAAGAGCCAAATCTTGAATCCGGGATTCGAGGTCGATGGCACTCAGGACACGTTGTGCCCTGGAAACGGCGTCATCGATCTCTTTAACCGCCACTTCAGCGTCCCGGACTTTTAATCGGATTCTTTCTAGCTCCTCACGGGCAAATTTATCTTCGTTACCCGCATGAGCAAGTTGTGTTCTGGCTTCCAGAAGGGTAGCCTCTTCAGACGCAAGCTCCTTTTCAAGGATTTTGCGTCCTTCAAGATTGGTCGTAGCTTCCAACAACTTTCTTTCCCTTAACTGAAGCTCGGTTTGTGCGGATTTGATTTCCGTCTCAAGCTGTGAAAGCCGAATATAGGTTTTGCGACTTTTAGCAAGTTCCTCTTGGTCAGCCTTATCCTTTTCAGGTGTAGACAATCGGGAAAGCATTTCTTCTTTGCTAAATAAGTCTTCAAGATCTTTGTTGAGGGCCTGGCGACGATCATTTAGCAATTCGAGTTCTTCCTGCAAGGTCTTAAGCCGGTCGATCGCTTCCTTGTATTTTCCCCGGGGGGTGCCCTTATTTTTGGTCAAAAAGACCCCGAGCTGATCTTCAATGACCCTTGGAATCTCCCGGCCACGCCGTCCACCCAACACGGTGCCAACTTCAGTTTCAAGTGCGCGGTGGAGGCTGGAGCGGGCACTACCAGGGATTTCCGGCGCGCCAAAAGACTGTCCTTGTTGCACCCAGAGGACACTCCACATTCCCAACACCTCCGGCCTGGCACCTGATTTCCCGGGCTCTTCAAATCCGAGCAGGGTTCGAAGAGCGTCTTCAGCGGCTTCACCCTCTAGCGTGCGGCCGTCTGGACATAAGAGACGAGCGTAGGGCTTCTTAAGGAATCGTTTAGTGATCTTGTAGAGGCCATCCTCCATTTCGAAGGTCAGATCGACCACAGGAGCCGCATGATTACGATCGTTCTGCAAGGCAGTAATCGATTGGGCTTTCGAGCTATGTTTTTCAAAAAGCGCCGCGCGAAGTGCATCGAGCAAGGTCGATTTTCCGATTTCATTCGGTCCAACCAGGACATTCAAGCCATCCCCGATGCCGTCGATGAGTGTCGGTTCGCTGAATTTTTTGAACTGATTGATTGCGAGGGAGCGTAATTTCATTATTGGCCTCCGTGAAGCTTCATATGCTCGAGGTAGAGACGCTGGAGAGCTTCGGAAGCCAAAATTCCGGTCTCTCCGCTCTCCTCCGACAACCGTCTAAGCTTTTCCGCAGCCACTCTCACAAAACCACCCCGATCAATTTGGTCGAGATCCTCCGGCGTCGGAGTGGCGTATAAGTGTTTACTTTCGAGACGAAGGACACAAAAAGCCGCTGAAACCCCTTCCACAATGGTCTTCTCGAAATATACCCTGTCCTGGAGAGACAATCCTCCCTCGATGTTCAGGGACAACAATGTCCGACTCGGATCTCCGGGAAGCCCCCGCAAGGTACGTTCAAGTGAATCGATCTCGTCTCGGGAATGAACGATGCGGGTCAGACTTGTCCATGTGTAATATCCGGTTTCAATGGGAGTCACAGTTGGATCCATATCGGGTCCCTCGATTGCGACGAGCAGGGCTTTTCCAGCGTTTTCCACATCAAAAGCATCCTGTTCAGGAGTCCCACTGTACCAGCATCGGGCATTGATCTTTCTCTGCCCATGCCAATCCCCCAAGGCAAGATAGGACAAGGCTGCAGTTTTCGGACGGTCGGGAGAAATAAAGTTTGGGACACTCCGATCTTCCGAGCCGAACCCAGTCACCGTACCGTGAGAAAGCCCTATGCGAATCCGGCCAGAAGAGGGGAAATTGTCATCCATATAAGCGGTCGGATCCCCAAGCGTATGCCGATGCACCAAGGGTGCCGGAAGAAGAACGGTTCCCCCATCGGCCAACGCCACGGGCTTCGGAATAAGATGAACGTGGACATTGTCCGGAATCCCGCCAGAAAGAATTCGGTCCCAAAGACCATTCGGGCGATGGGGATCGTGATTTCCTGGAAGAAGATGCCAATGGATATCCTTGAACGGTCGCATGCGTTCGAGCGGCTGATTGATCGATCGGGCAGTAAGCGCTTCCATATCATAAACGTCCCCGGCAACGAGGATATGTCGAACTCCGTTCTCTTTCGCCAACTCTCCGAGGCGGGTAATGGCACCCAAGCGGGCCTCCTGGAGAAGTCCCATAATGGTTGGGTCCAAAAACCGGAACACTTTTCCGATCTGCCAGTCCGAGGTATGAATTATTCTGATTGCCATATCACCCTCTCTTCCCGTCTTCGGGATCGGAATGTGCATTTTCGTTGTTTCGACCGAAATGCCTTGTGTCGGCTAGGGCATTTTTCGATCATGGGTTTTTTCTCAATGTTCATCTTTAGAATCAGGATCTGGATCTTTCATGACGAACATTTTTAAAACCGGATATTCTTTTTGCGCATCTTCCCGCCTACAATTCGGAATACGATCCCCTCCTGGGCCCAAGGAATTCCCTTTTCCTCCAAACGTGAAAGAAGCGCGAAGGTTGTCTGTCCTTTCCGGGGTTGATAGATATCTGGCGCTAAAGGAACCTCCGTGGCGATAACCCGAAGAATCTCGGTAGAATGAGATTCTCCCTTGGGAAGATGGGCCATCAGTGTAATCCCACGTGCCCCAAGGTCAGCACCTGGAAAGACGACTGTCTCCCCTGCCCTGATTGTCCAAAGTGGAAGTTCAGGAGGATGAGGGGCGATAACCGTATACACATGGGTTTCGGGATCCTCATCAAGCAGAAGAAGGGAGGCTGTTCTTCCTGAAAAAACCGATACCTCTGCCTTCTCTCCTTCCCTGAACAGATCATGATTCAAGTGAACCGAAAGACCAAATGACCGAGAGACCGTGGAAATAGGTGTCAAACAGTCCCGGACCGTGACGCGGATGCGCTGACACCCGGTACATCCCTCGACAGGATGAGGTCCCTCGACGCGCATCAGCTCCTCTTTCACCACAAGCGCCTGATTTTCGGCCTTCAGGAGTTCTTCCACATACTGGGATCCTTTTGAGGGTCCCCCTTCCCGGATCTCGGTCGCCGAACTCAGGAACTCACGGCTTATCTTCCGGGGCCGATAGGCCCGCAGAGCCTTTTTTTCGGCCCGGGCCACCGCCCGGAGCCGAAGAGTGCGTGGTGTCGTGTTTTCGTCTCCTTCAACCTCGGACCGACTTTCATACCAGACGCAACCGGAGGGATCCCGCACCAATCGCATCGTCCCGGAATCCCCGGAGGTCATTGCAGGGATTTGGGAGGACTGAAGAGCCGGAGCAGCGGGGCCGAAAGAAGCGACTGTTCGTGTCGATGTACTCGAAAGGGGTCGCCCTTTGGAAGTCATCGCCTTTGCAAAATCCTTGTGGACCTGGATGAGAGCGCTTTTCTTGCTCCCTTTGGACAAAGGGGCCGTCGAGGCACATCCTCCGCCTCCTAACAGCATGAGACTCATCATTCCTGAGAAAAGGAGCACTCCTCCTTTTTTCACCCCGATTCCCGTCCTCACCGATGGGAGGCTTCTTCCCTGTTCAACTCCTCAAAGGCCTTGTCCGCATCCTTTTGGAGAGCTTTCTTCATCTCCGGACTCATCGCCTTCGAATCGGCCAGGGTTTTCTTGATCACGGCCATATCCAGGACGCACTTGGCGTAAAGGGTTCCGTCGGTGCCACGATAATGATCCACGATCGTCGCTCCCGGAAGTGTCTCCTTGACGAAGCTCTTCATGGTATCGGTGACCATCTGCTCATCCTGCCGGGTGTCCATCCCCTGTCCGGCTCCCGCATTTTCCATATAGTCTTTCTCAAGACGCGCCACATAAACCCTGAATTGCTCGGCCAGCTTGCCCTCCGCCCGGGCATCGGCCGTATCCTGCGCCAGAGCCAGGTTGTCGATCCCCTGTGCGACCCCGACCCCGCACAAGACCTTGTGTGCAGGATCGGCACAGGCCATCGCCCGAACCCACTGCGGGGCCTTTTCATCCGGGCCATTCATGGACATGCGTCCTCCTTGGTGAGCACACCCACCCAGACCAACAAAGCCACCCAGCATCAGAATCCCCAATGCGACAGAGACTTCATTCATAAGTGATTTCCTCTTCATCGTCATTTCCTCCTTTTGACGGTTATGGCACATTCGTGATCACCCTCTTCCGGACTCAAAACGGTGTTACCGATCAGAATCCAGGGAGTCCTGACTCCCGTTCATTTTTTGTTCAAGCTCCTGTTCGAGCGTCGAATCCCCTGATTGCCCGAATTTATTTAGAAGACGCTGGTGGAGCTGATCCCCCATTCGGGCTAAAACCCTGGATTCCCGCTGGACCACCACATCTTCCTGATACGGATGGGGCGGAGTGAGAAGACCGGGGAGGACGACGCCCTTCCTTTGGTCTTGAGGAAGCTGCGGCGAAGGGGAGGCGAGGGAGCGAAGATCGG
>JAKBXW010000112.1 GCA_021840555.1 Nitrospirota bacterium
GGAAGGAGAACAAAAGCGGGAAAACAAGCAAACACGCCATTTTCCCTCTCCGACATTCTCCGACACTTTTCCGACACTCAGGGGTTAAAAAGGGTTAAAACCCGTTTAAATGGATTAACAAGAAATCAAGAGCTGCATTGATGTTTTTTACAATACGTCTGAGAAGAAAAGGCGATTTTTCGGACTCAAAATCCGCCGACCTCACGGTCATAGGAGTTCGATTCTCCTCCCGAGCACCCAAGCCGATCCTTAAAATTCCCCATCCAGGATATACTCGGTCATTTTAATCTTAAAATCTTTCGTTAAAAGGGAATTTTGAGGGAAAATGGCCCATTGTAAAAAAAGGCAATAAAAGGTGGGAGCTTAAAAAAATGACACTCATTTTTCTGCCATTTGACTCACAGACCGCAGGATTCCTGGATCAATCCCAAGGAACTTCTATCCAAGATTTTCATGGCTAAAGCCAGACATTGAGCCCGAACATCATGGTCGTGACAGCTCCAACATAGGCCTCTGCCAAAGATTCGTAGGAGATATTTCCGTAAAATTCAAGGTGGGGTCCTGCCTGGACGGAGACTCCGCCATCGGCCTGAAGTCCTACAAGAGGGCCAGGAGAATCAAATGTTCCGACCACACCCCCAATCTGCCCGTTTAAAACCACAAATCGGCCGATCTGGTCGAGGGTGGAAAGGCCGGCAAATCCGAAATTTGACGATAAAAGGACAGGGACAAGGCTTGTCGCATTCGGAATGAATGGCGTATACGATTGGGTGTCGTATCCGGCAATCAGATGAAGGTCAGGTTTTTTCAGAAAATCCCAGTCAAAGGCGAACATCGTGTTATGATTCACCCCGAAAGGCGTCTTGCTTCCTCCCAGCGTGTCATAGGTGTATTCATATTCGCCGGAGAATGTGAGGGTTGGAAAAATGGAAAGGGTTCCGTTCAAAAGACCGCCACTTTGGAGAGCCCCATTCAGGAGAGCTTGCCCGTATCCGCTCCAGGGAAGCATGAACCACCCCTGACCATCGACTCTCACCCGGCCGATGGGAAGGTCAAAATGCCCATAAACCCCGGCATTGATCTCATTTCCGGCGAAAACATTCCCCACGTCCAGAAGATAAACCGTCTCACCGGGACCCTGGCCGTCGACACCGGCAAAAAGGTAGTCCTCAGGGGCGCTTGTCTGTCCTGCCGCAGAACCCACATAGATGTTGGTCCCCACCTGAAAATGGACAATATCCTTGATCAGGGGGGTTTCAACCGTAATTCCTGTCCCGATTGTTGATCCACCACTATAGCCGATGTCAACATTCTGGACATGGACATGGTAATCGGAGTTTTCAATCTCATAGGTGGAGGGCGACTGGAGGGGCGGAGGAACGGTTTCCTGAAAATTTATATTCTGGTCAAAGGTTTCAAGGGGCGGAAGGGACATTGAGAGGACCTCAAGGGTTTTCCTGTCCTCCCGGATTTTTGCCCGGTCTTCCCGAGAAAGTGCCGGATCTTTTGCAAGCTTGTCAAGGATCCCTCGCGCGCGAATCATCGCTCCCTGTTCCATGAGAAGCTCCGCCTTCAGCCGCAAAAGAGTCCTGTCTCCTGGAAACTGACGGAGTCCTTTGTCCAGGATAGAGATCCCGTCCCCCGGCCGATGTATTTTTCTGGTGATTCTCCCCCCGAGCGTGTAGGCTTGGTAATTTTTGGGGTGGAATTTGATGTAGTTGCCGATTTGCTTTTCCGCCAGGAGATATTTTTTCAGGGCGACGTTGTGCTTGATCGTTCTCCAGTCATGGTCGACATAGGGTTCTTCTGGCGGACCCGATGCACGGGCCTGGAAATACCAGAACAGAGATCCGGACAGGTTGGCAAAAAGACAAATCAAAAAAAAGGCCGGGTGCGACCCGGCCTTTCTGAGTCGAGATCGCATTACCGGGAATGTCTGTGCATTTTGGCATGGTAACCCGCCTGGTGGGTGGGCGAATAGAGAGCGACAATCCTTTCGTGAGCCCCCCGCATGATTTCCCTGGTGGCCTCTCGATGGGGTCCCCCTTCAAGGGCTGACCATCGGCCTCTTTCTAATCGATGGTCATCGCCGTCATGATGCAGGGATGCTTCTGGGGACTCACGATCCTGAAGATCCCGTCCATTCCGGTCAAAATCTGAAGAATTTGTCCGCAATTCTCTGAGTCTGATCCTGAGAAGAGCAATTTTCTTCTTGACTGCGGCGATGTCCGCCGTAAGGTCCGGGTTCGCCCCCTCCGCCCGTAGCGTTCTAAGCCGGGCCCGGAGCCTGGCGATCTTCGCCTTGACTGCGGCGATGTCCGCCGTAAGGTCCGGGTTCGCCCCCTCCGCCCGTAGCGTTCTAAGCCGGGCCCGGAGCCTGGCGATCTTCGCCTTGACTGCGGCGATGTCCTCTTTCAGGTCCGGGTTGTTGGGTTTTCCCGATGATAGGGTTTTCAATCGATGTTCAAGGCGTGAAATTTCATTCTTGATATCCAGTGTGTCTGCCGTCAGGTCCGGATTGCTCACTGAAACCAATCTTGCGGGACTGGTTGACGGGTTAGACCGTGACGTCGATTCTTTCGCAATCCCCACTCCTGCCGCTGCGAGGAAAAGGATGCCGATGACCGGCACCGCTTTCTTGAACTTCATGGACGCACTCCTATGTGGGTTGTCAATAAACAATACAAACAATACGTGGAAATCTATCAGATACGAACAAAAAAAGATGTGACGAAAATCATGCCTTTGAGACTCTCTTCAACGCACACTCCTCTTCCCACATCCACCTCACGGAAGCATGCCGACAGGACAGAGCGATGCCAATGCGGTGTGGTTCCGGATCGGCGTGTTGCGCTACAACCTCCTGCAGGTGTTCAAGCGGGATCTTCTGCCGGCGGCCTGTATTAGCTTTCGCCTGCCGACACTTCGCTGGACGCTCTTTGCCCTTCCCGGAAAATTCGTACGTCCTGCCCGGGCACCCGACAAACGTCGGCCGGGACGTCTTTAATGATTACAAGAGTCTCTCCCCGTTGAACCTTGACGGTCTTTTTTCCAGGGGCAAGCTCCCCTCCCTTGCACATGACGCATTTCATTGGACTCTCCTTTTTCTGAAATCGGGACTCCATTTTCCTCTCTTCCAGACTGCAAAACCTCCGTCTTCTTCCTGTAATCCTCTCACAACTTTCCTGTCACAAGAACTGGTTATTCTGCAAGAGATAAGTTCTGTCAATCCATTCGGGGAGGTTCCGATGCCCGTCTCCTGTCTCCTTCTTCCTACTTCCGCCGACAACAACAGCACCCTGGAGGTTCGATGGGCCCGTTCCTCGGACGACCTCCTCAATGCCCAGAAACTTCGAGCGCTTGCCTTCGGATTTTCTCCTCCGGAGTGTCCATACGGAGAAATCGTCCCCGAATGCGACATCTTCGATGCCTTTGCCCGGCACTTGATGGTCCTCGACACGAGAACGGGTCACTGCGTCGGGACATACCGCCTCCTTGGACCGGAAGGAGCGCGAAGAGCCGGCGGCTTTTACACGGAATCCGAATTCGACATTTCCACCATCTCCCCCTTTCTCGCCGAAACAGCCGAGCTTGGAAGGTCCTGCGTCCACCCGGACTATCGGAAGGGAAGCGTCATCGCCCTACTTTGGGCAGCACTGGCCCGGACATTGATCACCGAAAAGATCAAATATCTGATGGGTTGCGCAAGCGTCGACCTGACCAACCCAGATCTCGATCCGAACGAGATCTGGAGCTATCTTTGCCGGAATGGCGGGGGGATCCATCCATACAATGTTGTTCCTCATCGTCCCTTTCCCAGTCTTACGCACCTGAACGGGGATGGCCGGGCTCCTGCTCTTCCACCCCTTCTCAAGGGGTATCTCAGAATTGGAGCCCGATGTATCGGGTATCCTGCCCATGATCCCGTTTTCAGGACGGCCGACTTCCCGATGTGGCTCTCCCTCTCCGAAATGAATGGCGCCTATACGCGGCACTTTTTCAGAACTGGCAAGAAACAGCCATGAGCCTATCCCAAAGCGTTCCTCCAACCCTCTCCCTTCCCCTCCGGTCCCTCCGGGGCGTCAGAGCGGCAACCCATCTGGCGCGGGGGATTTTTATTCCCAAAGTTCCTGCTCCCTCCGGAGAAGATCCCTTGGCCGTGTGGTGCCGGGACCTCCTTTTACGGCTCGGCGTCCGCATGGAAATTTCCGGGGCTGATTTTCCTTCCGGACCCTGCCTCCTGGTCTCCAATCATGTCTCCTGGATGGACATCCTCGTCATCCGCGCCCTTCTCCCGGCCCGCTTCATCGCCAAGGAGGAGATCGCTCTCTGGCCCCTGGTCGGAAGATCGGCCCAGGCGGCGGGGACTTTTTTCATCGCCAGAAAGCGTCTTTCCTCCTTTCGGAATATCTTCGAGCAAGTGAGAGTGACACTTGAAAACGAAGAGTGCGTGGCCGTCTTTCCGGAAGGAACCACGACCTGCGGAGAACGTCTCCTCCCTTTCAGAAGCGGGCTTTTCGAGGCGGCCATCCGAACGGGACGTCCCGTCCTTCCCCTCTGCCTGAACTATGAAACTCCCGACCGTCGTCCCCTGAGATCAATCGCCTACACCGGAGGGGAAAGCTTCGCCCGCTCCTTCTGGAGAACCCTTGGCGAGCCCCTAATCACCGTCCGTATTCAGGTCTTTTCTCCTCTCTTCCCGATGGGGCGCTCCCGCAGGGAGCTCTCTCTTGAGTCATGGAATATCCTTCGGTCCGCTCTTCAACCTTCTTCCTGACTGACGCTAGGCAATCCCCGTCTCCTCGGAGCAGCAATTCCAAATTTGGACCGGTCGATCCAAAAAACGTGGAGTCCGGGAGCCGTTGGGGTCTCTGAGAAGGGAAGG
>JAKBXW010000113.1 GCA_021840555.1 Nitrospirota bacterium
GCTGTGCGAGGAGCCCCCGGTGTCGATTCCCCCGTCGATCAGCGAAATGTCAACGATCGGCCGGGAGATGCTGCGGGAAGCCCTGGACGCCTTCGTCTCAAGAAATACCGCACTGGCCCGCAAGGTGACCCAGGAGGACGAACGGGTCAACGTCCTTCACCGGGAACTTGTAAAATCCATTGTGGAAAGTCTGAAGAGCCATACGGGAGAGACCAGTTCAATCGTTCGCATCCTTTTCGTCAGTCGTTCCCTCGAGCGCTTCGCCGACCACGCGACCAACGTGGCCGAGATCATCATGTACATGGTGGAAGGGAAGATCATCCGCCACATGGTGTGACAGATCGGGGGGTCTTCCTTTCTGGGGACCTTCTTCCCTCCACTTCAGCCGGTAGTTCCTCCCCCTTTGAGAGGAACTCACTCCCCCTCAATCCTCTTCGATGTGTCCCGCCTCCCTTGAAAAAGATTTCCTGTTTTGAGACGGGCGTCCGGTTTTTCCCGATCCGGCGAATCGGACCCTGAAAACTGGAATAAGGATGGACTTCCTTCCGGACCTTCTTTATACTGTACCCCAGTAGCCTATTTTGTCCCCGGGATCATCCCTGCTTCCCGTTTCGGGGGGCCTCCGGGGAAAATCACAAGGAGCGCGAGATTTATGAAGACCCACGATCACCACGACCACGGTCCGGAGTTCCTGGCGAGAACGAAGGTGGGACAATGGCTTCACCGGATATCGGGGCATGCGCATCATTCCACGGTTGAGGTGGATGCCGCCATGGAAGGGGACGCCCGCGGCCTTCGGACGTTGAAAGTGTCCATGGCAGGCCTATTTGCCACAGCCCTTCTCCAAAGTTCGATCGTCGTCCTCTCGGGATCGGTGGCGCTTCTTTCGGACGCCCTGCACAATTTCGCCGACGCGATGACGAGCATCCCCCTCTGGATCGCTTTTGTCCTCCTCCGCCGCGGCGCGACATCCCGCTTTACCTACGGGTACGGGAAGGCCGAGGATATCGCGGGAATCGTCGTCCTGGCCGCCGTCTTCCTCTCGGCATGCACGGCGATCTACGAGGCGTCCCTTCGATTCTTTTCACCCGGACCGATCCTCCATCCGGGATGGGTGGCCGCGGCGGCCATCGTGGGATTTGTCGGAAACGAATCGGTCGCGCAGATCCGGATCACCACCGGTCGCCAGATCGGCTCGGCCGCACTGGTCGCCGACGGTCAGCATTCGCGGATCGATGGGCTGACCAGTCTCATGGTCCTGGTCGGGGTGGTCGGTTCCGTATCGGGACATCCTCTGATTGATCCTCTGGCCGGCTTGGCCATCGGACTTGTCATTCTGACCATCGCGGTAAGTGCGGTCCGACCCCTTGGTCTCCGGCTTCTGGATGCGATCGAGCCCGAGCATCTCGACCGGATCCGGGAGGTCGCGGCAAAGGCTCCCGGTGTCCGTTCGGTCCCCCGCGTTCGGGCCCGCTGGTCCGGACATCGCATTTTGGGCGACGTCGACCTGTCGGTGGATCCTCGACTGTCTGCAAAGGAGATGGAGGAGATCGGAAAAATCCTAGAGGAAGAACTTCGGCGGACGGTCCCGTTTCTCGGGGAGGCGGACGTCCGTTGCCGCCCGGCGGATTGAATCGGGACTGCGGTCCTGAACAAAGCTTCCATGCAGGCTTTGGACAAGGTTTTGGGATGCATTTCTGAGGCTTGACAGGTAGGGAGGGGGAGTATATATTGGCTCATACAGAAAGAAAGGATTCGAATTGCATACGGTCAAGAATCAGAAAAAGCTCGTGGAGCGCGTCCGGAAGATCGGCGGGCAGGTCGAGGCTCTGGAGCGGTTGCTCGAAGGAACCACCGGAGAGGGCGAAGACGTGTCGCTGATCCTTCAGACGGTGGCCTCCGTGAGGGGGGCCCTGAACGGGCTCATGTGCGAACTGATTGAGGGACATATCCGAGAGCATATACTTGCGGACGAGGCCACGTCCCGTCTTGACCGCGAACGGGCGGTCGAGGATGTCGTCGAGGTCGTGAAGCGCTATCTCAAGTAAGGGCCTTGATCCAATCGCGCGGCAACCCTCGCCCTTCAGGGCGGGGCACGCACGTAGCGCCTGTTCGCCGGGGCAACCCGGCGAGTTCGTCGCCTGACCGTTCAGGTCGGCGAATCCATCCCCGTGTCCTACCGGGGAGATGGCAGGAAGGAATCCCCTTCCTTCACGGAGGGGAGGACGTCAAGCGAGTGGACGTCAATAGGGGGTGTCGGTCCGGCCCGGGAACGGGTGCCCCCTCGGAATAACCTGAAAGACAAGGAGAATCGTATGGACGACGGCCCCAGTCCGGGGACGGACGGAAAGAAGGAGGCAGGATGAAGACAGTCTGACAGCACACACGTTGTCCCACGCTCTTCCCTGAGTCTCGCCTTTTTCCATTCCTTCCCCGCTTCAATTCAAAGTCGAAAGACACAAAAAATCAACGAAACAAAATTCTGCTGCGCGCATGTGCCCAAAGGAGCGATGGCTGTCCTGTGGTCGCCTGTTTTCTGCGCCGGCGGGGAAGGAGATGGGAAAATGCGAAACCTCTTTGTGACATTTGAAAAAATCATGGAATCAGTTCGTCGCTTCATGGAGGTGTTGGGGGATATCCTGACGGCTCCGGGTGCCCTTGGGCGTCTCTTGTAATGAGACAAACTCTCAACTATTATGAGATGAAGTATCTATTCAGGAAGGAGGAGACGGGATGGGATCCTGTTTCCTGCCTCCCCACATGAATCTTGATCGAGGGATCACGAATAAAAAGGAGTCGATGATGGATATCAAGAGAACGGTTCATGGCGTTCCGGGCAGCCTTCTCCTGGCCCTGTTCCTGACGGGGTGCGCGGCCACGACGGAGCCGGCCGTGAGGGCTTATCTGCACGAGCAGAAGGCCTACTCGGAAATCAGAAACGGCCAGATCGAGGAGGCGGAGTCGGACCTCAGGCAGGCTCTTCGGGACAACCCCACCGATCCGACGATCCTCAACAACATGGCCTACATCGAATTCAAGGAAGGCGATTCCCGGAAGGCGGTCGGCTTTCTTGAGCAGGCCCGGGCTCTCCGGTCAAACGACAATGATGAGCCCTACATTCTGAACGAGGCCCGCATTCTCATCGCCGACCATCAGTATCATCGCGCCCTTGCCCTTCTCTCTCTCATCGAGCCCCGGCGCACCTGGCCCCACGGCTACCGGAAAATGCTGGCCAAGGCCCTGATCCACAACGGGCAGAACGCACGGGCCATGGCCGTTCTCCTTGAAAAACACGACGAGACCCCCCTTCCCGGGCAGACGATTTCCCGTTAACCTCCCGTTACCTCTTTGCCAGGAGTGCATGACATGATGGAGACAATGAGGGGGAGATCCTTGTGCTTTTTTGCAGGGATCCTGCTGGCTTTCGTCCTTTGTCCGGAGCTGTGTCCCGCTCCGGTTCAGGCCGATCCGCTCGATGCGGGAAGCGGGGGATTCGTCTTACCGTTCTCGGACGACGCCGAGATGGCCAGGGACTTCCAGGCCCTGGCCCCTCCGTTTCTTCCCTGGGGTCCCAACACGAGCGGGCCGTTCTTTACCGGAACCGCCGAGGTGGAGCCGATCGGCTCGTGGTATCTCGAGCCCTTCGCCTATGACTTCATAAACCCCGGAATCGCCGCCTCGTCGCTCTCGATGCCGATGCGGCTGGCGGTGGGGCTGGGCCACAATCTCGAGCTCGACACCTACCTGCCGCTCGACCAGAACTGGCAGGGGGTCGATCCCTCCCAGGGCATCGACCATTCGGCGAGCCACTTCGGTGTGGGCAACACCCACTTCGAGATCAAGTGGGAGCTCACGAGCGACGCCAACGTCTATCTGCCGCTCGCCATGCCGGCCATCGCGCTCACCTTCGACTTCTGGATCCCCTCCGGCCAGTACCAGAACCTGAATCCCCAGGACTACGGCACCGACCAGCTGGGAAACGGCACCTTCAACGAGGGGGTTTTTGTCCTGGTTCATAAGCACGTCAAGCCCTTCATGTTCTATCTGCAGGTGGGGGACATCGTGGAGAACCCCTCGACCGTCGGGGCCGGGTACACCTATAACAACGGCATCACCCAGATTCCCTTCGGAAGTACCGCCAGCCTCCACATGGTGGACGGCAATCTGACATACTATGCCGGGGCCTTCGAGCATGTGATCAACACCGAATGGGGGGCGGGGTACCTCCTCGAGTTCTACGGGGAGAGCCAGAGCGGGACGAATCTCTTCTTCGGCAACGCCAACGCTCCCTCCTGGTCCTACTTCTGGCTCGCCCCGGAGATGGAGGTCACCTGGCCCCACACACAGAAGTTCGCCGCCACCTGGGGGGCGGGGGTCGCCATGCCGGTCTACCAGTCCGACTATCCGCGGACCTGGACCCCCATGGGGACTGTAACACTCTACTTCAACGGACCGTTCGGCTATCGGGGGATGTGATCATGCGACAGCTTCTGGCTCTGGCAGGGGGACTCGTTCTTTCCGGCCTCCTCATCGGTGCGGCTCTTTCTCCGGCCCGGGCGGCCGGCCCCCCGGATCCGTATGGGACTCTGGCAACCGGCGGGAACGGGACCTCGGTTCCGGCCCCAGGCCCCTCCGTCGCTCCGGTCCCGCCCTCCGACCCTCTCGTGGACCATGCAGGGGCGCTTCTCCCCTCCACGCCATCCTCGACCACGACGGGGATGCTGCAAAGCGGCATCGCCCACGCGGGAAACCGGATCTTTCTCGAGCCCCTGATCGTCAAAGACGGGGATATCGACAACCAGCTCACCCTCATGCCGGCCTACGGGGGGATGCCAGGCCGATCAAGCGCCTTCACCACGCCGATC
>JAKBXW010000114.1 GCA_021840555.1 Nitrospirota bacterium
TCCGATCTCCCTTCCCTCTGGGCCCATCTTGACCCCCATCCGGACTTTCCCATCGAGTGGTGGTACATGACGGGCTATCTCACCACCGGCGAAAAGATCCACCAGGGCTTTCAGGCGACCTTCTTCCGGATGACGAACCAGGACTCATCCTCCTCCGCCGGAGGACCCTGGTCTCCCCGGGAGATCTTTGGTTTCCACGGGGCGCTCTCGGACCTCGACCGCAAGACCTTTCTTTCCACCGAACGGGAACGAAGGGGATTTTCCCGGTCGGTTCTGGCAAAGAAGAATCCCTTCTCGGTCCGGATCGGCAGAAACCGCCTGGACCTTCCGAATCCTTCCTCCCCCTCCCTGGCTCTCGTCTTCCGTGTGGGTAACCAGAGCTTTAACCTTAATCTCACCCCGCTCTCTCCCCCCGTCTGGCATGCCGCCCGGAAGAAGTTCTTTACCGGGCCTTCGCCAAAAGACTGGGCCTATTACTATTCTTATCCCCTGGTCATGATCACCGGAACCGTGACCACCGTCGGCTCCGACGGAGCCCCAAAGACCCGGACCGTCCACGGACAATGCTGGTTCGACCACGAGTGGATGGTCCACTCCCTGGCAAAAGACCAGATCGGCTGGATCTGGGTCTGGGCCTGGAACAAGAACAATACCCGGGGCCTCATGCTCTACCAGATGCTCGACCGGGGAGTCCGGCTTTCACACTTTCACCGGGCGACCGTTCTTGAGCGAAATGGAGTGGACTGGACGGTGACCCGCACCCGGAATGTGCGCCTTCTCAAGGGAAAAAACGATCGATGCCTTGATCTTTCCCGGATCGCCTTTCTGGTGGGAGGTAACACGGTGGTGCGGGTCCATCCGGAAATCGACCGCCAGCTTTTGACAGGAGCGGTCTCCTATTGGGAGGGGGCAGCGAGGATCACCCTGGGTCCCTCTTCCGCACCTGAGTCGGGGAAAGGGTATCTAGAGGTAACGGGACTTGAAAGCTTGCGAGAGGGGTCTCTCTGCCGGGATAGGCATTAACGGGACGAAAATTTCGCAAATACGGCAGAAGTTCAGGGCTGGGAATGATCCGGTAGCTCAAGGGAGAAGAGGGCGTCGATAAAGTCCCGGTCCACATCGGGCGGAAGGGGAAAGTCCACCGGGCCCCGGACTCCAAAGGCCCGGGGATAGAATCCCCGGGGAAGGTGGATCCGGAGATTGGCTTCGAGGGTCTGGGGATCGAAGGGAGCGCAGGAAAGAGCCTTACGGAGAAGGTGACGTCCGAAGGCTTCTCCGCCTTTTAGCCCCAGGAGCTTGATTCCCGTCTCCCGCATCCAGCGGGACTGGAGTTTCGAAAAGGCCTTCCGGGATTTCGGGTCGTCTTTCCGGTAGAATTTGTCCCGGAGGATGGAAAAGAAAAGGTCATGTTTCCGGATCAGGCCAAAGTCGAAGATGCGCCGGAGGCTGTCGGAGGGAGGATGGGTCCGGTATTCGACCAGGGACCGGGGGACGATCCGGATCTTTCCGGCCTGGTACATGCGGAAGGCAAAATCGGTGTCTTCGAGCCAGAAGGGATCGAATCGGGGGTCGAACATGCCGATTTTCCGGGCGACTGCGGTCCGGAAAAAGAAGGTTGAGGTCTGGGGTTCGTAAAATGGGTTTTTCTGGAAGTCCGGAGTCTTTTCAAAGAGGATAGACCACCACCGGGGAATCGCCGGCCGCGAATCCCGTCTCAGGACGGATTTGCCATCCGGAGACAATTCATCGTACCAGGAACCGACCAGGACGGTGTCGTCATTTTTTCGGATTTCATCGAGCTGGACCTTGATCCGGTCCGGCTTCATCCGGTCGTCGCTGTCGAGAAGGGCGACAAATTCCCCCCGGCTTTCCAGAATTCCCCGATTACGGGCAGAGACTGCTCCGGGATGATCCTCCCGAACGATCCGGATTCGGAAGGGATCTTTTTCTCTCCAGGACTCTGCGACTTTTCGCGTTTCGGAAGTGGCGTTGTTGTCGACAAGGATGATTTCGAAATCCTTAATGGATTGTGCGAAAACGGAGTCCAAAGCCTCCTCAAGTTCGACATAATATCGGGTTATAGGAATGACAACGGAAACAGGGGTCCCATTCATTGTATTTTCCAAACCAACCTAGAATGAATGGATCTCCCCCATCGGCCCTCTAGCAGAAAGACATTTTTGATCATGAAAAATCCTTTAGTTTCTGTCGTGATCCCGGCCTTTCGGTCGGGGACATTGATCCTGGAAAGCATCGAGTCCGTCATGGTACAGACCTTTCAAGACTTTGAGGTCGTCATCGTCGACAATAACGCCTCCGAAGAAACAAGAGCCGCTATCCAAAAGGCTCTTGAAGCATATCCTTTAAAAATTCGCGTAATCCATGAGCCTACCCAGGGAAACAGTTCCGCCCGAAACCGGGGAATCCGGGAGGCAAAGGGAATATATGTGGCCCTTCTTGATGATGATGACAAGATGACCCCTAATCGGCTCGAAAAACAGATCGAGTCCATCGAAAAAAATCCAGAGGCCTCAATCATTCACGGCAGAATCAATTATGTCGCCTTTGATGGGATCACGATCGTCAAAGCCAATCAATCCAATGACATCCAGGATTGGGCCCAGATCCTCTTTCAGGACTCTTCCCGTTTTCCTGCCGATCCCCCTCGATCCATCGCTCCCTCTGTGAGCCTGTTTTCAAAGGACCTCGCTACCCAACTGGGGGGATTCGACGAACGGTTCAATCCATGTTTTGTGGAAGATACTGAATTCTCTCTCCGGATGTGGGAACAGGGCCCTTGTATCGAAATTCCGGCTCCCCTTGTCTCCTTCCGTCTTCCTTCTCCGGAATTTTTAAGGAAGAAAAGAGAAAATGTCTCAAACTGGATTCGGGCAGCCCGAAATCTGAATCTGTTTTTTTCGATCCTTGCCCAAAGATACTACATTTCCCATTCCAGGGAATCCAATTTGCGCTTTCGCAAAATCCGCTCCCGATGGCTCCGGGAGCTTTCACAGGACGTTCTGAAAATATCTGATGGCCAGGAGGCCGCCCGAGATCTTTTAAAGAGAGCCCTTCTCGATCAGCCCTTCGAGCTCAAAAACTGGAAATGGCTCTCCCGCTCTTTTCTCCCCCGGAATCAGCGGATGAAGACGCTGAAAATCGCCGCTTACCCCCCAAAAAAACTGGAAGAGTTCATCCCTCCGGAAGACCTTACAAAATTTTTCCGGCTTCCGGACGAATAACCAGAACAGCTTAACCAATCTCGGACCGAGATTTTTCCCGGTGGCTTCATGGGGAAGCTGGAACAGACGATCAAAAAGAGTCAGATCCGGAACATCCTCATTCAAACAGGTTGGCAAAAGCTCCCTTTTCAGACATTTCTCAAGGCGAGTCCTAGGGTACCAGGTCCTCAAAAACCATTTCCAATTCTTGTAGTCCAGGGGTTTGGCCTGAATGGCTCTTCCAAGAAGTCTTCGGGCTACCTCACTTCCGTCCCGGTAAGAAAGAATGTCATGGGATGTCTCGCGCAAAAGCTGCGCCTGGATCTCCCGGAATTTTCCCAAGCTTTTCCTGTCATGAACATCCAGATACAGTTCAGCCAGTTTCTGAAAAAAAGATTCTGATTTTTTCGGGCCTGATACCAGGCCACCATTCCATGCCTTTTTTTTGCAAAAAAAGCTGAGGAGGCTTGCCGGTACATGGACAGAGGTCGATCGATACCCTTAAATGGACCCAGATGCCATAACCGAAAGCAGAAATCCGTGTCTTCCGTGTGAAATGGATTGTAGGAAGTATCGAAAAGGCCTACCTTGATAGCAGTTTCTCTTGAAAATAGCATCACGGAAGGGCCGATCAAGAGAGGCGGGTCTGTTCGATACCTTGGATGGTCTTCCATGACAGGTCGAACAAAGAATTCGACGGTAGGAGCAAGCCTAGGGATCACGACCCTTGATCCGTCGTAAGAAATAACATCTATAAGACCATAGATGATTGTTGCTTTTGGGTTGTCTCTTGCGAGGGAGATCTGGCTTTCAAGACGGTCGGGATACATTAGGTCGTCATCGTCCAGAAGAGCAATATATTCTCCACGTGCTTCCATAATGCCCCTGTTCCGGGCCGAACTGTTTCCCTGGGTAGGCTCATGAATTACGCGGATTTTTAAAGGATATTTCTCAAGAGCCCGTTTTATAGCAGCTCTTGTTTCTTCGGAGGCGTTATTGTCGACGATGACGACCTCAAAGTCTTGAAAGGTCTGTACCATGACGGATTCGATGCTTTCCAGGATCAATGTCCCCGACCGAAAGGCCGGGATTACGACAGAAACGACGGGTGTAGACATGGAGTTTTCCGCTCCTCCGAAGAATTTGTGGTTCTTTCGACTATTCCATGGGGCAAAAGGTCTGGTATGCCATGATTTCTCTCATCAATAATCCCTATGATCTCTCCCGGAAGAATGATTGCTCGATCCCTTCCAGAGCCTGTTTGGCCCACCCCAGAATCAGCCCGGGGGGACTGCCTGTTTCCTTGGCCAGATATGCCAGACCCCCATGGTCTTTCGGGTATCGACGAACAGTCTGGGCTTTCTCCTCAACGGTCCAGCGTTTTTTCTTCCCATTTTCAGGGAGAGAGGGATTGTCCATGGGCCCGTCCTTTCAGGGAAGGGTGATTGCGTAAAATCCTGCCAGAAAAAGTCCTATTTCATCTTGTACAGGAGACAACAGCCTCTGTAGATAATATAGACATGGCCGGCCCTCAGGTTATCATTCGTGGGTTGCCCCGGAGAGGGCCTATCCAACAATAACGCA
>JAKBXW010000025.1 GCA_021840555.1 Nitrospirota bacterium
TTTAATATGAATTTAAGTTAACGGTACAATAGGAAAATATTGTTGGCACGATTCTTGATATGAATAATTGCGGTATGAATGATGAGCCGACCTTTTGGGGCCAAGAAAGAGCATGTTGACAATTTATTGGTTGGGTTTAAGCTAATTTGAAGGGATTATTCTCGCAGGGAATATTTTAGCGTTCCAGAAAAGGATTCCCTTCTCTGAGGGGTAGGGATGGGGGATCCGCTTGCCGAAGGATCCATGGAAGGAATTTTCCTCCATTTGTTTTCAGAGGGATATCGTCCCATTTGCCGAGAAGATCCGGCCCCTCTTTCCGGGGTCGTGAGACGGGTCGAGGGTTCAATCTCCAGGGAAGGAGAGCGCCATGACGATACGCCTGCGTGGAAACGATGCTTTGAAGGAGGCCTATCATGCTGACAGAAACGTCGATCTCCTCGTCAGCGCGAAGTTCGCCGTCGATGATCACGGAAAGGTCAGGTTCCTGGACCCCTTCCAGGCGATCGAGCTGGTGGAGGGGCAACGGATTGATCCGGCCGCACTTTACTGCGATGTGCCGTCCGTCTGGGATCATCTGCTTTCAGGAGGATTCGGGGGGGGAATCTTCAGGGTTCTTTTCACTCCGCATACCGTTCTCCTCCTGACCCGGGATCACGGGTATCCCCTCTCGGAGGGCGTGCGGGCAATTGCGGCGCAGGCCTCCCTCTTCGAAAATGCGGGCGAATGGGCCAAAGCCGTTCCCCTGTCCGATCCGGACCGCGACTGGAAGTCCTTTCTCGCGCGACTCGAACCGGTCCTCCCCCTCCGGAAAAAGGTCTGGCGCCAAAATGAGGATCTCAGGCGCAACGCCCGGGAGATCGCGACACTCCTGATCGATCACTTTGACCTCGAACCCGCGCTCATCCGGGAAAGTCTCCAGGCAAAAGGGGTGGTGGATTACGACCCCGACCTTGCATCCTATGACGGCCTCCTTCTCGACGAGGTTCTGGATCATCTCATGCACCGTTCTGCCGCTTCCGAAGCAACCCGGGCATTGGAATGGAACCGATCCGCAAGGGATTCCGGATCCCGGATCCAGTTCCCCGCAAGGGGGAAAGCCGGGCCGTAGCCGGCGGAAATCTCCGCGCCAAAGCCCAGATGATTCTGTCGGAACATCAAGTACGCATTTTTCAAATGCCTCATTTTTGAATTCGACCTCATGCGAATTCGGGAATCCGGGCTCTCGAAAGTATGGGCCGTCCGGGAATTCCAGGAGGCCGGATCGGGGCCGCCCTCTCCCCGAAGAAGGGGCGGATTTTCGGCGCATCCTTCGGCAGACAGGAGCGACAACCCCGTCTATCCGGACAGACATCCATCCCCGTGACCTCTTCGAATGAGGAAGGAGCGACAGAGATGAAGATCGATGAAATCCGGGCCATCGCCAGAAGCCGGGGGCTTTTTCCGGGAAGGCTCAGAAAGGCCGACCTTGTCAGGAATATCCAGAAAGCGGAAGGGAATGTCCCGTGTTTCGACACGGGAGCGGTCCAGAGCTGCGGGCAGAAAGACTGTCTGTGGCGCGAGGACTGCGTCTAGGGTCCATCCCCCGGCCCTTCGCATGGCCCGCGGTACGGTCTTTCGCCGGACCGGGATACTCCGGGGGCGAGGGGTGCGCATCGTCGACCGAGGGAGTGTTCTCCGGACCTTCGGACCCCGGCCTGGAGAGGGACTGTTTCCGGAGGCCCTGGACGGGGACCGAAGGCGGACCGGAATGGAAGGTCGGGAGAAAATCGTCGAACGAGGAATGGCAGCCGGGAGAAGGAGCGTCCCATGGAAAAGACACGGATGGATTGCCTGAAGAACGGTCCCTACAAAGTCTCCGGGGATCTTGACATTGTGGACAGCAACGGAAAGACCGTCAGCGGGCAGGGCTTGAAAACCTATCATCTCTGCCGTTGCGGGGGCTCCGGAAAAAAGCCTTTCTGCGACGGAACCCACGCAAAAAATGGATTCGTCTCGGAGTGACCGCAGGTTTCGTCAGGGAGACCAACGGACGGGGACATTTTTTCTTTCAGGTCTGGAACGCGTGCGGGTCGTCAACCGAGAGGGTCATGCAAAAAATCGGAAGGGTCGGTCATCATAAGGAGACAGGCCCTCCTC
This sequence comes from Nitrospirota bacterium, assembly GCA_021840555.1. GTDB lineage: Bacteria > Nitrospirota > Leptospirillia > Leptospirillales > Leptospirillaceae > UBA4572. Next base: position 2,137 of record JAKBXW010000025.1, read on the forward strand.
CCGGATTTCCGGGAGCTTTCTGGCAAAGGAGTCGACAATGGACGGGCGGACGGGAAGGGGCATGAGGGCTGCCCCGATTTTTCTGGGCGTGCTTCTGTCGCTTGCAACGCTTTCGGAGGCGCCCGCGAAAGAAGGGACAATCGCCTTGAAGCTTGGCGGACAATACTGCAATTTCTACCTGGACGATGTCAAAAAGGCCTTGATGAAGGTTCCGGGGGTCTCGAAGGTCTCCTTCGACAAATCGGGGGGGACGGCCATTGTCACGGCCGATCCGGGAAAGGTGACCGCAGGGATTCTGATCCGGACAATCCGCGGAGTCCATGGGGACTCCTGGAGCTGCGATGCGGAAAAAGCAAAGTAGAACAAGCGATTGATTGGCGATCCGATGAGGGGAGCCTCGAGGGTGTAACGCCGGTCGGGGCAGGGGCCGGAGGTGCTGTCGGAGAGATCTTTCATGACGATCGGAGGTTCGACATGGACAGGATGGTTCGAAGACATTCCATCATTCTCATCGAGAAGGACGGCCTGGTCCGGAATCTCTTTCGGGTTGACGAAAATCTGCAAAAGACGCTCGGGAAGGGCTCCGGAGTCCGGAAATCGCGGACGCTGTTTGGCCGCATTCTATCCGGACTCCGGAGGAGCCTGGGGTTCATGGACTGAAAACGATTGTCCTTTCTTCGAGGCGGATCCATCCTGAGAGGACGAAACAATGTCAGTGGCCTGAAAAATCGGGACGGGAGAGAATCGAGGAAGGTTCTCGTGATGAATCCCGGTGCGTTCACGGATGCCGAACTCTCCACGGAAGGAGGAACGAGGTGATCAGGCTCAAAGGGCGAGAGGCCCTTCTTTATGCGTATTATTCCGTTATCACGCAGGAGTCCATGCAGGTCCCCTCCCCCCGATGCTTTGAAGAAGGAGACGTGGGGCGGTTCCTGACACCGGAGGAGATTCTGGCCGGAATCGGAGAGGGCCGGATCAGAAAGGAATCCCTGGTCTGCAACCTCCCCTCGGTCTGGGATCTTCTTCTGGAGACCGAGGCGGAGGGGTCGCTTGTCATGCACCCCTCCCGGAATACGGTTCTCGTCTTCACCGACTCCCACGGCGCCGACCTGGGGGAAGGGGTCCGGGGGTTCGCGATTCATGCCGAGGTCTTTGAGCACGCCTCCATGCGGGCGATGCAGACTCCGGCCACGAATCGGGATTACGATTACGGGAAGTTCCTGATTTCTCTCTATCCCCGGATGCCACTTCAGCGGGGCCACTGGGAGAAGGATCTGGAGCTTCTCCGGTATTCGATCGAGATCGCGGTCGAACTGATGGCCCTCTTCGGACTCGATCCACAAAGAGTATGGAATGAATTCTCGGGCGCTTGCCCCCGGGGCTCCTTTGCGGAAGAGGATGTCGTTCATGGGGGGGTGCTTCTTGATCGCGTTCTGGAACGGATCAGGGAAAAGTCTGTCGGCCTGTCCGATCTGGGGGCCGCCTCAGGGAAGGGGGTACTCCCTCCATGGGGTGCGTTCGCAACGATGCATGGAAAGGAGATGCGATGACTGTTTCGGAGATCATGACGAGGAAGGTGACCTCCTGCAGACCGGAGTCCACCCTGGCCACGGTGGCCAGCCTGATGTGGTCTGAAAACATCGGAAGCGTAGTGGTCGTGGATTCCCGGGGGAGTCCCGTGGGAATCGTGACCGACCGGGACATTGCCATGTCCTCTTTTCTGAACCACCGGTCCCTGTGGGATCTCGCCGCCGAGGATGTCATTCGCGGCCAGGTCCTCCTGACCTGCCGTCCCGAGGATTCGGCGGAGATGGCTGTGGAAATCATGCGGGCCCATGAAGTCCGACGTCTTCCCGTGGTCGACGGGAAGGGGCATCTGTCGGGGATTCTGTCCCTGGGAGATCTGGTGTCGGCCGCCGAGCCCGGAATGGGACGCAAAAAGCCGGCCCTGCCGCTGCACGCGCTGGACCCCGCCTTCAGGGCCGTCTTCGCCCACCATGCATCGGCGCAGGACTGACTCTCGAAGGAATGAGACAGACCTTTCCCGAAATTCCCACATGAATTCTCTCCAGGGAAGGAGATCGCTATGACGATCCATCTGACCGGATACGAAGCCCTCACCGAGGCCTATTACGCGGACCGGAATGTGGAGGTCCTGCTCCACACGCGGTTTACCATCGAGTCGAACGGGAGGAAAATCCCGGTGGATCCCTTCCAGGCATTGGAAAAGGTCGATCGATGGGAGCTCGCGCCGGAGGATCTCTCCTGCGAGGCCTGGTCCGTCTGGGACTTTCTGCTGTGTGCCGGGGGCGTGGACGGCTTTTTCCATGTCCATGTCGCTCCGAGAACGGCACTCGTTCTGACCCGGGAATACGGGGAGCGGCTGTCGGAAGGGGTCCGGGCGATCGCAGTCGGGGGCGCTGTCTTCGAGCGGGCCGCCTGCTGGGCCCGGAGCGTCCCGGTGACCGAGCCCGCCCATGATCTGTGCGCCTTCCTGGGACGTCTCGAGCCCCGTCTCCCCCTCGGAATCCGGAAGTGGCAGGAGGACGGAGATCTCCGGCGCCACGCCCGCGAGATCGGGATGAGCCTCGCCGCTCTCTTCGGGCTGGACCCGGAATCGGTCAGAGCGGCGCTCCGGGCGAGGCATGTCGTGGGCCTGGACCGGGAAGACAGCTCCTATGGGGGAGAGCTCCTGGACATCGTCCTGGAGATCCTCCGGAAAGGCGGTTCGACTTTGGGGAGGACGGGGCAGGTGGAACGCGGCGTGTCGAACGCCCCTCTTTCCAGGGCCCTCTAGGGCGATGGACGAGTGGGTCCTCATCCCGGGGAGAGGACGGGTTCCCTCCCGGAAAGCGAAAATGAGGGAAAAGAGCCCGGTTGGAATGAGGACGGACGCTTCCTCTCCCGAACGCTTTGCCAAAGGACAAAAATTCGAAAGGAGGTTCCTCATGGGCAGTCTGTTGAAGTGGGATCCGGTCCGGGAGTTCGAAGAGTTCAGTCGACGGTTGGCCCCGTGGTTCGGACGCCAGGGGCGGGAGATCATGAAGTCCGATGGGGAGGGGACGATGGCGGTTTTCGACTGGTCCCCGTCGGTCGATGTGACCGAGGAGGACAAGGAATACGTGGTTTCCGCCGAGCTCCCGGAGGTTAGGAAAGAGGATGCGAAGGTGACCGTGGAGAACGGGGTTCTGACCATTTCGGGAGAGCGCAGGAAAGAGCGCGAGGAAAAGGAAGGAGTTCGCTACCATCGGGTCGAGCGCTGCTACGGGGCCTTCCTCCGGAGCTTTACGCTGCCGGAAGACGCCGACCCCTCAAAGATCACGGCCACCATGAAGGACGGTGTCCTGAAAGTCAGGATCGAAAAGCGCCCCGGAACCCCTCCGAAGGCCATCCCCATCGGTCAGGCCTAAAGAGAAGGCATCGCGCGACCCCTTTTCATTCCCGGTTCTCCGGAATACTCCTGGAATATGGGAGCCGGTTCCTTATCCGGGAAACGGTCGCGTCGTCAGATCTGTCCCGCATATTTTCGATAACCTTTTTCAGCCGTCACGAACAAAGGCCCCTAAAAAGGGGCCTTTTGCGTGAGCGAAGAAATCATCATTCAGATGATCCCTTCTCCCATATTTTCAATATATCACCTTTCACTCTTTTGTCCATGGCCGGGACGGGGTCTTGCCCGGGTCCCGGCGGGATTGTCACAAGACCAGAATATGGTGTATAGTAGGTCCGTCTTTCTTGATTCCGCGGAGGAGATCCTCGGACCAGGATCATTGTCGGGGCGTGGCGCAGCCTGGTAGCGCACACCGTTCGGGACGGTGGGGTCGAAGGTTCAAATCCTTTCGCCCCGACCAATTTTTGTCTTTTTCGTCTTTTGCCAGTCCATCCCGTACACTGGTTCCTTGCCGATGTTCCCGCTCCCTCAGAACTTTGATAGCCGATCATGCCGATGAAGAGATGCGTCCTCCAGATCAGGGTCACCGGACGGGTTCAGGGCGTGGGGTTCCGGGCCTATGTGAAGGCGCGCGCCGACGAGATGGGAGTTTTTGGGTGGGTTCGCAACCTTCCCGACGGGTCGGTCCTGGCGGTCGCGGTCCTTTCCGAGGAACGGCGTTCAGCATGGATCGAAATCGTGAGACGGGGCCCTCCGGGATCGAAGGTCTCCGCCCTCGATGTCCGGGATCTCCCTTCCGAGGAGATGCCGGGGTGGGCCGACCTCCGGGAGTTCCGGATCGAGAGGGACGATGTATGACCGACGACATTCTGGATGACGGGGAATCGCCTGAGATTCCGGAAGAAGAGGAGGTCGCTCCGGCCGAGCTTCCGGAAGCTGGCCCTCTCTCCCTCGAATCGGGATCCCTGGGGCTTTACCTGAAAAAACTCCGGGACTATCCGCTCCTGTCGGCCGAGGAGGAAGTGTTCCTGGCCCGGGAGATCGGGAAGGGGAATGCTGCCGCCCGGGAACGGATGATCCTTTCGAATCTCCGTCTCGTCGTTCTGATCGCCAAACGGTATGTGGGGCGGGGGCTGGCTTTTTCCGACCTGATCGAGGAAGGGAATATCGGCCTTATGAAGGCGGTCGACCGCTTCGATCCTGAGAAGGGCTTCCGTTTCAGCACCTACGCCTCCTGGTGGATCCGCCAGGCGATCGAGCGGGCCGCCATCAACCAGGGCCATCTGATCCGTCTGCCCGTCCACATGATGGAAAAGGTCAACCAGTACCTCTCCCAGGTCGAGCAGATGGTCTCCGAAGGGCGGGATCCGGATCCGGAGGCGGCGGCCCGGAAAGCCCGCCTCTCGGTCTCGGAGTTCGAGAGCCTTCATCAGGTGCTGCGGTCGGCCGTCTCCCTCGACGCCCCGATCGGAGAGCGGGACGAGAACAGCCTGAAGGACATTCTCGAGGACCGGGGAGCCGATTCTCCCCTCGATGTCGTGGAGAAAAAGGAAAGCGTTCAGGGGATTTCCGCGGCCTTTGAGGTTCTCAAGCCGAAGGAGCGAAAGGTCGTCGCCCTCCGCTTCGGACTCGAGGGGGGCGATGCCCTGACCCTCGAGGAGATCGGGAAGAAGCTCGGGGTCACCCGGGAGAGGGTGCGCCAGATCGAGGCGGTGGCCCTCTCCAAGATGCGCGCCTATCTCGACGATGCAAGACCCTTTGCCACGCACCCCCTTCCGGATGCGCCGGGAGGGAAAGAGCGGACGCCGCGTCCGTCGATTTGAGACCCGAGGAGATGTCTGATGGATTTTAACAGCTATGTCCGCACCGTTCCGGACTTTCCCAAGAAGGGAATCCTTTTCTACGACCTGATGCCACTGTTCGGCTCCCGGGAGGCCTTCCCGAAGCTGGTCGAACATCTGGCGGAGCCATACCGGGGGAAGGGGATCACCCGCGTCGTCGGGATTGAGGCGCGAGGATTCATTCTCGCGGCCCCCGTGGCCCAGCTTTTGGGGGCGGGATTCGTGCCTGTGCGTAAAAAGGGAAAACTTCCGGGACAAGTCCGCGAATTTTCATACGACCTCGAATACGGGCAGGATACCATCGCCATGCAGGAAGGGGCCCTTTCGAAAGGCGAACGGGTTCTCCTCGTGGACGATTTGCTCGCGACCGGCGGAACGGCCCGGGCGGCGCTCGGCCTCATCCGCCTTCTGGGTGGAGAGGTGGAGGAGCTCCTTTTTGTGGCCGAGCTCGAAGGGCTCGGTGGGCGGGAGCGTCTCTCCGGCGAACGGGTCCGCTCTGTTCTCTCCTACAAGGTCTAGGACGACCGATGGGTGCCTGGCGCTATTTCGTCGTTCATGTCGTCTACCTGAAGGATTTTTCGGAGATAGAGCCCCTGGTGGGCCCACACAGGAGCTTTCTGGACGGATGCGTGACGGAGGGCTCTCTTCTTTTCTCCGGCCCGCTGGTTCCTCGGACGGGGGGGCTCCTGTTCATGCGGGGGAAGGACAGGGGAGAGATCGAGACGCGTCTCTCCGGGGATCCCTATGCGACCGCCGGAGTGGCCCGCCATGACATTCTGGAGTTTCAGCCGGTCAAGGCCTGCCCCGAGTTTTCCGGCCTCCTGGGCGGAGGCTGACGGTATCGGAGTCCTCAAGGGGGAGGAACTCTCGTGAAACGGGCGCTCCTTTCCTTCCCGCGAGGCTTTGTCGAGGCGCTCCGCGGCAGCCTCCTGAGCCGATCCCTTGCCTCGGCCCCCTTTGTCGCCCTCCTGCTCGCCTACACCATTACCCAGTTCAGCGAGGGCATGACCCAGACCGCCCTGACCTGGATCGCCTTCCGCATCCGCCACGACGATGTGACGCTCGTGGGCCGGATCGGCCTGTTCCAGACGATCATTCCCTTTCTGATTCTCCTGCCGGTGGGGGTTCTCATCGATCTTCTTCCCCGGCAGATCTTCATGGCGGGGATCAATCTCTTCAAGGGTGCGACTTACGCCGTCATCCCCCTCCTTTCCCTTTTCGAGCCGCTCCGGACGTCATTCATTCTGGCCGTTGTCGTGGGAACGGCCCTTCTTTCCGCGGGGTTTGGTCCGGCCTTCAATGCGGCGATTCCCGGATTCGTCCCCTTCGACCGTCTGAAGCAGGCCAACGGGTGGATCCAGATCGCGGGACAGGGGGGGTATTTCCTGGGGCCTCTCGCCACGGCAGGCCTCCTGCTTTATTTTCCCGCCCCCTGGCTTCTGGCGCTCTCCGGGGGGGGATTTGTCGTTGCGGCCTTCCTTTTCGCTCTGATTCCGCCTCCGCTGGACCCACTCGAGAGCCGCCGGAGACGGGAAGGAAAGAGGAAGGAGCAATCCGCCCTTCACGGCGAGTCCCCCGTCTCCGTTGGAGGAAATCCCGGATTTTCCCAGTCGGCGGGCCTTTTGCTCCGGAATCCGGTGCTGCTGCTCTCGGCCTTTCTGCTTATGGTTTTCGCCCTTTTCAATGCTCCCATGTCCCTCATCTTCCCCCTCTTGTCCTCCCAGGTCTTCCGGATGCCTCCTTCCTTCTACGCCCTTCTGTCCGGAGCCTACTTCCTCGGCTCCTTCCTCGGCGGGCTCCTTCTTCTGGGACGACGGCTTCCGGGACATTTCCCTCTGGTCCTGGGGGGGATGCTGGCTGCCTCGGGAGCCTTCCTTCTCCTGCCGCACCTCTCCTGGCCCGGTTCCGGGCTTCTTCTCCTTCTCTTCATCGGGACCGGCCTATCCTGGTCCCAGCCTCTGGCCATGGCGCGAATCCAGCAGAGCGTTCCCTCGCGCGCCCTGGGACGGGTTCTGGCCGTTGTGATGACCCTCTTTCTTTTGTCCGCGATTGTGGGAATCCAGGGAGGGACCGTTTTTCTCCATCGCCACCCGGTCTCCGAATTTCTCCATCTCGAAGGGGAAATTCTGATCTCCGTCACGGTCCTCGTGTCGCTTTTGGTAACACTTTTTCGCGCCCGATTGTCCTAGGGGGATACGCTTTCCCCGCTCTCAGCGGGAAGACTTCCCGGCTCCCGTCCGGAGAAAGCGCTCCCTGGAGCCTGGCTTGTTTTTTGCATCGATTTCAGGGTGAATGCGGGGTTCGTTTCGGAATGAGTATTCTTCCGAAAAGGGGTGTGCCGGATCAGGAGAGTGGAGATCATGTCCTTTATCGCCAACATCCGCGAGTCGAAGGATCTTCTCGTCGAGCGGAATTTCGGGCTTCTGCTGCTGGGGCAGCTGGTCTCCCAGCTGGGAGAGAACCTCAACAAGGTGGCCCTCTTCTGGTTTGTCTACCTTTTCACCAAGAGTCCCGAGGCGATGATCGTCGTGGGTGTGCTCCAGACCCTGCCCCCGATGCTTTTCTTCTGGGCCAACGGCGTCATGCTGGACCGGTGCCCGAAGCGGAACGTCATGATCGCGGTCGATGCCGTCCGGGGGCTCCTCGTGCTTCTGGTCCCCGTCCTTTACGCCACGCATCAACTTTCCCTTCCCGTCCTTTATCTGCTGGTTTTCTTCATCGCGACGGCCAGCGGGATCTTCGGGCCGGCGCTCTATTCGGCCATTCCCCTCATGGTGGCCGAGCCCCGGAGGGTTTCGGCCAATGCCCTGATGCAGACCACCGGACAGGTGGGGATCCTCGTGGGACCGCTTCTGGGAGGCCTCCTGTCGGCCCTCTACAACCCGGTCTTCGTCATGGTCGCGAACGGGGCGACCTTCCTCGTCTCGGCTCTGTTCCTTCTCTTCATCCGGATCCGGGAGAGCCGCGAAGGGGAGAGGACCCACGCCTCCGGTGTCGCGGGCATCCTTCAGGAGGTCTCCGAAGGCGTCCGCTTCGTCTTTTCCGGCGACCGTCTACTTCTGGGCCTTTTCGTCATCATGACTCTCTACGGGCTGATCACGGGTCCGGTGACCATTCTGCTTCCGGTTCTCTCGCACGCCGTCCTCCACGCCGGATCGAAGGGATTTGGCATGCTGCTTTCCGCCTACGGGGTGGGGATGCTCCTGGCCTCCCTGGCACTGACCGTCCGGCCCCCCCAAAACCTCTTCCGGTGGATCGCGGGGGGGTTTCTCTCGGGCGGGGTGCTGATCCTTCTTCTGTCAGCCTCCCGGGCGATGCCGGCGGATCTTCTTCTGGTGGCCCTCTTCGGAATGGGGGTCTCGGTGGTGAATCCCCTCGTCCACACCCTGCTCCAGAACCATGCCCCCTCCCGTCTTCTCTCCAGGGTCCTGACGACCATGAGTCTCGGGTTTCTTGGGGGAGCGATCCTCGGGATGGCCGGACTTCCCTCCCTCGTTTCGGTGGTGGGAATCCGGACCGTCCTGATGCTGCTCGGCGGGGTCCTCGTCCTCTCCTGGGGGGCGGTCAATCTGATCGAGGCCGGCCATCGCTCGGGGTCCGGCTTCATCCGGCCACTGCCGGGATTTCTGGCGGCTTGTGCTGGCTTGTCGACCACGGGCCCTTTGCGCCCGCGAAAGGAGAATAGAGAGTGAGAATCGCCCTGGTTTCAACCCCCTTCGTCAGCGTTCCTCCAAAAAAGTATGGGGGTACAGAGCTTTTTCTGTATCATCTCGCTGAAAAGCTGATCGACCGGGGCCACGAGGTCGTTCTGTTCGCCACCGGAGATTCCCGGACGAGGGCCTATGTCGAATGCGCCTTTCCCTCCGCCCGCTGGCCGATTCTTCCGCGCGACGAGCAGATCCATCTCGCCTTCTCCGCGAAGAGGATCATGGAGCGGGGAGACATCGACCTCGTCCACTGGCAGTCTCCCGTCGCCGTGCCATACGCCTCCATCACCAACGTGCCCGCGGTCGTGACGCTCCACCACTCCCGGACCCCCGAATTCTCGGAAATCTACCGGCACTATCCCGAAAACCATTATGTGGCGATCAGCCGTTCCCAGAAGGAACAGGAGGTCCCCCTCGCACGCTTTTCCGTCATTCACCACGGCCTCGATCCGGCCGCCTATCCGCCCTCGTTCGAAGCGGGGAGCCATGCGGCTTTTCTGGGACGTCTGGCGCCGGAAAAGGGGCCAGACAGCGCCTGCCGGGCCGCAATCAAGGCCGGTCTTTCCCTCCATATCGGGGGCGCGGTCCACCCCTGCGACACCTGGTTCTACAACGACACCCTCCGCGGTCTTCTCCAAAATCCGCTGGTCAACTGGCTGGGCCAGGTGGATCATCTCCAGAAGGTGTCGCTCCTTCAGGGGGCCCGGGCCCTGCTGGTTCCCATCCGCTGGGAGGAGCCGTTCGGTCTGGTGATGATCGAGGCGATGCTTTGCGGGACGCCTGTCATTGCCTTCAAAAGGGGCGCTGCCACCGAACTGGTGGAGGACGGGGTGACCGGATACCTGGTGGACAGCGAAGCCGAAATGGCGGAGGTTCTGGCCGGAAAAGTGTCCGGAATCGACCGGCGGGCCTGTCGCGCCCGGGCGGCGGAACTTTATTCGACGGAGGTGATGGTCGACGGCTACGAGGCCCTCTACCGATCGGTTCTCCGGGATTTTCGAAGAGGGACGGCGAGCGCCCCCCGTTGCGGCGCTTCCGCCCCAGCCGGGCTGGGCAGCAGCCTGATGGAGGAGGTCCGCTGATGGCCTCGATCCTTTCTTCTCTTCCGGGAATTCCCTCCGGTGGGCCGGTGCGCGGTCTCGAGTGCCGGAGCTCCGAGGAGATGGTCGACTTCTACCGCCGTGAGTTCGGGCAGGCCCCCCTGCTGGTTCTGTCCAACCGGGAGCCGATCGTCTGGGAAGGGGCCGGGGCTCTCTCGTCTCCTCCGGGAGGTGTGAGTTCGACGATCCATCGTCTCCTGGGGCGTGTGGGAGGAAAGTGGATCGCCCTCCGGGATTCGGCGGGACCCGGTCTTTTGCGCATTCCGCCTCCCCGGGAGGCTTCGGATTCTCCCGGATACATTCTCCACCGCCTTTCCCTGGATCCGGGCCTCAGGGAAGCCCACTACGCCGGTTTTTCGAACGGGGTCCTCTGGCCATTCTTTCATGGGGATCAGGGGCGGATCGACGCCTCGCCCGGCACCTTTTCCGCCTATGTCCAGGTGAACCGCCGGATGGCCGGAAAGGTGGTGGAATCGCTTGCGACCCTCTCTCCGGGGGCTGTCTGGATTCACGACTACCAGCTCGCACTGGTCGCCCGCGAAATCCGCCGGATGGCCGGAAACACCCTTCCTCCCCTGGCTTTTTTCTGGCACATTCCCTGGGTCGACATTCCTGAGCCTTCGGGACTTCCCTGGCTCTGTGAGCTGGTCGACGGCCTTCTCTGCCACGACCGGGTCGGATTCCAGACCGAGGGGTACCGGGACCTGTTTCTTAAGACCGTGCGTCTTCTCCACGGGACCCGGGTCTTCTGGGACGGCGAGCGGCTCTCGGTCATGACGCAAGCGGGGATCCGGACCCTTTCACTGGGGGTCTATCCCGTCTCGATCGATCCCGCCCATTTCGACCGCCTCTCCCGGGATCCCGAGGGAGTCCGGGGAGCCCGGGAGATCCTTCGGGAAGCAGGGCTCCTGAAGAAGGGGGAGGAGATCGCCCCCTATCTCGTCTCCGTCGAGCGGATGGATTACTCCAAGGGATTTCTGGAGAGGACCGCCATCCTGGAGGAGCTTTTCACGCGTCACCCCGAACGGATCGGAACGCTCTCCCTTCTTCAGGTGGCGCCTCCCAGCCGGCAGTCGGTGGAGGCCTACCGGCAGTATGCCGGACAGGTTCAGCGCGCGGTCGACCGTCTTAACGCCCGCTTCGGACGCCCGGGCTGGACTCCGGTCCGGACCATTTCCCGGTCCCTTTCCCAGGAGGTTCTGGCTCCGCTCTACCGATTCGCCTCAGGAGCCCTCATCACCGCCACGAAGGACGGCATGAATCTTGTGGCCAAGGAATTCCTGGCCTGTCAGCGGGGAAGGGACGGCGTTCTCTTCCTGAGCCGGCACACAGGGGCGGCCCAGACCATGGACGGACTGACCCTGATCGATCCCTTCGACGCGCCGCTCTCCGCCCGCCTCATCCATCAGGGGCTCTCGCTCGATCCCGAGATCCGAAGACGCAAAAACGGGCTGGCCCTCTCGTCGATCGAGCGGAACAATGTTTTCAGGTGGATGCGGGACAACCTCCGCGCACTCGGGGACTTCTCCGTTCCGGTCGGACGATGACCCATTCCTTTTCGGGGCGGGATTCCCGCCGTCCCGTCCTCTTCCTCGATTTCGACGGGACTCTCGCTCCCATCGCTCCCCGCCCCGACGAGGCTCGCCTGCATCCGCACGAGCACACCCTTCTGGAAGATCTCGGCGCTCTTCTGCCTGTCTTCGTCATTTCCGGGCGCGCCTTTCCCGATATCGAGAGCCGTCTGTCCGTCCCCACCCTTTCCGGTCTCTCGGGAGACCATGGGGCGGTCCGGCGGTTCCGGGATCGCCTGACAGTCCATCCCGAAGCCTTGGCGAGCCGGGAGGCGCTCGCCGACCTCGCCTCCCTGCTTCGGGAACGCACCCGCGTTGTTCCGGGGGCCCTGCTCGAAACAAAGGAGTTCAGTCTCTCGCTCCATTACCGAGGGGTGGAGCCTGAGGGGCGGGCTCCCTTGCTCATGGGGGTTGAAAGGCTCTTCCGGAGCTGGAGGGAGCGGGACCGCTTCCGCATCTTCGAGGGCAAGATGGTCTGGGAGATCCGCCCTGCCGGAGGGGTTACCAAAGAAGAGACGATGGATTATTTTCTCGGGCTCCTTTCCGGGGAAACCGGAGTCTCTCCCGGGGACTTTTTCCCGGTCATGGTGGGTGACGACACGACCGATCTTGCGGCCGTGAACCATGCCGTCATCCTGGGAGGAGCGGGATTCTGGGTCGGCAACCCACCGGAGGGGCTCGATGCCGGGGCCATGAGGCTTCGGGACTGCGCCGAAGTCTGGATTTTTCTGTCGAGGCTTCGGGATCTCCTGGAACGGGGCGGGGATTGCCGGGAACTTCTGGGGAGTCCGGTCAGGAAGGTATGAGGCCGGCCCGCCGAAGGAAATCCTCCAGGGCGCTTTCCACGGAGGGGAGGACGATTCCGGCCCGATGCGCCTTTTCGTTCGAGAGGACGGAAAAGGGGGAACGGGGGGCCACCGGGCGATAGACGGAGAGGGGAACCGGCGTCAGGTCGGGAGAGAGTCCCGTCAGATCGAAGATCGTCCGGGCGAATTCGTACCAGCTCACATTCCCCCCGTTGGTGAGGTGCCAGAGCCCGAAGGGGAGGGGTTCCGTCACCAGCCGGGCGATGCCCCGGGCGAGATCCCGGGCGGCGGTGGGGCCCACCCGCTGGTCTGAAACCACCCGCAGGGGCTTTCCCTCCCGGGCCAGCCGAACCATGGTGGTGACGAAGTTTCCGCCTTTCTGACCCGACCCGGATCCGCCGTAGAGTCCGCAGGTGCGCACGATCCAGGAACGCTCCCAGGCCTCCAGCACAAGCCGCTCCCCCGCGGCCTTCGAAAGACCGTAGACCGAAAGGGGTCGCGTCGGGGCCTCTTCGGGATAGGGGATCTGCTCTTCTTCGTGAATTCCTCCGCTCATGACATAATCGGTCGAGACATGCAGAAGGGCCGTTCCTCCCTCCCGGCAGGCCCTGGCGAGAAAAAGGGGCGCGAAGGCGTTCAGTTCGAAACATTCCCGGACGGCCGTTTCGGCCGCATCGACGGCGTTGTAGGCGCTCGTGTTGATGACGACGTCGAATCCTGCCCCGGACAATTCAGACAGCGCAGCCCGGTCGGTGACATCGAAGAGGGGGCGATCGAGAGTGCGGAGATCGACGCCGGGAGCGAGGTCGGGTTCGGAGAAACGCCGGACCAGTTCCTGGCCAAGCTGGCCTCGGGATCCGATCAGGCCGATCTTGAGGGGGGAGGACATGGGCTTGGGTCCTTTCGCTGGATCTGCCATAATGGGAAAAAAGACGTCCGGCCCCTTGCTGGGACCGGAGGGATCTTACCATATCCGCCGGCGGAGGCGACAGGCCGGGTCCTTGAGACAGGCCGGCGAAAGGGAGGGCGGAATGCGATATCTGGTGACGGGAGGGGCGGGCTTTATCGGATCGAATCTGGTCCTTCGCCTCGAAAAGGACCGGCATGACGTGACGGTGATCGACGATCTCTCGTCGGGTCATTTCAAGAACCTGATCGGGTTCAGGGGGGATTTCTTCGCCGAGGACCTCTCCGGGATGGACCTTGTCGGGGTCTTCGACCGCAAGCCCCCCTTCGACGCCATCTTCCATCAGGCCTCCATCACGGACACCACCGTCATGGACCAGAGGCTGATGATGCACCGGAATGTGGAAGGATTCCACCGGGTGATCGAATATGCCCTCCGCTTCCAGATTCCGGTGGTCTATGCCTCTTCGGCCGGCGTTTACGGAGCGAATCCCAGTCCCCAGTCCGAGGACCAGACGCCGGCTCCCCTGAATGTCTACGGATTTTCCAAATCCGTTCTGGACAACATCGCCCGTAAGGCCGCCACCGGATTTTCCCGAACGATCGTCGGCCTCCGGTACTTCAACGTCTTCGGTCCGGGGGAGCAGTTCAAGGGGAAGGCGGCCTCGATGATCTACCAGCTCTATTGCCAGATGAAGGCGGGGAAAGCCCCGAGGGTCTTCAAGTGGGGGGAGCAGGGACGGGACTTCGTCTACGTCAAGGATGTGGTTGAGGCCAACATCCTTGCCCTCTCGGCCCGCGCCTCCGGAAGCTACAACATCGGGTCCGGTTCCGAAACCTCCTTCAATACTCTCATCGACACTGTCCGGACGGCCCTGGGCCTCGATCTGAAGACGGAATACTTCGACAATCCCTACGACTTCTATCAGGAGCACACCTGCGCCTCCATCGACCAGGCCCGGGAGTTCCTGGGCTACACCCCCCGGTATTCGGTTCCCGATGGCATTCGCGACTATCTCGACTATCTCGAGAACCCGGGGCGATAGCTCCCGGGAATGCGAGGAGGCCCGGTTGAAGAGGATCCGGGCCGGAGGAGTTGTCCTGGGCCTCGTCCTGGCGCTTCTCCCGGGGCTCTCGGACGCAACAGGCCCAAACTCCCTCATGGGGGCGGGGGGAACTCCGTCTTTTTCCGACCTCTCTTCCCTTTCGGTGATCGACCGGGTGGAAAACGAGCGGGAAGATCTCTCCCGGGTGACGACCGAAATCGAGCTCCACTACGGCACGGTTAAAAGCCAGTCCCTTGCGAGGGCTCTTGGCCGGATCGGCCGCTCCATCACCCCCTTCCTGCTCCATCCGGAGTTTCCTCCCCAGGTTGTCCTGATCGACGCCGCGAAGCCGGCAGGCTTCTATCTTGGGGGGGAAACGGTGGTCCTGACCCGGGGCCTCGTCTTTTCCGGTCTCGTCCGGAACACCGACACGATGGCGGGACTGGTGGCCCTTCTGCTTTCCCGTCATGACCTCCTCGGGGGGCGGGAGAATAGGGCTCCCCTTGCCGGGGCGGCCCTTCTGGCCCAGCGGAACCGTGAAGCCCGTCACGCCGCCCTTCTCCTTCTTCGGGCCGGATACCATTACTCCGGAGCGATCGAGGCGGTGCGCATCCTTGATTCCCTCAGAAGCGGAATGGGCTGGAAGGGGACGATCGATTATCTGACGAGCGTGAGGCCTGTGATCGAGGTCGACGCGTCGGAGCTCGAGGACGGGGTCTCGCTCCTCCTTTCGGGACGTCCGGCCGCTTCCGTTCCCTTTCTGACCCGATTTGTCGACAGCGATCCCCCGTCGATCGAGGGTCGGTACTGGCTGGGACTCGCCTACTACCGGGACTATTTCCGGACGGTCAGGGTGGGGCGCGAGACCCTCCTCTTTTCCGTCGATCCCCTTCCCGGGGTCACCCCCATGTCCGCCAGGGAGGAGAGACGCAGACGCTGGGAGCGGGACTTCGCCCAGACCATCTGGTCGGGAATTCTGCGGGACAGTCCTTCGTTCGCGCCCGCATGGAACGGTCTGGGGCGGATCGCGCTGATGCGGGGCCGCCTGCGGACGGCCCTCCGTTTCTTAGGGAGAGCCGCCCACCTGAATCCGACCTCTCCCTGGTATGAGGCCGATTTCGCGCTGGCCCTCTGGATGCGGGATCACAAGATGCAGGGGCTCAACCGGTGGAAGGATGCCGCCGGCCAGGCGGGCTTCGACCCCCGGATTGTCTACGACCAGAATGTCCTTTCGGAAATGGGGGAGCCTCTTCGGCCGACGGGCTTCGACATCGTCCGGAATCTTCCCGGTTGGGAGTTCGCCCGGACCCTGTGGGGTGAGAGTACGGGGGAGAGGAGCATTCGTCCCATGCCATCCTTTCTTGGCAAGATTCTGCCCGCGCCCCTTCTTCCCGGGATGCGCGCCGAGGGCGTGCGACGGCTCGTGGGACTTCCCGCATCCACTCCCATCCGCTCCCACCACTACCTGATCTGGGACTATCGCCAGCGAAACTACCGTCTGGCTTTCCGTGACGGTGTGGTCCGGATCGCGGAATTTTACGGCAAAATCCGGGAAAAGCTTCCCGTCTATCCATGGAGAGCCATCGGCGTTTCCGCCGGAGAAAAGCCGGAGGACGAGCCCGTCGAGGTGATTCCCTATGCGCGGATCGCCTATCTCCGCTACCGGACCATCCATCACCAGTGGGTGGTGCAGCGGGTCGGAACGGTCCTCGATCGCTTCATCGCCCTCAGTGACAGGCCGGATACCCCCGGAGGGATCACTCCTTCGGGGAAGACGGGAGCATTGACGAAAGGTCAGATGACAAAAGGAAAGGAATCGAAGTGAACGACAAGAAAAAAAAGATCCTGTGCGGAGCCTTGCTTGTCCTTCTGGGCGCCGGAGCGGAACTGGCTCCGATGGCGATGGCCGACGGCGGTGAGGGAAAAAAGATCTATGAGGCCCATTGCCTCTCCTGCCATGGTGTCCAGGGGAACGGAAAGGGGGCGGAAGCAGGCCACCTCTCTCCCCCGCCACCCGATTTCACCGATCCGGCCTTCTGGGACAACCGGACCCATTCCTTTCTCTTCCATGTGATCCAGAATGGTCTGGGACCGATGCCGGGCTGGTCCGAGACCCTCTCCCCCGCCAGCATCGAGGATGTTCTCTCCTACATTCGGAGCTTCCGCCGCTGATCCGGTCTCAGGAGGGTCGAGCGGGCCGGGGATTCGGGATCTGAAGCTCCGGCACGACGCGCCCTTCCACCAGATGCTCCTTCATGACGCGGGCGATCTCCTCCCGGTTCGTCACGCGGTAGTAGACCCCGTCGGGGTAGACCGCGAGGACCGGCCCGTCCTCGCATGCGTCGAGACAGCCCGACCGGTTGCTCCTGAAAGGACCGGGTGCCCCAGCCCGGACCGCTTCCTCCTTGACGATGTCGAGCAGGGGCCCCGCACCTCTCGACAGGCAGGATCCCCGGGGGTGGTCGGACGGCCGTTCGTTGGTGCAGAGAAAAAGGTGATAGCGGTAGCGGCTCATGGAACTCCTTTCGTGGATGGATAAGATGGTCTCTCCATGGTATCCGTTGTGGAATCGCGTCCTCCTCCGGAGAAAAAGTCCGTAGATCGCGCGGGGACACGTTCTTCTCTGTCGCTCTCCAAGATGTTCCCTGCCGGGCATGAAAAGAAGGGTTGTTACGCCCGGAAAAATTATAACTCACCCGAGGACGTCCCTCCACAACGGCAGGGAAAGACTCCTTGAAAATATGAAACAAAAATGTTTCAAGCATGATTCGTATCTCTCTCGAAAACAAATCTCCCGTCCATAAGAGCTGAAGTTTGAAATGGCCCATTTTTTGCTTGTGGATCGCCAGATGAATTCTCCGGATGACTGACGCGAAAGATCCCAAATCGGCTTTGAGGCAGAGAATTCATCAGAAGGGACCTTTTGACAGGAAGGAGGAACCCATGGGACTTGGCCCTTCTTACAATCCGATTTCGATCGTGCTCGTCAATCTCGTTTTCTTCGTCGGGACGGCAGCCTTGGCTTATGCGTTCGGATCGAAGGACTCGCACTCTTCTGGAGGAAAAGGAGGTTTCTGAAGGGGAGTGATGGAAAGGGGAGGCCTTTTCGGGACCTCCCCTGCCGATCGATCTCTGTCGGAGCTATTGGTCCAATCGCATCCGTCATTCTGGCTGTGGATCTTGCAGCCCTTTCCAGAACGGATTATTTTTTCATCGCCTTGTCGATCCGCTTTTTGAATATATCCCCGGAATTCTTTCCGTGGCATCCTCCGATCATCAGGCCTGATATCACGAGAACGAGAACCAGAACGGGTCCGGTCGGCAATCGGCCGGATTTGACAAAATGCGGCATAAATATCCCTCGCTACCGGAGTTCGAATGTGTGTTGGTCTAAAAGCTTTCTCCTGTCCGGAGAGAACCCCCTCTTTTTTCTCCTCCCTTAACATTCTGGAGGACGCCCCACGCCCTCTGCAAGTTCATGGAATCCAGGCCGTCTGCCGACAATATCAGGGTGGCTTCGAAGATGAGCCCTATCCTGTCACCTCTGTTCCCTTCCGGACTATTCCGGAGAATCCGCGAAAGGCCCAAACGAGGCCTTTTGGAAAGAAGTCTTCGCACCAGATGCCTTCCCTCGCTCCGGATCTTTTTGGAAAGATTCTCCTTTCGCGCTTTCTCGAACTTCCCCTCCGGCGCTTCGACTCCTTTGTCAAAACCCTCGATGCCGACCCGGAACTCCATCGTCTTTCCGGAGTCATATCCCCGGATGTCCTCGATGGCGCCCGCCTCTCCCCGTCTCCCCCTCCGGAGATCCGGATATACGGGGAAATCGTCCTGGAAGAGGGTCTTCCTGACATTCTCTGGCACAGCCCCAGTTTCGTCCGCGAATACCGGATGGACGATGCGGCGCTCGGCCGCATGCTTGAGATTGAGGGACGCCGGGGGGAGCCTCGGAAG
>JAKBXW010000115.1 GCA_021840555.1 Nitrospirota bacterium
CCGGAAACTCAGGATTCGGAACAGAAGGATGCAGAATGCGCCGCGTAGTTCCTCACTCTGCGAGACTATACACTAGATTTGACAATAACTCGCCAGGAGACGATAGGTCGTCGACAGGGGAACAGGACGGCCCAGCTTTTCCACAAGGGCCGCATGAATCGGAGGAACGGTCAGCACGCCTCCCTCCCGTGCCTTTTGGAGCCAGGGAGCCAAGAATGCTTCCTCTTCCTCGACGGTCATGAAGGCTCGTCGTCGGCCACCCCAGGACGGTCTGGAAGGGTCCTCTTGAACGCGAACTTTCTTTCTGTTGCGAAAGACGGAGCGATGGCTGATCCCAAGAATTTCGGCCGTTTTCTCGGCATCGAGATGGGCTTCGGCCATCAACAGAACGGAAAGGGCCTTTTGCATCTCTGAAACGCTTGTGGCTCGGTCCCTCAATTCTTGGGCCCGTGAGATCTCTTCCTCGGAAAAGAAAGCGGGTCTCGCCATGGGTCACCTCCATGGCGTTAGGATATATTAATGTCATCTTGAACGCAAACTAGAATGAGTAGTTACAGCGAAAGTTCTTCCGGTAGAATGTGGCCATCGACCATCCCTGGAAAATGTTTTTGATCGTAAGTATTTGTTATTAAAGTATTATATTGATTTTCTTTTGATTTTTGCAACAGACTCTGAAGGGGAAACTAAACCAATGTTCTTGGTCATATCTCGCCCGGGCCTTTGTGGCCCGACACTAAACCTGTCCGTAACTTGGGCGCTGCTCGCACGTCTAGTGAATGACAACGGTCTTACTCTCTCTCTTTTGTTGACCCTTTTCATCATGTGTTCCGGTTGGGAAACGGTAGAAGCAGGCCAACTCCCCGCCGCTCCTCCCGCGGTGCCTTCCTCTCCGGCGCGACCTTCCCCCGTAACATCATCCCCCAATAATGAACCGGTTTCCCCTCCCTTTCCGACCCCCGCGGTCAAGACGGTGCCAAAGGTGGGTCCGTCTCCCTCCCCGCCGTCTTTGTCCCTGAACGGTCCCGATGCCCTGAATGCCTACCGGAAATCATGGAATCCGCTGACCTCCGGTCCGGATCTCATCTCCACGGCCGATACTCTTCCGGAAGGGGAGTTTAATGCGAGATTTTTAATGTATGCCCGCTTCACCCAAGCCCAGTACTCCGATTCTGGTGGCATCACGGGGCTTCCGCAAGGGTACAGCCAGACCCAGCTTCTGGATCTCTTGGCCATGACTTACGGAATAGATATCAATACCCAATTCGATTTTTACCCATCGGTCATTACGACCTTTTCCACCACCAATGGTGTTCCACTGAACGGATCGGGGCTGAACGATATCTCCTTTGGTCTCAAGCATCGCTGGATCATTCAGAACCCATTTACCAACCGGCCGAGCTTTTCAACGGGTCTTCTTGTCGCTCTTCCCACCAGCTCCTGGCTCGGGACACCCGTTCCGGTCGGAGGGGTTCCCCCCCTCAATATGGTTCCATCCACCCATTTCGGAACACCGGCCTTCACCGCCACAGCCATGGTCAGAAAGAATATGAAACCGCTGAAGCTTTATGCCGATTTATATTACACATTGAGTGTTCCGGCCAGGATTTCCCCAATGGCCGGAGATGCCCCGGTCTTTTCACAATTCGGGGATCTGGCCCAATACCGGATCGGCATTGAAGATGTGATTGATGACAAAAGCGGCCTGGGATTCATTCTGGAAATAGCCGGGTTGTCCGGCCTTCCATTTTCAGTCGATGGCATTCCGGTCAACACCACTCCCTCAAACTTCAACCTGGTGGGAATACAACCCACCGTCGAATTCAATATCTCCCCCCGTCTTGCCGCCTCATTCGGGATCCTTCTTCCCGCCTTTGGCAACAACGAATTTCTTGCCACGATGCCAAACTTTTCCCTCTGGTACTATTTTCAGGGGGGGCAGGGCCATGTGCTCCCCCGGTGATTCATCCAGGAATTCAAAATTTGAGGAAAGAGGTACAAATCCGATAGGCTATTGATGATAGCCCTGAATATTCGTTAATGGGGTATTCAGCTAAGTGGGGTATCCGGATAAATGCGGCGAATCAGCGACGCCATGGTCTGGGAGAAATCTCCATGCGTAGAGACGAAGGTGCGCTTTTGCCAGAACAGGGTGGCCCGGATCGATCTTCCGCTGTTTTTCTGGGTCTCGGGTTTGCTACGAGTTCTCGAAAGGAGATGGGATGCATAGCGACCGACTGTTCAAGAAGCCGGTAGAAGAGCATCCCCCTGGCCCGCGACCCTCTCCGGTTAAATCGGAAGGCAAATTCGTCCAGGTAGGCTTGCATATGGTCTGCGCTAAAAGAGCCTTGGTGGGTGCCGAGCAGCCACCTTTTCACGAGAGATGCCACGCGATGGACGCCCGGGAGAACTTCGTGCGCTTCCATGTCAGAGGTCTTGAGATGTGTGCTTCGAAGAGTATAGTCATTCCCGGCCGCCAGCGGGTAGGAAGAAAATCCGTCGGTCAGTACCGTGGAGCCGGGTTCAACATGAGTCAGGAGAAAAGATCGCAGAGTGTCGGCCTCAGCGTTGGGAATGACTTGAATGCGGCAGCGACCGAATCCTTTGGGGTGGGCCTGTTCCACGGCCACCGCAACGAGAACTTTTCCAGCAGCTCCTCGACCGCGCTTTCCTGGACGGACGCCGCCGATCATCGTTTCATCCACCTCCACATCGCCGGAAAGCCGTGTGTGTTCGGCCTGCCCGATGGCACAACGAAACCGGTGCAGCATCGCCCAAGCGGTCTCGTAGGAACCAAATCCCATAAGGCGGTGGAGCGTTTTGGCCGAAACCCCGTTCTTCGGTGCCGTCATGTGCCAAGCCGCAGCGAACCATATGGTGAGTGGCGTTTTCGTGTGATGGAAGATCGTGCCCGCTGTTGCCGAAACCCTGCAACGGCACGCTTTGCACCACCAACGATGATCTTTCATGCGCCACCCCGTGTGCCGCCAGAACATTCAGGGCAGGAAAATCCGGACGGCCAGCGCAGCCAGTCCAGGTAATCGAGGCAGGCCGCATCATCAGGAAACCAGCCGAGAAAATCGGCGTAGCCCCTGGGATAGTCCTTGCCCGCCTGCGGACGGGACTGCAATGTTGTGTTCGCCATCCATGCATATTATCATCACCGCATTTATCCGGATACCCCACAAACTTTATCAGCGGTGAAGTCCTGAAAGTGCGACTGACGGAGGCATTGCTCGACAGGATCGTCTCTTGGTGCCAGGAAAAGGGTCCGATGACGTACAAGGATGCCATGCTCAAACGATTGGGTATGATTCCGGAGGGGGTCGACCCCAAGATCCTGAATTACGAAGTTTTCCTCTACAACCCGTACAATCTGCCCGGCTTGCATGAATTGGGGTCGGCCCCCCTCACATTGTCCGAAAACGGCCCCGTGCTTCAAAAGCCGTCCATCGTGAGCTTGCTGGAATTGAACATAGACGGAAGGAACTATCAAATATCGCTACATAAATTCACCGAGTCCGATTACGAGATTCTGGAACGTCAGGTCCCCTCTCCGTAAAGGCCACCTTCGGAGATCAGCTCGGAGGTGAGGGACTTCGCGGCGGAGTCCTCGGCGTCCAAAGCGGCGTCGGCCAGCTCTTGTGAGGCCCCTTGAAACTTCCTGCAAAAAAGAGCACATGACGTGAAACTATGGGTCATGGCTCCAGGGCTCGAAGTTAGTGGGTGTGCATGTGTTCTCTCAAGACCCGGTTAATGACTTCAGTGAACGAACCTACATCCGGAGACATCGCTTTTTCTTCGTAAAACTGGGCTACGTCTTTGTCCAACATCAATTGTCACCTGGGAGATCTGGCCGGTTTTGACCTCGGGGGCTTCAGGTGCGCCGTGAAGACCTTCTAATGGATCTCGACGCTTGACCTTCAATCGGGGTAAGTCATATTCCTTGCGCATAGAGAATCTCCTCTGATTTTGTTGCCTTTCGGGCTGAACCAATATTGCTATCCTATGTTTGGGTAGTGGGTATTTCCATTAGACTTCCGTTTTCCAAACTCCTCGTATACCCATCGTCTCACAAGTTTCCTGAATCCTTCCCTGACCCTTTCATCTGAGAGAACCTGTCCAGACATTTTCTGATTCCTGTCGTGGTTCTCGATGATGGTGTTCATAAACTCCTGGTCGAAATCCCCCAGGATGAACTGCTCGAAAGTGTTGTTATTGGCCTGTTCTTCGAGTTTCCGATTTTCCAGGAGTTTTTCCTTGGTGTGGGTCGCATAGCCGATCAGGTCTGCGTCGGTCAGATCTCCCGAGAACAGGTCGTTCATTTTTCGGACGATCTCAGAGAGCTTTCCCGTTTCAGGTTCCCTGACCACACCAGTTCCTACGTCCGAGGCCGAGACCAGATAGGGGGTCTCACCTTCTTCCAGAGAAAGCTTTCGTTCTCCCTGTTTCTGGAGCCGGAAGTGCGTGAGGCGGACATCCTCTGAAATATCGATCGCTTCCACATCGGTCTTGAGAGCAAGACGAGGGAGCAGATTCCTCCCGAAAGCGTAGAGCTTCTCAAGATCCGGATCGTTGTAGGGAACAATCTGGGACATAAATTCGTAGAGCCGAAGAAAGGAGATCAGATCCTTTCTAAAGAGAACCTGCTCTTCCTCCTTCAGTTCCCGATAACGGTCGGCTGCCGGTTTCAGCCAGGGATGAAGGGAAGCCTGCGTCCGCTTGGGATCGAAGAAGGCTTCGGCGAACCGTTCCA
>JAKBXW010000116.1 GCA_021840555.1 Nitrospirota bacterium
GAGCTCGACGTGGAGCGGAACGTCATCACGAGCCTCGTGACCGACGTCGCGATCGGGGAAAATTTCTGGATCGATTCGACCACCGGGAACCCCTACTTCCTGACAGCCCAGTATCCCGAGGACAAGATCAACTCCATGGACGCCCTCTCGAACATCCTGGTCCGCCAGCTCAAGGGCTCGGACTTTACGGAATCGGGGGCGAAGAATCCCCCCATCTATCTTCGGGACATCGCGGAGATCCGCCGGATCACCATTCCGCCGGCCATCTTCCATTATGATGTCGAGCGGGTGGTGGACATTCTGGTCAACGTGACCCACGACCCGGGGGTCTCCCTGGGCGGAGTCGGCGGAAAGATCGACGACTATCTGGGAAAGATGAAATTCCCGGTGGGGTACACCTGGCGCGAGTCGGGGATGCTGGCCTCGATGCACCGCTCCTTTGGCTCGATGGGTCTCGCCGTCCTCCTGGCCATGGCCCTGGTCTACCTGGCCCTGGTGGCCCAGTTTCAAAGCTTCCTCGACCCCTTCATCATCATGATGTCCGTCCCCTTCGGCCTCATCGGAGTCTTCGCCATGCTCTACGCCACCGGGACGGGGATCAACGTGGAGTCCCTGATCGGGGTGATCATGGACATCGGGATCGGGGTGTCGAACTCGGTCCTTCTGGTGGAGTTCGCGATCCGTCTCCGGGCCCAGGGCGCCCCGCTCTACCGGGCGGTCGTCGAGGCGGGAGCCACGCGTCTTCGCCCGATCCTGATGACGGCGATCGGAACGGTTCTCGCCATGATTCCGACCGCCATCGGCATGGGGGTGGGTTCCGGGGCCGAGGAGCCCCTCGCCCGGGCGGTGATCGGAGGCCTCATGGTGATGACGGTCCTGACACTGGTTCAGGTCCCCATCTTCTATGTGATCCTCCATACCTGGGAGGAAAAGTGGAAGGCCCGGAGAGCGGCGAGATAGAAAACGGGGGGGGATTTTTTGGGGGAAACGGGAACCGGCTCCCATTCCCGGGAACCGGCGAGGATCGGCGAAAGGGAGGGTGTCAGTCGGGGGAGACGAAGGGAAAGTCGGCCACGTCGAACGACTGGCCCTCTCCGTCGACCAGGACCGTCCCCGGCTCCCAGTGGCCGCGTTTCACATACCCCAGCCCCACGAAGGCCCCGGCGGCCCGGGAAAATGCGAGCGATGTGGCGGTCCCGGCCTCGGAACCGTCAAGGGCCGAAAAAAGGGGCCGGGGGCAGGCGGTCCCGGCGAGGGTCGGGTTTTTCGACCGAAGGCCTGCGAGCTTCCGGGAGAGCTGGCCCTGGAACTTGAGCCGCGTGACCGGCTCCTGCCCCACGTAGCAGCCCTTGTTGTAGGAGACGGCGACGGCGTCGAGGCCGGCCTCGGCCGGAAAATGGCCTTCGTTCAGCTCGAATGGGGGAAGGGGAATGCCGCATTCGAGCCGGAAGACCTCCATCTCCCCGGGGCCAAGAACCAGTCCGCCGGACGAAAGCACCCTGTTCTCGAGAACCCGGACGGTTTTTTCGAAGGAGTCCCGGGGAATCCAGAGATCGATCCAGGGTCCGGCCTCCCGTTCGAAGGCGAACCGGTGGGGATGGAGAAAGGCGAATCCGCCTCCCGCGAGGGTCCGCAGACCGTCCTCGGCCGGATCGGTCGAAAAGAGAGGGGTCGCGAGCGCCGGGGCCTCACGGCCGACCAGGGTCAGACTACGGAATTCTTCCGTCAGGGACCGGATCGTGGCCTTCGTCCGGAAAAACAGGTATTTTTTGAGATGGGCCACGAAGTCCTCCTCTTTTCCCGCGGAGGGAGAAAGAAGGATGTCTTCGGGCCGGGCGGCGATCCAGGCGTCGAAGAGAATGCGGGCCTTGGGATTCAGAAAGAATCCGTAACGAATGGATCCGGCGGGCTGGGTCGCCACGTCCTGGCAGATGAGCCCCTGGAGAAAGGTCACGCGGTCCTCTCCGGAGACGGAGAGAAGAGGGCGGGGAAAGTCGGGAACGAAGAGTCCGGCGTGCGTGTGGGCCGGACGGGTATCGACAGGCTGAGTGGTCATGGGCGTATGGCTCCTGGATAGGGAGTCCCGGATGCGATCCGGGCGTTGTCGTCTGGTTTCGTGAAATCGTCCTTTGCTGATATTAGGGAGACGAATCGAATGGTGTCAATGACTGCAAAATATGGAACGGCGACCGGGGATGGAGGGTCCGCCGATGAGTGATCCGGAAATCCCTTCCGCGGCGAGCCCGGGGGCCGACCACCCATCCGGAGAGGACCATGAATCGTTCCGGCCGGAATGGCGCGAGGAAATCGACCTCACCGATGTCCATCTTTCTCCGCTCGCCAGGCGGATCGTTCTGGTCGTCTTCGCCGTCCTGATCGTCGGGCCGCTCCTTGTCTTTGGCTATTACTTCATCTTTCCTCCGAAACCTCCGGCCCAGCCCCTTCAGACGGTCCAGGTCCTGCCGGTCCGGCTCCGGACGCTCCACCACAAGGTGACGATCCCGGCCGGGATCGAGTCCTTCCGCAAGGCCGTCCTGTATGCCCATGTCCCCGGCTATCTCAAGATCCTGAACGTCGACAAGGGGGATTATGTGCACCAGGGCCAGGTGCTGGCCTACATCCAGGATCCGGAGCTCTACCAGACCTATCAGCGGTCGATCGCCCGCGTCCGCATCGCCGACCTCACCTACCACCGGATCAAGAGGGTCTGGCTCGACCACCCGGCCCTCATTTCGAAGGAGCGTGTCCAGCAGAAGCTGGCCCTCTACCTGAAGGCGGTCGCCGAAATGCGCCACGAGGAGGCGCTGATCTCCTACAAGACCATCGCCGCCCCCTTCGACGGCATGATCACCCACCGCTATGTGGATCCCGGAAAGCTGATTTCCGAGGGGACCAACGCCACCGCGACCGCCCAGCCGATCGTGACGCTCGAGAAGGTCGACACCCTGCGGGCCTACGTCTGGGTCCCGGCCGACGTGGCCCCCCAGATCCGCCGCGGGCAGAAGGTCGAGGTCCATTTCGCGGGCCTCCCCCATCAGACCTTCTGGGGCCGGGTCACCCGCTACGACTTCGCGGAAAACCAGAGGACGCGCACGATGCGGACCGAGGTCGACATGGAGAATCCGGGATTCGTAATCCATCCCGGCATGTACGGAAAGTTCACCTTTTACCTCCAGCGCTACCCCGACGCGATCCTGATCCCGGGAATGGCCGTCATGGCCCGTCGGGACAAGCCCTATTCAGTCATGATCGTCAAAGGCGGGAAGGCCCTCGAGGTCCCGGTGACGCTGGGCATCGACAACGCCAAGTGGGTCCAGGTCCTCTCGGGCCTGTCGGCAGGCGACCAGCTGGTCATGGCCGGCAAGTGGCATGTCCATTCGGGGGAAAAGGTCCGGGCCGTGCCGTACAAGCCGGTGCCGTTCCGGCCGGCCCGGCAGCTGTAATGGAAGTCCGGGTTCCGGATCGTTCCGGGGCGGACAACAAGGGGAAGGAACGACGGCAATGATCGCGTGGAAAAAAATCGGGAAGGAACCCGTCCGGCCGTATGCGTCCGGCGCCAGAGGGAGGGGGTGGGGAGAGAGGCTTCTCTCCGCATTCATGGCGCTCCTCCTCGGCGCGGGGGGGGCTCTCGGCCTTTACCGTCCGGCCCTGGCGGACAATCAGACAGTGATCTCCTCGGAGGATGTTCCGCCCGAGACCCTGTCGGTTGACCAGGCGGTCGGTTTCGGCCTCGCCCACCACCCGAAGCTCTTCTGGTTTCGGCACGCGGTCTCGAAAGCTGGGGCCAAGGTCAAGGTCTCGAAGTCCCATTTTTATCCCCATGTCGGGGCGGGGCTGATCTATGGGGAATCCAACCCGGGTCTGACCGACCGTCCTTACAACAACAACAATTTCATCGATCCTCTGTTTCCAATGACCTACGCGGCGCCGGGCGCTCTGGCCGGAGCCAACCTTCCGACCGCCGAAGGGACCATCGGCGTCAATCAGTTGCTCCTGGATTTCGGGAAGTTCGAGCACCGGGTCAAGCAGAGGCTCGCGGGCAAGCGGGCTTCCGAGTTCTGGCTCTACAGCCAGGACGCCTGGGTGATCCTCCAGGTGAAGGAGGCCTACTACCATGTTCTCCTGGATCGCAAACTTATCGAGGTTTACCAGAAGAACCTCGAGCAGCGGAAGCTCGTGAAAAACCTCACGAACGCCCTCTATAAGGCCGACTATCGCTCCCAGCTCGACTACGACCTGGCGGAGGTCGACTACGAAAAGGCCCGGGCGCTTCTGGAGTCCGAGAAGGACGATCTCGTGGCCCAGATTGCCCATCTGAACGACGCCATGGGGCTGGGTCAGGCCGGACGCAACGATTACCGTCTGACCGGCCGGCTGGGGCAGGTCTCGGAGGTCCTGGTGGGTCGCGACGAAGCCGTGACCCGGGGACTCACCTATCGTCCCGAGATTAACGCATACCGGAACCTCTTCAAGCAGGACAAGGAGCAGATGCGGTACGAACGGGCCCAGCATTATCCCCTCATATCGGCCTTCGGCAGTTACGGCTGGTTCGGAAATCTGGCCTCCGGCCAAAGCTATGCCCCCGGGGGGGGGTGGTGGGCCGGCGGGGGATCGGTCACGATCCCTCTGTACACCGGCGGCCAGATCAGGGGGCTGACCGAACGGGACATGGAAAAGGCCCGTGAACGGAAATACGGGATCTCCGACTGGTCT
>JAKBXW010000117.1 GCA_021840555.1 Nitrospirota bacterium
TGGCCGGAGGATTCGAGCGGCCCGATCGGCAGGATCAAGCAGGAAGATCTCTGCCAGCTCTCCGATGTCCTCTCGAACAAGAAATACGAAGCCGAAGGGGGCCTCACTCTTTCACAATGCTTCGGCTTGGTCCGAAAACATTCGACTCAACCGGGTCCGGACACGATCCGTCTCATCGGTTGGCTTGCCTTCAATGGAGCTGTTGGAAACATGGACGGCCACGCCAAAAACCTTTCCATGCTCACCAATAGGGATAAAACAGTTCGGCTGGCTCCTTTTTACGACCTCATGTCGACAACCATCTATCCGGAACTGAGCCGGAAAATGGCGTTCAGGATCGGAGGGGAAAACCGGCCGGAATGGCTGATGAGTCGTCACTGGAAGAGATTTGCCGATGAAATGGAAATCAAGAGTCCCCTCGTCTTCAGGACGATCGAAAACATTATCGGGAAGGTGCAGAAGGAGCTCCCTTCCGTAAAGTTGGAGATCGAAAATCTGGCTCTCTCGGAATCCGAGAGGACCTTCCTAGATAAATTGACACGCCATATCGAGAAGAGCGCAACAATGGCCAATCGTCTTCAGATTGCCACGAAAGGAAGGACTTCCGAGAGGGATAGGGAGCTTCCTCATGAGGAAGAAGAGGAGAAGATCATTGGACCATCATGAAGTCAAATGCACTTTCCTCCCGTGCGCTCACTGAAGACCTTGGACTTGAGTGCGCGCACGGGAGGAAAAAGTCTTCCCCACGCCCGCGGCGGTTTTTTTGTGCGCTTTTGTCTATGAGACTTTCGTCAACGGAACGATTTTCGGCCTCGGCCTGGATTCGGCTTCCAAGAGATCCCACTTCATCTGATTGTCCAACCATGATTCAGGGGTGGTCCCGGTCAAAAGGCCAACCCGGATCGCCATCTCTGCCGAAATTCCCGATTTTCCATTGAGAATGCGGGAAAGCGCAACCCGTGTGATCCCAAGCCTTGAAGCGGCTTCCGTCACGGTCATATCTTCCGGTAAAAATTCCCTCAATATTTCGCCCGGGTGAGCCGGATCAGCCATTCTTCCCATCTTCTTCCTCCTTAATGGTAGTCGAGATAATCCACGTCAAAGGCGTGTTCTCCTTCAAACCGAAAAACCATGCGCGTATTTCCATCCACTCTGACAGACCAAAATTCCCCCAGATCTCCCTTCAGCTGATGGAGTTTCCAGCCAGGGGCGCCCATATCGTCCGGGCACTTCGACACATCGAGACGGGTTAGCTGCAATCTCAATCGAGAGGCGTGTTCGGGCTGAATTCCAGCCTTCGATCCCGCGTGAAAGAACTGATCCAATCCTTTGTGACGAAATGTCTTTATCATGGTAAAATCGTATACCGTATATTTACGGTTGTCAATGCCCCTCCCCCGCTCCGGCAGGTTTTTGTGCCTCTAGGGACTGATCGGTGAAGAGGATGGCCCCCATCACTCCCGGTCACCGGCGAAAGTCCCCGAACAAGAAAAGAGCGTCCCCTGCCTTCCCGTTTCTCCGTAATTCTGACGGACCACGAGTCTTTCATTTTTTCATTCCCCTGATTTGATCCCCGACTCTTTCAGGAAGGCGCGGTGGGTTCCGGTCTTCATGGCGTTTCCCGGGTGCACCGGGACCGGGATCAACGTTGGTTTCCCGGCTTTCTTAAAAATGTGGAGGGAGGCTTGGAGATCCTTGAAGGTCAGGCAGCTGACATAGGTGGCCTCCCCAGTCAATGACAGGCCCTCTCCCCGAAGACCGTATTCGCGGGCCTCTTTCTCCCCTTCTCCCTCCTCAGAAAAAATCCCAACGACTTTTTGTGCAGATTTGCACGAATTCGGGATTATCGCACGGGATTTTCGTCGGATAAAACGTAAAAAACAAGTAAAACTTAATATTCATAATAATATATAAATTTGGCACACAAAGTGCTAATTAGGGGGCTCAGTCGGAGATTCAGAAGCCCGGCATCTTGCCGGCAAAGAGAGCGTCAGTGTGGATTAGATGCCGTCGGGCCCTTTCCACTCGGCATTCAAGGGAGATCGTCATGACACAGACTATGGCAAGCCTTGCCTCGGCACTTATGTTCGTCACCCCGTGGCCGCTTTTGGCGACCGGCCTTCTCCTGGGGTTCGGAGCCGATCGTCGCCCCCGTTTCATGAGGAGGGCCGTCGCGGGATCCGCCTGGTTCGCCCTGGCCTGCGCCATTGGCGCAACCGTTGCCTACGGGGTTGGTCTGACCCGGCCGGCCACCTATTACTCCGTTCCTCTCCCGGACAAGCTGGGAGCGTTCGAGATCAATATCGCGGTCAACCCCCTCACCCTCGTGATGCTGTTGCTGGTGGCCTTCGTGGGAATGATCGTGTCGCGTTTTTCGACGAGCTACATGGACGGGGACAGCCGGGAAGGGAGCTTTCACCGGTGGCTGGCCCTGACCCTGGGATCCTTCTTTACGCTGATTGTCGTCGGAAACATGTGGGCCTTCCTTCTCTCCTGGATCGCCACCAGCCTCTTCCTCCACGAGTTGCTGGCCTTCTACAAGGACCGGCCGAATGCCCTGATGGCGGCCCGCAAGAAATACCTGCTCCACCGGATTGCCGACGCGAGCCTACTGGGGGCGATCATTCTCGTCGTCCGCACCCTGCACACGTCGGACTTTTCCGGGATTGCTCCTGCGGTTCATGCCCTGAATGGGGCCCTCCCGGAGGCCCTTCTGGCCGCAAGCGGGCTGATCGTCCTGGCGGCGGTGCTGAAGAGCGCCCAGTTTCCCTTCCATGGCTGGCTGATCCAGGTGATGGAGGCTCCGACCCCGGTCTCCGCGCTTCTGCATGCCGGCATCATCTACACCGGGACCTTTCTGGCCCTTCGGATGAGCCCGATCCTCTCGGTGGCGGGAGGGGCCAGGGAGGCGATGGTCCTGACCGGACTTCTCTCGGTCGCGGTGGCCTCCCTGATGATGATGGTGGAGACGAACATCAAGGAGTCGCTCGCCTATTCGACCTGTGCCCAGATGGGGTTCATGGTGATGGAATGCGGTCTGGGGCTCTATAGCCTGGCGGTGATGCACATCGTTGCCCATTCCGTGTACAAGGCGCACGCCTTCCTGTCGTCTGGCAGCGTGGTCGATCACTTCAGGGCCCCGGCCCTTCCGGCCACCCCGGAATCGTCCTCCGCTCTTCGGGCCTTTCTGGGACTTTCCATTGGAGCCCTGATGACCTTTGCCGTGGGAAGCCTCTTCGGCATCGCCTTTCAACAGCAGCCGGCCCTGATCGTCCTGGGGATGGTCCTGTCGGTGGGAGTCACCCAGCTCATGCTTCCGGCCTTGAATGCCCGGCATGCCGGCATGGGATCCCTGTTCTTGTGGACGGGGGGAATGAGCGCGGCAGTCTGCACCGCCTATTTCGGGTTCCACAGGGTGTTCGATCTGATTCTCGGGTCGAGCCTTCCGGCCGCGGGATTTTCGGAAGATGCCGTCCAGCGGGGAATCCTGGGAGGCATTGCGGTCGTCTTCATCGGTCTTCTTCTCCTTCAGCAACGGCTTCCTGAGATTCTCGGGAAGCCCTTTTGGCAGGCCGTCTACGTTCATCTTTACAACGGCCTTTACGTCGACATCTTCATTGCCCGGATGGTGGGGAGGCCGGCCACGGAAGCGGCCGTCCGCCCACCGCATCCTTCACGCTCCAACCCCAGCGAGGTGCTCCCATGAACGTCATCGATCGACCTGTGAATGCCATCGACAAAAAGGTGGAGGCGGCCTGCCAGATGATTGCCCCCGTGTGGCCCCTCAAAAACTTTGTGGCGGTCAATCCCTACTTCGGAATGGCCGACAAGCCGTTCTGGAAGGCGGGAGCCGATCTCGAACGCATCACCGGAACCGGGCTCTGCATGCCCCGGGAATACTACCGCGAGCAGGTCGCGAGCGGCCGCATCACGCGGAAAGATCTGGCGGAAGCCCTCCGTCAGACGGGAAGTTCCTGGGATGTTGACGCCCTGGAGAAGGCCCTCTCGGAAAAGGACGTTTCCGTTCCAAAGACCTTCCCCCTGTTCAGCAGCTTCCTGGCAAGCTTCGACCGGAAGGAATGGTCGGAGTTTGCCGTGGAGCGGATCAGCCAGTACTGCGCCGCCTGGTTCGACGAAGGGCAGTCCCTGTGGCCGTTGCCCTGGAAGAAGGAGACGCTCTATCGGGGATGGCTCAAATACGCCGCCCTCGACAAGAGTCCGTGGATGATGGGACTTCGGGGAATGGCACGGGAAATTTCCGCCCTTCCACCCTCCCCCGGCGCGGCCATCTCCTGGGCGCTCAGAGTCCTCGACGTCCCCGAGAAAGCGATGGGCGACTACCTCTACGCGTCGCTTTTGAGCGTCGGGGGATGGGCGGCCTGGGCCCGCTACCTGCGCTGGCAGGCCGAACTTGCCGGAGGAAAGGACGACACGATGCGCGAGCTTCTCGCCATCCGCCTGGTCTGGGATGCCATTCTTTTCAATCTCCGGAAGAACATGTATCTCGAGAAAAAATGGAAGGAGGTTCTTCGTGAGGCCTCTGTTTCCGCCCCATCCGCCGATCCTGCACACCATGTCGATGCCTTGCTTCAGATCGCCCTGGAGGCGGGGTACCAAAGGCAGATGATCGGGGCACTTTCCCGGTCCGGCCGTCCGGAAGAGGCGGAGATCCGTGCCGAGGCGCAGGCGGTGTTC
>JAKBXW010000026.1 GCA_021840555.1 Nitrospirota bacterium
GAGTGCTCAGAGAGGCCGGCCTGTCCAGCCGATGGACTCTTCCGGAGGGACGAAAAGCCTCCCGACAAGGCTTCCATCAGCCCAAGAGGCCTCATGAGCAATGGCACAGCGACATTGCGTATATCAACCTGCGGGGTACGCATTATTTCTTCATCAGTGTTCTCGACGGCTATTCCCGGGCCATCGTCTTCTGGGATCTTTGTCTGTCCATGACGACCGCCGATGTCGAGCTCGTCATCCAGAGGGCGTTGGAGACCCTTCCCCAGGGCCTGGCCAAACCCCGCATCATCTCCGACAACGGCCCCCAATATCTCTCCACCGAGTTCCGCTCCTACCTGCGAGACCAGGAGGTGGTTCATTCCCGGATCCGTGTGGGACATCCTCAATCCAACGGAAAGATCGAACGATTCCATAAGACCCTCAAATCGGAATGCGTCCGGACTCAAGCCTTGGGGGGATTTGAGGAAGCCAAGAAAATCATCGAGACCTACGTCCACGAATACAACCACGAACGGCTTCATTCCGCTCTCAACTATCTCACCCCGGCTGATTACCTCAAAGGAGAAGACAACATCAAGCAGCGTCTTGAAAGGCGAAAAGACGCTCTGGAAAAAGCCAGAAAAGACCGCCGTCAGAGACAGGCCCTGCTTCGTCAGGAGACCCGCTCAGCCTGATCGGTGCAAACCAGAAAAGTGCCATTTTCGTTGACACAGCACACTGAGCGGATCAAGGGGAAGGCGAAAGAGGCGCTGGAGGAGATCCGGAAGGCCCATCAGCCCACGATCAATGCCTCGGTTCAGGCGATCCGGGAGGCCGAAGCCCAGGCCAGGAGCTCGCTGGCCCAGGCTGTT
Source organism: Nitrospirota bacterium (assembly GCA_021840555.1). GTDB lineage: Bacteria > Nitrospirota > Leptospirillia > Leptospirillales > Leptospirillaceae > UBA4572. The sequence continues at coordinate 852 of JAKBXW010000026.1, forward strand.
TCGGGCATTGTAGATCGGGCGATCGGGAAAATCCGTTCGGAGACCCTCGAATACGCCATCTGAAGCCCCGGAAATGGATCACCGGAAAGTTAAAAAAATGATCAAGAAAAACAAAGGGTACGGGCTCTTCCATCTTTCTTTAATGGCTGTTATAAACACACGATTAAGAATCTACACCCATTCGCCGGAGCCATCCGGAAGAAGGAGGCATAGAAGATCGCCTCTTCTACGAGAAGTGCTGAACTGAAAAGCGACTTTGAAGGACAAACAAAAGAGGTAAATAATGAAAAAAGCAGCCATCGTACTGGGTCTTTTGCTCGCCGTTCTGGGAATTGCATTTTTGTGGCTGCACAACAATCTGGACACGCTGGTCAAAAACGCCATCGAGAAATACGGAAGTCAGATGACGGGGACGAAGGTCCATGTTGCCTCTGTCGAAATCAGGGCGGCCGAGGGGACGGGGATTGTCCGGGGCTTCGTTGTCGGCAATCCTGCTGGATTCAGGACTCCTTATGCGCTCAAGGTCGGCGAAATCGAGATCGTTCTCGACATTGCCAGCATTGCAAAGCCAGTGGTTATTGTCAAAAAGATCGTCGTTTCCGCTCCGGATGTCATCTATGAGCAGGCAAACGGCACCACCAATTTCGATGCCATCCGAAAACATATCGCCGAACAAGGCGGATCTTCCGGAGAAAAAGTCGGGGAGAAGAAAGGCGGCAAGAAGTTGATCATTGGAAGACTGGTCATCAGGAATGCGAAGGCCCAGGCGAGTGCGGCATTCATGAAAGGCCGAATGGTTTCCGTGGATCTCCCCAATATTGCCTTGAACAACATCGGAAGGTCTGAAGGCGGAGTCCCTCCAGAAGAGCTGGGCCTGAAAATAGGGGACTCCCTGAAAGAGAAGCTGGAAGGGGCCGTGAATTTCGGGGCTCTGGCAAAATCCGTTGGGAATTCGCTTGAAAAAGCCGGAAGTGCGATCAAGGGTTTGTTTGGGCAATAGGTCTTCGATCAGAGCTTTTTCACCTCTCCGTCCGCCAGATTCCTTCCCGGGAGCTGGCAGGCGGACTCACTGGAAAAGATTTTCCGAGGGGGATGGGCCCGGGATTTTTCGGAAAGTGACTGGGCCAAAATTACGAAGATCGGTATTTTTTATTCCGGACAAAGGTTCTCATGGGGACACGGAAGTGTCGACGAGGATTAAGGCTCCGGGGGGGGAACCCCGGGGAAAAAGAGGAAGTTCCTCTTTTCCAGTGGAGAGGGGAGAACGGGTCACCCGGAGAGGTGACCCGTTCCTGGGCAGTCGTTGATCCTTTTTCGGGAAGAGGAGAATCCCGTAATTATTTGGAGGGGGATTCGTGGGTTCCGATAGAGTCCAGCTTGCGGCTGGCCCAGTCTCCGCTTTCCCGGACGGCCTCCGCGGCTCCGGATGCGATCCGATGCACCGTCCGGTGGAAGGAGTCGCTTTTGAGATAGTCTTCCGATTGCTTGATTCCATTCCGAATCGACCGGGACAAATCCTTTCCCGCATCCTGGGCCTTCTTTTCAAGATCCTCCGATAAGGCAATCTTCGGAACAAAGGCCAGGAATCCTATGACCAGAAGTCCCGCGATCGAAATCCGGGACAAGGCCGATCGCTCTTTCAGAACCTTTTTCATCTGGAATATCCCCATCCTTCAGCGTATACACCCGGCGCTGCGCCCTTATTGATCCCCTCCGGAAGCCGAAGGGCGCATCCCTCATCATTTCCGGAAGAACCGCAGGGCCTCCCGGGGAGGTTCGCCCTCGACCGCTACGGCGTGGATCGCCCGGCAGAGGGCTATGGCCTCCTCCAGGGAGCGCTGGTGGACATTGCGACCGGTGGCGCACCCCACGGTCCCTCCCTCGCAGATCTGATCGTGGAGACGGCCGAGGAAGTCTTCCGGGGTCGTTTCGTGGCCTCCGGCGCAGACGACCCCCGTTCTTCCGGCCGCCTTGACGGCCTCGGCCAAGAGACGGCCTTCCGGTTTCCCCTCCGGGGAGAGGGGAGGATTGACCTTGACGAAGTCCGCCCCCATGCAGGCGGCCAGTCCGGCTGCACCGGCCACCAGATGGGGATCCTGCTCCCGGGTGACGGCCTTTCCACGGGGATAGGCCCAGATCACGGCGACAAGCCCCATCCTGTGGGCTTCCACGATCAGACGGGCCGCTTCGGTCAGCATCTCGGCCTCATGCTCGCTTCCTGGATAGATGGTATACCCCACCCCCACGATCCTGAGCCCTGATGAGGCGATGAAGCCAGCAACCTGCTCCATCGTCTGCCACTGTCGCGAGACGGGGTCCCGCTGGGCTGTCTTGACCAGGTGGCTTTTCGAATTGAGTTTGACCAGATAGGGGATCTCCGGGTAGCTCCCCCCGTACCGGGCGATCAGTCCCATCTGGGTCGCGAAGCATCCGATGGGAGAGGCGGCGGCGATCCTGAAGAGGTGTTCCGGAGAGGCGTCCTCCGGATTGATTCCTTCTCCGTGGAAGTCGTCGTTCAGATGTTCGACCTTCTGGTCTCCGGCCATCAGGAACAGTCGTCCCCGGTTTTGGGTCATCCGCCTGTAGTTCTCCTCCCATGTTTTTCGTTGCCCCTGGGGAACATCGAGCGGGGCCTGGGGACCTACCGGGTCCATAGTCTCCTCCTTTTGGCATGAAGGTCTTTGTCCATGGAGAGTTCCGGCAGACAAAACGAAGGCCGGCAGTTCTCCGCCGTTGATGGCCTTGACCGATGAGAACCGTGGACATTCCCGTTCCTGTGGGTCACTGTGTCAATTGATCCTATATCCTGACGGCATGACACTGTCAAGTGAATCATGTGAAAAACCTTTTTGGAAGAGCGATGCCAGGGATCTTCCGGAATGGGTGGGAAAGGAATCCGCGAATTCCCTTGTTTCCCCGGTCTGCTCTCCCTGTTAGAATGAACGAAGGAGGACCGAAGCCTCCCCCCAATGCTGTCCGGAAGGAATCCGGAAATCTCAGCCCCCACTCGTCATGGAGGCTCTGGGGAGATTCCGGATTTCCCGACAGACCGGAGAAGAAGGTCGATCCCTTCGATGGCGCCACACGTGAGCGAAAGGCCGTTTTTTCCGCGGACCGAGGCTTCCCGGGGATTGATCCGGACGAGCGGTGCTCCCTGGGCTTCCCCGAAGAGGCGGACGGTGGGAACTCCCGTTCCCGCCCCGATCTCGACGACGACGGGTCGGCGGACCCGTTGCCTCCAATGCCGGAAATGCTCTTCCTGGGCGAGGGTTCGCCGATCGTTCCATCCATCGTCCCCGAACATCAGGATGCTGGGGCGGGCCAGGGCCCCGCAGTGGGAGCAGACAGGAAGGGCGGAGAGGAGTCGTCCCGTTCTTGCGTCGACCTCGGGATCGATCCCGTCCGCACTCCAGAGGAGGTCCCGGCAGTTGTCGAGACACTGCAGCATGTGGATCGAGCCGTGGCATTCTAGGATCCGGTCCTCCGGGTATCCCGCTCTCTGGAACTGTCCATCGACGTTGCTCGTGAAGACAAAAACCCCCAGGGAATAGCGGGAGGAAAGGGCGAGAAGGAGGGAGAATCCCCGGTGTGGTCTTGTCCGGCGGTAGAGCGCCAGCCGGTGGCCATAAAATCCCCAGGCCAGGCGGGGATCCTCACGAAAGGCCCGGGGGTTGGCGATCTCCTCGAAGCGGATTCCGCTCCCCCCGAGGGCCGGGTAGGCCTCCCAGAAACCGTGGGTTCCACGGAAATCAGGGAGTCCCGAGTCGACTCCCATGCCGGCTCCGGCCGTAAGGATCAGTCCGTCGGCTCCATCAAGGATCTCTCCGAGGCGCCGAAGAGTATCGTTCTTATCCATGGTATCAGCCTTTCTCAGGAGCGTTGTCCCTGCGTCAATCACGAAAGGAGAGGCAATGACAGACCCGAAGGCGAAGACCACTCCAATCCGGGAAGGATGGGAGAGGGCGGCGGTCGACTACCGGAAGGGATTCGGGCTCCACCTCGAGGTGATCGCGCATCGTCTGGCGGCCCTTCTTCCTAGACCCCTGCCGACTCCCGTCCTCGATCTGGCCTGCGGACCGGGCACGGTTCTGTCGGCCCTGTCGGGTCGTACCGCGTCTTCCATTTCGGTCGGATGCGACTTTTCCCGCCGCATGGTCGGTTTTACGCGGGAAAGGGTCGCCGGAAGCCATGGCGTGGTGGCCGACCAGGATCATCTTCCCTTTGGCCCCCGAAGCTTCGGAACGGTCGTCTCCTCCATGGGAACGATCTTCTCGCGCGATTCGGAAGGACAGATGAGGGAGGTTGCCCGCATCATGGCTCCCGGTGGCGTCTTTGGATTCTCCGCATGGGGCCTGCCCGAGGAGACGGAGCTGGGAGCCGTATCCCGGCGAATCGTCGCGGAGTGGCCGCATCCTTTCGAGGGAGTCCTTCCTCCCCTCGAATCCCCCTACTCGCCGGGGCGATCCCCATGGCTCGACCGGATGGCCCGAGAGGCGGGATTTTTGATTCGCGAGGTCGTCTCCGACTGGCACCGGTTCCGCTTTCCCGACACCCGCTCCGCGGCGGAGGTTCTCGTGGGAACCGGTCGGCTGGCCCTCCTCGTCGCAGATCGTCCGGAGCTTCGCAGCGAGCTTGTCGAACGGGCCGCTGCGGCCTTCGAGATCCACCGGGATCCATCCACAGGGCATGTCTCTCTCGAGAACCGCTACCATATATTCATTCTCGAACGAGGTCGCTCCTGAAGCGCACTTTCCCCTTCCCGCCGGACTGCTCAGGAACCGGGGTGGCCAAAGAATGGGCGTGACACGTGTATTCCTTCGCCGGCAGGCGCCGGGTCTTCAGTGGCTCCTTCTGATCCTCCTGTCCGTCCTCATGGCGGGAATATTTACCCTGGCGCGCCTTCCGGCCGCCCTTCTCATGGGTCCCATGGCGGCGGCGATCCTTCTCTCCACATCCGGAGTCTCCCTTCGTGTTCCCCCCTTTTTTCACGTCGCCTCCCAGGCCGTCATCGGAACCATGATCGCCCGCATTCTCACCCCCTCGATCCTCGTCTCCCTCCGGACGGAGGGAGGGATTCTTCTGGGTGTGGTGCTCGCCACCGTTGCCGCCTCGAGCTTTCTCGGATGGCTGTTGGGCCGCCTCAGGGTATTTCAGGGCTCGACCGCCATCTGGGGACTGTCCCCCGGAGCGGCCTCCGTGATGATGGTGATGGCGGAGTCCTACGGCGCGGATGCCCGGCTGGTGGCTTTCATGCAGTATTTGCGCGTGGCGGTGGTCGTGACCGTCGCCTCACTGGTCGTCCGCTTCCGCCTCTCCCTTCCCCCGGCCACACCCGGTGGTGGCGGCTGGCTTGCCTCCGTCTCCCTTGGTCCATTCGGCGAGACCCTGCTGGTCGCCGGCGCGGGAGCGGTGGCGGGGCGACTTCTGAAAGTTCCGGCGGGCTCCATGCTGGTGCCGATGATCCTCGGCGCCTTTCTGCAGGCGGGCGGGTTTCTGTCGATCACCCTGCCCCCCGAGCTTCTCGCGGTCTCCTACGCCCTTCTGGGGTGGGGGATCGGGCTGGGGTTCACCCGGCCCATTCTCCGTCACGCCCTGAGGGCCCTTCCAAGAATGCTCCTGGCGATCTTCGCTCTTGTCGCTTTCTCCGGGGCTCTCGCGTTTCTTCTGGTCACGGTTCTTGGCATGGATTCCCTAACCGCCTTTCTCGCCACCAGCCCCGGAGGGATGGATTCGGTCGCGATCATTGCCGCCTCGGGCGCTCCGGTGGACACATCTTTCATCATGGCCCTCCAGACAATGCGCTTCTTGGCGGTTCTTCTGGTGGGGCCGATTCTTTCCCGTTTTTTGGCGGACCGGATGGCGGTGGTCCCCCCGCCGCTCTCCCCCGTTTCCTCGCCCCCAGATCCGGTTCTTGAGCGTGTCCGGGAAGAGGAGGATGAGCTCGACTGATACGGACTGGTCCACCCCGTTAAGGGGGGTCGACGGATTATCTCAGGAGTCGTCCCATGAAATCGATCGTCTGGATCCGGAACAATCTCCGTCTCTCCGACAATTATTCCCTGACAGAGGCCGCCAGGGAAGGAGCCGTTCTTCCGGTCTATCTCTGGGATCCCTCCCTTGATATTCCTCCGGACGGAGCCCGGAAATGGTGGCGCCAGGGCAGCCTTCGCGCCCTGGCCTCCGGGTTCGAACGTTACGGCGTCCGGATGTGCCTCCTCCGTGGGTCGGCGGAGGAAATCCTTCCCGCCCTGGCCCGCCGGAGCCGAATCGGGACCGTCCGCGCCTGCGAAGGCCGAACCTTGCCGGAGCGACAACAGGACGAGCGGGTGGAGAGGGCGCTTTCGGACCAGGGGATCCGTTTTGTCCGGGACCCCGACGACTATCTGGTTACCCCCGACTTTTTTCCGGAAGGGCGGAAGGACCCCTGGAAGATCTTTACTCCGTTCTGGCGGAGGATCCGCGCCGAGCTTCTCCCGGAACGCCCCCTTCCGGCTCCGTCCCGGATCGACGGAGTTCCGGTCAAAAATGGCGACAGTCTGGAGGAATGGGGCTGGGATCCCGACTGGGCCAAAACGATGCGGACCCTATGGACGCCGGGGGAGGCGTCGGCGGCCCGGAGGCTGGATGAGTTCGTCACCAGGGAGTTGCACGGATACGCCGTCCGCCGGGATTTTCCTCTGGAAGGAGGGAGTTCGCGGCTCTCTCCCCATCTGGCCGACGGAGAGGTAAGCCAGCGCCAGATCTGGTGGAAAGTCGAGGAGGCCGGAGCTCCCGGGGAGGACCGGGAAAAGTTTCTCTCGGAGATTGGATGGCGGGAGTTTTCCGCGCACCTGCTGCGCCACTTCCCCGACCTTGCGGAGCTCCCCCTGCGCACCGAATTCCTGTCATATCCCTGGAAGGACGACGGCCCGGAAATTGCGGCCTGGCAGAGGGGTGAAACCGGCTATCCCATCGTCGACGCCGGCATGCGCGAACTCAGGCTGACTGGGTGGATGCCGAACCGGGTCCGGATGGTCGCGGCGAGCTTTCTGGTCAAAAACCTGGGGGTTTCCTGGAAGGCGGGGTTGTCCTGGTTCGCTGACAACCTGATCGACTACGATCCCGCCAGCAACGCCGCCTCCTGGCAATGGGTTGCGGGTTGCGGAACCGATGCGGCTCCATTTTCCCGGGTCTTCAACCCCGTCCTTCAGGGAGAGCGTTTCGACCCCCGTGGCGAATATGTGCGGCGCTTCATTCCAGAGCTTTCCGGTGTGCCGGACCGCTTTGTCCACACTCCCTGGCTCTTCCGGGAGCACCACCTATCCACCCCCCCTGGTGGAGCTGAAGTCCTCCCGGGACAGGGCGCTTGGGCATTTTGCCGCCATCCGCCGGCCGTGACGTCAGTCTTCCGCTTTCCAGAAATCGAAAAATCCTATTAGGGATGGACTATCTTTTTTTAAATTCTTGTTCTATTCTTTGCCTGAAGCCTGTTTTAGAATTTCATATTTCTCATAGAGTGGTCGTTGCAGGCTCAATCCCACCTTCTTGAAGGAGATGCTTCATGAACAAGACGGAGCTCATCGAAAAGGTCTCGAAATCATCAAAGCTGTCCAAAAAGGATGTTCACTCAGTGGTCGATGGATTTCTAAAGGCGATCGAAGGGTCCATGAAGAAGGGGGAGAAGGTGACGATCGTGGGGTTCGGCACCTTCGGAACAGTCCAGAGAAAGGCCCGGACCGGTCGGAATCCGAAGACAGGCAAGGAAATCCGGATCGCAGCGAAGACTGCTCCAAAGTTCTCCCCTGGGAAGGCCCTTCGCGAAACGGTGAATGTCAAGGCGGCCAAGAAAAAGTAAGCCGAACGAAGTTTTTCATATGAGGGAGAGAGGATCCGGACGGATCCCTCTCCCTTTTTTTATGCTTGGCCCGGAGAACGGTAGTCGAGGAGGCGCGAGAGGAAGAGGTAGAGAGACCCCGTCACCAGGATGGCGGGAAGGCTGATCCCGATCGATCCGGCAATCCGGGGGTAAATCTCTGGAAATCCGTAGTAGAAGAGAATGCCGAAAAAGAGAGCCACGAGTCCCGCCGGGTTGACCCCGCCCGTTCCCCAGTAAAGGGAGCCGGGAGTGAAATCGAAAAGGGCCTCCGGATGGATTCGGCTTCGGCGTCTCAGGAGAAAGTCGGCCAAAACCAGACTCCACAGGGGGATGAAGAGCCCTCCGATCGCGGTAAGAAAGCCGGTGAAGTATTGAATGAAGCTGTCGAAGAGAAAAGGAATGAAGGCGGCCCCCATCGCCAGAATGGAGACGAAGAGCAGAGCGGGCCCCGGTCCGCGCCTTCGTGATTTCTCCCCCATGAGCGAGAGGAGGCCCAGCCCTGCACCGTAAAGATTGCTCGAGCTGACGCTCACGCAGGAGAGGAAGATCACGGACAGGGCGATCCCGGAAAGTCCCAGCCGTGCCATCAGACGGGATGGATCGCTATCCTCCGGATCCAGGTGTCCGCTCAGGAGTCCCAGACCCAGAAGGGCCGTCGCCCCGACCAGGACGAACCAGGCCTGTCCGATCCAGAGACCCAGCCAGGACCCCATCAGGGCCCCGCGGCCGCTCTTCGAAAAACGCGCGAAGTCTCCGACCTGAAGCCATGTCCAGACGTTGACGAAGGAAATGTCGAAAAGCCGGACAGGGCCAAACGGCGGGGGACTCTGTGGTCGGAATGCGAGAATTTCTCGGAGCCTCCAGTGGGAAAAAACCTGCCAGCTCTCGATTCCCCCGAAGACCAGAAGCAGGAGAGATGTGGCCCACTTGAGTCCCCGGATCGCTCCGGCCCCGAGGGAGGCGGTGACCCCCTGGACCAGGGCGATCGCCAGGATGGCCATTGTGAGGGAAAGAGAGTGTCCCCCGAGCGAAGGGGAGGCTGAGCCGGACCAGATTCGGACCAGGGAGACGGCCCCTATGTAGGTGGTCACGGTGGTCCAGCCGATCTGGACCACCGTTTCGGCAATCCCCAGAAAAAGGGCGCCCCCCCGTGTGCCGAGTGCCGGAATGGCGAGCAGGACGGTTGTAGCCCCCGTTCTGAAGGAAATGAGGGCCAGAAGGGCCCAGGGAAGAATGATCAGGGGGGACCAGAGGAGCGTGTTCCAGAAGAGGACGGGAAGTCCGGCCAGAGCCAGAAGACCGCCGAAGTACCAGCTCGAGGCGTTGGCGCTGTCTCCGAACCAGTTCCAGAACAGGTCCATAAAACCATAGATCCGCTCCCTGGAGTCCAGGGGGCGGATCCCTGCGTGGTCGGGGGACCATGTCGAAAAGAATCCCATATGCGGTCCTATGTTGATGTCGCATTAATTCAGTGCGAAAAATGGCTTCCGACGATCTTATCATGCGCTGTCCTCCTCCGCACGGCCCAGAAATTGCTCCTGGACCCGTTTGCCGCTGGGAAATGGGTGTCTCCGGACCCAACAGGGCCACAGGCCGGAGGGGGACTCGAGTTGGTTGGGGTTTTCTGGTAATATCGGGGCTCAGACGACCTTCAACGACTCTGGAGCGCGCAATGCCCGAAATGGATTTCTGGAACAGCCGTTATCTTGAAAAAAATACTGGATGGGATTTGGGACGCGTCTCTCCCCCCTTTGTCCATCTCGTGGAGTCCGGCAAGATCGCCCCCTATTCGACGGTCCTGATTCCCGGGGCCGGCCGCGGATGGGAAGCGATCTATCTGGGCCGGATGGGCTTCGGGGTGACCTGCGTGGACTTTGCGCCCGAGGCCATCGCAGCGGCCCGACTCCAATCGGAGAAGGAGGGGGTCAAGGTGACCTTCATCCAGGAGGACCTGTTTCTTCTGGATCCCGAAAAGCATGGGGTTTTCGACTATCTTCTTGAACAGACCTGTTTCTGCGCCATCGATCCCGACAGGAGGGCGGACTATGTCCGGATGGCGGTCCGGATGATACGTCCCGGTGGCGAGCTGGTCGGCCTCTTCTATGTCCACGGCCGGGAAGGCGGGCCCCCATGGACGACAACCGCCGAGGAGGTCCGGGGGCTTTTCAAAAGGGATTTCGACTTTCTCGAGTTCGCCATCACCGAGCATTCCGTCGAGTCGCGCAGGGGGGAGGAGATCCTGGCCCGCCTGAGACGGAGACCCTGACGGGATGACAGATCTGATTCTCGTCTCGGGCGGCGTGCGCTCGGGAAAGTCCGTCTTTGCCGAGTCGCTTCTTCTCCACCGCCACCAGCATTCCTGGGTCTATTGGGCCACGGGACGGGCAGAAGATTCCGAGATGGAGTCGAGGATCGCCCTCCACCGGGCCTCCCGCCCATCGGGCGTTTTTACGGTGGAGGAAGGATTCCGCGCCCTTCTGGCCTCGGGCCGTCTGGAGGAGGGGGGCGATCTTCGGACCCGGCCCCTGCTTCTCGACAGTCTGGGGTTTTGCGTCCTGGAGCTTCTTGAGGAGGAGATCAATCCCTGGATCGAGCGTTTTTCCAGCCTTCTCTCCGGGAGGCGGGCCACCACGGTGATCGTGACCGAGGAGGTCGGACTGGGCGGTGTCGCCGGTTCCCCCCTCGCCCGGAGATTTGCGGACCGCATCGGGCTCTGGAACCAGCGTCTGGCCCATGAGGCATCCCAGGTCTACGCCGTGATGATGGGGTGTCCGCTCCGCCTCCGGTAGCCCGGAGGGAATCGATCCACCACATCGGGGAGGATTTGACGGTGACCCAGAAAAAGAACACGCAATCTCCGGATATCTCCTCCGAGTCGTCCTCTTCGCCTCTTCATCCTCCGGTTTCCTGGTGGGCCCGTGAGGTCCGTCCGCCGGATAGTGGGTTCGATGCCGCCATCCGGTACCGTCTCGACCATCTGACGAAGCCTCTCGGGAGCCTGGGACGGCTCGAGGAAGTGGCCTTCTGGTATTCGCGCCTCCACGGATCGGACCGTCCTCCCGCCACGAAAGGATTCTGCGCGGTCTTTGCCGCGGATCACGGGGTGACGGAGGAGGGGGTTTCGGCCTACCCCCAGTCGGTGACCCGGCAGATGGTGATGAACTATCTGGGTGGCGGGGCGGCCATCACGGTCCTTTCGCGGCTCCACGGCTTCGACCTCCGGATCGTGGATGTCGGGGTCAACGGGGATCTGGGCTCCCTTTCCGGACTGGTGCATCGAAAGGTGCGGGCCGGAACCCGAAACTTCGCCCAGGAGCCCGCCATGACTCCTGAGGAGGGAATCCAGGCCATGGAGGCCGGCATGGAGATGGCCGTTTTGGCCGCCGAGTCCGGGGCCACCATTCTGATGACGGGGGAGATGGGGATCGGAAACACGACCGCTTCCGCAGCCCTGGCCGCGGCCCTGCTTCGCCACCCTCCGGAGGATCTGACCGGATCGGGAGCCGGCCTGACCTCCGAGGGCAGACTTCGGAAAATCCGTGTCATCGATCAGGCCCTCGCCCGCTACCGTCCTCTTCTGGCCTCTCCCATGGACTGGCTGTTCGCCGTCGGAGGCTACGAGATTGCGGCCCTGGCCGGATTCATCATCGGCGGAGCCGTTCGGCGGATCCCGGTGATCCTCGACGGCTTCATCACTGGGACGGCCGCCCTGGCGGCGGTGACGCTGATCCCGGAGATCCGTCCCTGGCTTATGGCCAGCCATGTGAGCGTGGAGCCGGGCCACCGACGGATTCTCGAACATCTGGGACTGTCCCCGCTTCTCTCCCTTGATCTGCGTCTGGGGGAAGGTTCGGGGGCGGCCCTTGCGTACCCGATTGTGGAGTCGGCCGTCGCGCTCTACAACCAGATGGCGACCTTCGAGGAGGCCCAGGTCTCCCAGGCCGAAGAGGGGTGAATCCGCCGGAGGGGCGGGACCGCTTTCTGGACCGTCTGCTCTTCGCCCTTTCCTTCCTGACCCGTCTGCCCGTCCCGTCCGGGGTGCACGAGGCGGGGATGCCGTCCCGTCTGGGGGCCATTCCCCTTTTGGCCACGGGACTCATCCTGGGAGGGCTCCTCTCGCTTGCGGCCTGGCTTCCGACTCTCCTGCCCCGCCCTCTTCCATCCTTTCTGCAGGCCTTTCTCCTTCTGTTTCTCTGGATCGCCCTGACGGGGGCCCTCCATCTCGATGGCGTCGCCGATTCCCTGGAAGCGGCGCTGGTCCCCGTGTCCATCGAAGAAAAACGGCGCATCCGGAAGGACCCCCGCAAAGGGGTCTACGCCATCGTCTCCCTGAACCTTCTGCTTCTCGGCAAGTGGATCGGCCTTCTCTTGGCGAACCCGGAGCCGACGGCCATTTTTCTGGCCCCCTTTTTGTCCCGGGGTTTTCTTCCCCTTCTCGTCAAGATTCTCTCCCGGGGACGACCGGCTCCTTCCGGAGGGCTTGGCGCCCTTCTGTTCGAGCCCGGATGGCCCCCCCCTTTTTTCGCAGCCCTTACCGGAGTCCTTGTCGCCTTTGGGACGGGAGGTGGCCGGGTGGGCCTGGCCTCGCTTCTTCTACTGGGAGGGCTGTGGATTGCCGGCAGGCAGGTTCTGAACCGGAGCGACGGACTTTCGGGGGATTTGGCGGGATTGCTGATTGAGGGAGGAGAGACCTCCTTGCTTCTGATCCTATCTCTTTAGGGTCTGCGCCGGGGGCTTTTGACCGACCTTCCGAAGGTTTATGGTTTGAGTTTCAATCAATTTTTGACAACGTTTTCCCTTCGGACTATTCTACATCCTGATTGGGCTGTCCCTTCGGCCCGGGGGAATCCCGCTTCATGGATTCCGTTCGAATGCAACATTTTGGGAGACTTTGATGTCGCGAAAAGAAGCCTTGGTCGTTCTCGAGAGATCCGAACCCGTCTCAGAGACATGGAACCGGGTCCTTCTCGCCCGTGCCAACGACCGGCCGACGGCGTGGGATTATGTCCAGAGAATATTCTCAAACTTCATAGAGCTTCATGGAGATCGCTCCTTCCGGGACGATCCATCGATCCTGGCGGGGCTCGCCTCTCTTGAGGGCCAGAGCGTTGCGATCATCGCCCACTACAAGGGAAAGTCCTTCAAGGACAGGGTTCAGAGGAATTTCGGCATGGCCCATCCCGAGGGTTACCGGAAAGCGCTTCGGGTCATGCGGCTGGCGGAACAGTTCAACCTTCCAATCGTCTCCCTGATCGATACCCCCGGGGCCTATCCCGGAATCGAGGCCGAGGAGCGCGGACAAGTCGAGGCGATCGCCCGGAACATCCAGGAGATGTTCGAGATCGCTGTTCCCATCGTCGCGACGGTGATCGGGGAAGGGGGAAGCGGCGGGGCTCTGGCTCTTGGAGTGGCGGACAGAGTCCTCATGCTCGAGAACTCGATCTATTCGGTCATCTCTCCCGAGGCCTGCGCGGCGATCCTCTGGAACGATCCGGCCAAATCGGCCGATGCCGCCGCCCAGCTGCGCATGACCGCCCGTCACCTCCACGGCCTTGGAATCGTGGACGAGATCATCTCGGAACCGGAAGGCGGGGCCCAGAAAGATGTGGCGAAGATGAGCCAGACCCTCAAGGCATCCCTCACGGCGGCGCTCTCCGAGGTCGGGCTCCTCGGGCGGGAGGCGCTTCTCGTCCGCCGCTATGAAAAGTTTCATGGAATGGTCCGCTATCGACTCCTCTCCTGATCATTCCTTCCGTGGATGAATATTCGTGAACGCTTGGTCATTTAAAGTTTTTCCGGTTTTTTCTTGATCGCGCTTGTTGAGATGATGTATCATTAATCGGGAGTTCCTGCGTTTTTCCCGGTTAACCTTCACAACGGCGGTCTCATGATATCCTTGCTCCTCCAATCGTTCGGGTACGGTCTTCTTCACGGCATTCTCCCCGACGAGCATACCTGGCCTATCACCTTCAGCTACGCCATCGGGAACGCCTCCGGCAGGAAGGGTCTGAAATCGGGCCTCTTCTTTTCCCTGGCCTTCACCCTCCAGCGGGCGATCGGATCGGAGATCTCCTACCTCCTCCTTTTTTCCTGGTTCACGAAGGAGTCGATCAATTCCTTCGTGAATATGGTTGTCGGGGCGGTCATGCTCTGGGCCGGATGGCAAATCCAGAAAAAAGGACGCTACCTGCACTTTCACCTTCTGGGCCATCACCACGAACCAAGCGAAGGGGCGGAACGCTCGACCTCAGTCTTCGGGGGCCACCACCAGCCCGACGGAGGATCGGGGGGGGCGGCCGCTTCCGCCGAACCCTTTCCGACCCGCTGGGCGATGATCCACGGCTTCGTGGCCGGCTTCGGGGTGGGGCCCTTCGCCATGTTCGTCTATACCGTGGCCGCCCCGCACATGGGCTCTCCCTGGCTGGGATTCCTTCCGGGACTTTTGTTCGGCCTTGGGACCACCGCCATGCTCATGATTCTCGGCGGGCTTTTCGGCGCCTCCCTCCGGACCACCCGGAAGTTCGACGACCATGAAATCGCGGTCATCGGACTTCGGACGGGAAGCCTCACCCTCCTGGGGGGCGGGGTGGTTTTCGTGGCTGGCGGGCTTCTTCAGGAAATCCTCCATCTCTACGGGACCGAGGTCGACCTCGAAAACTGGATGATCGGCATCATCATGGCCGGCGTGGCCCTTCCGGTTCTGGCCTATTCGATCTGGAAGGTCATCCGGTGCCGGAAGCAAGCGGCCCCTCCCTCCCTCCCCGGTCTGGCCTAGGTATGGGTATCATCCGCTCTCTCGCCCCCATTTCTATGTTTTTGCTCATCTTTCTGATGGGGGCTCCTCCCGCGGTCCGGGCATTTCCCGATCAGGTGCGCATTCCTCCCGACGTGGTCAGGACGCTCGGGATCGGGAGCATCGTGGTGGAGCCCGGCAGAGGGGTCCGGGTCATCCGCACCAACGGCGCGGTCGCGCTCATCGACGACCGGATGCGCTACGTGACCGCCCGCTCGATCCACCGGCTCTCGATCTTCGGCTATGTGCGGCAGGTCTACGCCGACACGGGGGATCTGGTGGACAAGGGCCAGGTTCTGGTCACGGTCTTTTCGCCGGACTACATCGAGGCCCAGCAGGAGTACCTGCAGGCCATCCGGCTCGAAAGGATCAGCGACGGGAGCCGGGCGACCCGTCCGTTTTCCCCGAGGATCCGGGAGGCGGCCCTCTCCCGCCTCAGGAACCTGGGCGTGGTGGACCGGGAGATCGCCCTTCTGGAGAAAACCGGGATCGTTCACCGGAACCTAAAGATCCGATCCCCCCTCGCGGGCTACGTCCTTAAAAAAAACGTCGTCTCCGGACAGGCTGTTAATTCGGGGGATCGCCTTTTCGTGATCGCCAATCTGGACTGGGTCCGGATCAACGCCCGGGTCTACCAGCAGGATGTCCCCTTCCTGTCCCTCGGCCAGAGGATGAAGGTCCGCATTTCCGGCTCCGGAGAGACGGTCTCCGGCCGCGTGGTCTACATCAGTCCTGTCACCGACCGGAAGACCCGGACCGTGACCGTCCGGGGCGTCTTCTTCAACAAGCCCCTGCGGCTTCGCCCCGGGATGTTCCTTCCGGTCCGGATCCTCGTTCCGTCGGGGGGAACGGGCCTCTGGATTCCGAAGAAGGCCGTCTTCCTGGCCGGGGGCCACAAGGTGGTCTTTGTAAAGGAGAAGGGCGATCTCTTCCGCATGCGCCGGGTGACGGTCGGGACATCGGAAGGGGGCCTCGTTCCCGTCAGGGAGGGTCTTCGTCCGGGAGAGCATCTGGTGGTCCGGAACGGATTCTGGGTCAAGGCCCAGTTCGAGCGCCGGAAGTAGCGGACCGTGGCCAAGGCGTTTTTTCGCTGGCTTCTCCATCGCCGTCTCGTCATCCTGATGATTTTCTTCCTCCTGGCCGCGGGAGGGGTCTATTCCGTCTTCCGGATCTCCGTGGACGCCTTCCCTGACGTCTCTCCCGTTTCGGTCACCATCCTGACCGAGGCCCCCGGACTTTCCCCTCTCGAAGTCGAGCAGCAGATCACCTACACGATCGAAACGGCGATGAACGGCCTTCCGGGGGTTCGCCGGGTCCGATCGAAGACGCTCTTCGGCCTGTCGGCCGTGACGGTGGTCTTCGGTGGTTCGAGCGAGGTCTATCGGGCCCGGACGATGGTCTCCGAGCGTCTGGCGACCCTCCAGGGGCTTCTTCCGGCCGGGGCCCGCCCGGTCATGGGGGCGGTCTCGACCCCCACCGGAAACATCTTCCGCTACACACTGGCCGGCTCCGACGACCTGATGAAGCTCCGGACTCTCCAGGACTGGACGGTGAAGAGGGCGCTCCTATCCACCCGGGGCGTTGCCTCGGTTCTCTCTTACGGCGGATTCGTCAAGTCTTACTACGTGGTCGTTGACCCGTACCGGCTCGACGGCTTCCATCTCTCCCTTCAGGATGTGACGCGGGCTCTGGCCTTGAACAACGAGAACGTGGGCGGCGGCTACCTCGACCGGGGCGGAGAGTATTACCTGATCCGGGGACTGGGCCGGATCGGGGGACGCCGCGATATCGAATCGGTGGTGGTGGCCGAGCGCAACGGGGTTCCGGTGCTGGTCCGGGATGTGGCCGATGTGGAGGTCCGCCCGGAGGTCCGGCGCGGGAACGCCCTGCTGGACGACCGGGAGGTCGTCAAGGGAACGGTCGTCATGCTTCGGGGGGAGAATGCCCTGAAGACCCTCGCCCGGGTCGAGAAGAAGGTCTCGGAAATCAACAGCACCCTCCTTCCTCCCGGAATCCGGATCGTCCCTTTCTACAACGAAGGCCCCCTCATCCGGCATGCCTTCCGGACGGTGATCCATTCCCTGGTGGAGGGAGGAATCCTGGTCATCCTCGTCCTGGGCTTCTTCCTGGGACGCTTCTGGGCCTCCTTCGTCGTGGCCGCGGGTCTCCCCCTCTCCATTCTTCTCACCTTCCTCGTGATGCGGGGGATCCACCTCACAGCCGACCTCATGAGTCTCGGGGGAATCGTCATCGGGATCGGCATGATGGTGGATGCCTCGATCGTGATGGCCGAAAACATCGAACGCCTCTCGGTCCTGATGCCGGAGGTCTCCCGCCAGGACCGGATCGTGCAGGCGGCGGGGGAGATCGTCAAGCCGGTCTTCTTCGCGATCATGATCATCGTCGTGGTCTTCGTCCCGATCCTCCTCCTTCCCGGCATGCCCGGCAAGATGTTCGCCCCCATGGGAATGTCGATCATCGTGGCCCTGCTTCTCTCCCTCCTGGTGGCCCTGACCTTCGTTCCCTCCATGATGTCCCTCGATCCCTCCCGGAGTGCCGGAGCGCACGGGGAACGGCTGACGCAGGGGCTCGAGAGGTTTTACGCCCCCGTTCTGGACCGGATCCTGGCCCACCGGATGGGGGTTCTTCTGTCGGGAGTGGCGGCCATTACCCTCGCCACCGTCCTTCTGGCCCGGACCGGGACGGAGTTCATTCCCGTTCTGGACGAGGGATCCGTCCTTATCATCGCCGATCTCTGGCCCTCGGCATCCCTCTCGGAGACGACGGAGGCCAGCCGGGTCGTCGACCGCATTGTCCGGAGCTATCCCGAGGTTCTTCTGACCCAGTCCCGAATCGGGCGGGCCCAGTCGGGCACCGATACCGATGTGACGAGCCACATGGAGATCTATGTCCGCCTCAAAAAGAGGAGCCTCTGGCCGAAGGGGATGAGCAAGAGACGGCTAATGGCCGAGATGAGCCGTCGCCTCAACCGGACCCTGCCGTCGGTCTCCTTTGACTTCAGCCAGCCCATCGAGGAGCGCATCGACGAGATGGTTTCGGGAGCCAAGGCCCAGGTGGCGGTCAAGGTCTTCGCGGACGACCTGGATCTCCTCACCTCCTATTCAACGCGCCTGGCCTCCCTCATCCGGAAGGTCCGGGGGACCCGGGACGTTACGGTCCAGCGGATCACCGGCCAGCCCTACATCGACATCCGGATCGACCGCCAGGCGATCAGCCAGTACGGCCTCAACGTCTCCGACGTGCTCCGGGTCATCCGGATGGGGATCGGGCCGGAGGGGTTGACGACGACGATTCTGAAAGGGGTTCGCCGGATCCATCTCCATGTGCGCTTTCCCAGGGAGATCCGGGATTCGGTGGGGCGCATGAAGACGATCCTTCTGACGACGCCCCGCGGGGTCTCGGTTCCCCTGGGACAGCTCGCCCGCTTTTCGGAGGAGACAGGCCCTTTCCGGATCTATCATGAAGGGGGCAGCCGCCTGATCATGGTCCAGTTCAACATCTCCGGCCGGGCCACGAGCCATGTCGTGGCGGAGGTGGAACGGGATGTGGCCTCCCGGCTTCCGCCCCCCCGGGGGCTCCACCTGTCGGTGGGGGGAGAGTTCGAGAATACGAACCTGACCCTCGAACGCCTCCGGCTCCTGGTTCCGGTGGTGCTGATGGGAATCTTCCTCCTGTTGATGTGGAACTTCAGCTCTCTCGGCTATACTCTCCTCATCCTCCTCAACATCCCCTTTTCCCTCGTGGGAGGAGTGGTGGCCCTCAAGGCATTCGGAGAGTACCTGAGCATTCCCGCCTCGGTGGGCTTCATCGCCCTTTTTGGCGTGGCGATCCAGAACGGCGTGCTCCTTCTCTCCTTCGCCAAGGAGGAGGAGGCCAAGGGCCGCCTTCCCCGGGAGGCGATCCGCTCAGCCGCCCTCCGCCGGATCCGTCCAGTCCTGATGACCGCCCTGGTGGGGGCGATCGGGATCCTGCCCCTTTTGCTGTCCACGGGAACCGGGGCCAATATCCAGAGACCCCTGGCGGCGGTGGTGGTGGGGGGGCTCATCAGTTCGACGGCCATGACCCTTCTGGTTCTTCCGGCCGTCTACGACCTGGTTTTTTCGAGACGGGGGCCCGCCGGTGCGGGGGGCGGATAACATTCATTCGGGGGGATTCCATGATCCGGGTGCTTGTGATCGAATGTCTTATGGGCGATCTCCCGGAGCAGGCTGCTTTCCTGGGGCGTTGTCCTTGCGCTCGCCGTGCTGGCTTTTTCTCTTCGCCGCCTGTCTTCAGTCCGGGACCAGTTTGAGGAGCGCCGAATCAGGGGAAGTCCCTGATTCGG
>JAKBXW010000118.1 GCA_021840555.1 Nitrospirota bacterium
TCTTTTCCATGGTCGGCTCCTTTGCGTTATTGTTGGATAGGCCCTCTCCGGGGCAACCCACGAATGATAACCTGAGGGCCGGCCATGTCTATATTATCTTCCTCCTTGCAGGTCTCCCACACATCCCGTCGTCGAAAGAGATTGGGGTCGATATGGGCAAAAGGACCATACTGCAAAGCCAGGGAGTGAGCCCATCGAGCGCGTAAAGAAATTTCCACTCGCTCGATGGCATCGAGGAGCAGAAGGCGGAGTTCACGGTCGAAGTCATACAGTAGAAGGATCTCTTCCAGCGTGGTGCCCGGGCGAAACGCATGTTGCCCGCTGTCATCTTTGGATTCAAAGGGCAACCAATAGGCCCGAAGCCTGTAATAGTTGATGTGGGTCAAAAGGTGCCGGGCGTGCTCCCGGTCCGGGATGGACAAGCCACGTTCAAGGAGGAGATCTATTTGCTGGTCGATGGTCAGGGGGGGCTTTGGAAAGGAGACCGGAGTCATTGTCCGGCCCTTAAATCAAAAAACCCGCCTGGTGCGCATCGTTGAGAGGCGGGGCGGGTGTTGTTAATTTTGATCTTACCGAAGCTTGGTCGTTCTGTCAATTTGTCGGAAGAACGAAAGAGGACGTTTCGTCCAATGATAAAATCTTTGGGAGTGTTCGCCCCCGCTGAAAGCTGACCAGATTTCCCATGGATTCTTGGAGGATCGAGAAGATCCTTCCGAACGGCTTCCTGGGACAGGATCATGGCTTCAAGGTTGCGGTGAATCACCCACGTCGACCCTTTTTCGACACAAGACAACGTTTGGCGGAACCAACTCATCCGGAGCGAAATGCAACAGAAGAAAACGTGCGGATCGGGCCGGATCACTCGGTCACCTTCTCCAATAGTTCCATTATTCGGGACTCCACCGCCTTGAGATCCGCTTTGGTCTCTTCCAACGGGCGTGGCGGCTTGTAAACATAGAAGTACCGGTTGAAGTTGATCTCGTATCCCACTTTTCCGACTTTTCCATCTTTTTCGTCCCGAATCTCTTCGTTGATCCAGGCCTCCGGAACATGGGGCTTCACTTCCCGCTCGAAGTATTCGTAGATGTCCTCTTTTAGAGGAACGTTTTCGGTATCTCGGAGATCCGGATCGTAAAGTTTATGCCCTTTTTTGATCTTGACCGTTTTTCCGGACACAGGAGGTCGGTCGATGGTGATCTTCCGGAATCCAAAATCCTGCGTGTCGAAGATCTTGGAAATTCCCTTATGCTCAAAGGCACCGTAGGTACGTGTAATTTCCCTAATGTTCTCGTCCGTCAGATAGTTTCGTTTGTTGCCCAAGGATTTTCGCATTTTGGCATACTGGTCCACGGCATTGATCAATTGAACCTTGTTCTTTCGCTCCGGAGCCTTCCGGTTCGAGAGGATCCAGACATAGGTTGCGATGCCTGTGTTGTAAAAGAGGTCGGTCGGCATGGCAATGATCGCTTCCAGCCAATCGTTTTCCAGGATCCACCGGCGGATTTCCGATTCTCCGCTTCCGGCATCTCCCGTAAACAGGGGGCTGCCATTCAAGACAATCCCGATCCGGCTTCCCCCTTCATCGGAAGGACGCATCTTTGAAAGAAGGTGGAGGAGGAAAAGAAGGCTTCCATCGGAGACTCGGGGAAGTCCGGGTCCGAACCGGCCCCCATATCCTTTTCGTTCATGCTCATTACGAACGAAGTCCTGAATCTTCTTCCAGTCCACTCCAAATGGGGGATTCGAGAGCATGTAGTCGAATTTCTCGTAAGGAAAGGCGTCCACAGTAAAGCTGTTCCCGTTTGCGATCCGGTTGGGATCCTGCCCCTTGATCATCATGTCGGCCTTGCAGATGGAGTAGGATTCATTGTTCAACTCCTGGCCGAACACCGTTAGATGCATATCGGGATTATGTTCCCGAAGATAGTCTTCGGCGACTGAGAGCATCCCGCCGGTCCCGGCGGCCGGATCGTAAAGGGAACGAACCACTCCATATCTGGACAGGGCCTCGTCATCGGAAACAAAGAGAATGTTCACCATGAGACGGATCACTTCCCTGGGGGTGAAATGTTCTCCGGCCTTTTCATTGGAGGTTTCCGCAAACCTCCGGATGAGTTCTTCGAAGATGAGCCCCATCTCTTCATTGGGAACCTTATCGGGATGAAGATCGATCGTGGAAAATTTCTGAACGATCATGAAAAGAAGGTTCTTGCTGTCCAGGTTGGAGATTTGTTCTCCGAATCGGAACCGTTCGAAGACATCCCTGGCGTTCTCGGAAAGGTCTCCAAGATAGGACTCAAGGTTCTGTCGGATATGCTGGGGATCATCCAAGAGTTTGGAGAAGGAAAAGCGTGACGTAGAATAAAATTTCTGGCCCGAAACTTTCAGGAGAAAGGGGGAGAGGTCTGTGATCCCGGAATTTTTTCTGGATTCATATTCCTGGAGAACCTGATTTTTCGTGGGTTCGAGAACGCAATCCAATCGGCGAAGGACGGTAAAGGGCAGGATGACTTTTCCGTAGTCAGCCTGCTTGTAATCTCCCCTGAGCAGATCGGCAACAGACCAAAGAAAGGCTGCCTTTCCCGAAAAGTTTGATCTCATGGATTCTCCAACGTGTTGAACTTATTGGCTTTGCCTCCTTGTGTGCCATCCTAGATGAAACTTTTCCCATAAACAAACTACTGTAGCCTCTCTGCAAGGTCCTCCGCCCGGAGATGAGTATACCGCGCCAACATCTGAAGCGTCTTATGTCCGGTAATCGTTCTGACCTCCATCGTATCAAAACCCTTCTCAAAAAGCCGACTTGTGGCCTCGTGCCGGAGATCGTGAAAATGAAGTCCGAAAATCCCCGCTTTTTGACAGGCTTTGGCGAAGTCCTGTGAGATCGCGTCCAGGCCGATGTCCCAGACTTTTCCGTCAATTCGTCGGGTGCTCAGTCGTTCCTTGAGGATTGCCACGGCAACGGAGGAGAGGGGAACGATCCGCTTTTGTCCGTTTTTTGTTTCCGGGAGCGTCACGATCCGTTTCTTGAGATCCACCATCTCCCAAGTTATCCCGGCAATCTCTCCCCGTCGCATGGCTGTTTCCAGGGCGAATCGGATTACCTGGTTCATTTCTTCGGATGAGGATTCGAGGAGCTTTTCCAGTTCTCCCGGTTGAAGCCTCCGGTCACGACCAATAGGAGGTGAGGGCATCCGGATCGACTTTACGGGATTGTGGAGGGCTTCCATTCCCCATTCCTTCCGGGCAATTTCGAACAGGTGGGAAATGATCGCCAGTTCCAGACGGACGGTATTGGACGAATATCCGGCTTTCAGGCGGTCATCCCGATAAGTGGCCATGTCGTTTCCACGAATGCTTGCTAGAACCCGTTTTGCCAAAGGGTGATTTTCCAGATGGAAATCCGGGTCTTTTCCCGACGGTGGCCCTTCTTCGTGGAGGAAACTTCCCGTTCGTACCGGTCCAGGGCCTCGGAAAGAGTCGTATTCTCCGCTTCTTTTCTTGAAACAAAAACGCCCCGGACCAATTCGGCTTCAGTGACTTTCGCCCAGGCCTCGGCGGCGGCTTTCGTATCAAAGACAAGAGCTTGCCAGGATCCCGATCTTTTGCGGAATGTAGCCATATCACCCTCCCCGTTGGATGTTTCGATTTTACTTTTTCTCTGTTTGGGTGACAATTTAATTTTCGGTTGGAAGAGTGTTTTGATTAAAATGGCTTAATTACTGGTGCCGGAGACCGGGATCGAACCGGTATGACCTTTCGGTCGAGGGATTTTAAGTCCCTTGCGTCTGCCTGTTTCGCCACTCCGGCCGAGAAGGGGAGCAATTCATTTTCCGAAGAGTAGCATTTCCGAACATCACGTGTAAATTGACAAGGAAGTTTGAATGCCACTATTCTTGAAAGATGCTGGTTTGCGAGGGTCACTCATTGTCGTGAAGGATACACCAGATAATCTTGCGACATTCACAAATTAATTGTTCTAAATGGAGGTCAACATGAAAAACCCACTCGATTCCCTGTGGGGAACGGTCATCTCTGGATTTGTGCTAACCGGCATCCTCTTTTTTGTCGTCAAAGGACTCGTCAACCACTAACCCGGAACCCTTCCCGAACAAGGAGTCAATCACATGGAATCCCAGGCACCTGAACTGATCGTCCGTTGGTTTCACTTTCTGGCCGGCATCATGTGGATCGGTCTTCTCTATTACTTCAACTTCGTCCAGGCCGCCTTTTTGAAGGCTGCCTCGCCAGAAGCGAAGGCCGACGCCTTCAAGAATCTGGTTCCCCGCGCGCTGCTGTTCTTCCGGTGGGCGGCTGTCCTGACCGTTCTCTTCGGACTTTCCATCCTCGGACAGAGACATATCCTCCTGAACGCCTTTACCCTTCACGGGAGCGCGGCGGTGATCGGCATGGGGGCCTGGCTCGGAACCATCATGCTCTTCAACGTATGGGTCTTCATCTGGCCGAACCAGAAGAAAGTCATCGGACTCGTTCCCGCCGAAGCGGCGGAAAAAGCCAAAGCCGGGCGTGTCGCCTTTCTGGCCAGCCGGGTGAACGTCATGCTTTCGATCCCCATGCTCTTTTTTATGGGGGCATCAAGCCATGGGGGGGCCCTCTTCATCGGCCACTGATTCGACAGGAAATCG
>JAKBXW010000027.1 GCA_021840555.1 Nitrospirota bacterium
CATCGAACAGCAGAAGACGCCACATTAAAAGCCACTACAGGGACGGCCATGCCGTCCGCGCTATCCTTCCCCGCCCTGAAGGGCGAGGGTTGCCGCGCGATTGGATCAACAGCCTCAGAGGAGGGGCTGAATCTCATCCTCGAAGCATCCGACAACCTTGCCACCATCGAACTCGACGAGATAGATGGTGACGTTGCTTTCGCTATGAGTCCCGACATTCACAATCTCTCCACGGGTTCCCCGCCCGACGATCAGCGCTTCTTTTTCAAGTCCCGGGAAAGAGCCGTCATTGAAAAGATCTTCTTTTGACTGGACCGCCATTCCCCAGTCGAATCGAGAATTCCTTTCACCATTCACGAAACACCTCCTTGTGAATTATGGAAAAGCTCAAAACAGCCCATGGAAACCTTATCCGGCATCTTCCTTATGCAGAAGAATCTCCGGGAATCGCTTCCGAAAGCGGGGGCCGAAACAAAAGAAATCAGGATTTTCAAGGTCGGGCTTGTTGTAGAGAAGGGGCTTTTTGGTTGAGGAATCGACAACCCCGCCCCCCACGCCGCAGACAATGGCCTGACCTGCCGCCGTATCCCATTCCATCGTCGTCCCGTAACGGGGATAAAAATCCGCGGATCCTTCGGCGATCCGGCAGAACTTGATGGCACTCCCGACCGACTTTTTCTGGAAGACTTCCTTTTTTGAAAGCCTCTCCCTCAACACGGACGGGATCTCCGAATGATGGGAGACGCTCCCGAGCAGGATCCAGGGCTCGCCTGAGGCCGCTCCACCTTCCGGAGAGGAGGGAAGTCTCTCGCAGAGCGACAGGACGCTCTCCGTCCCGTTTCCGGAGATCTTACCCACCTTCGATCCCTCCAGGCGGAAGCTCCCGAATCCCTCCCCTCCAAAGTAAATCCGGTCCTCGACGGGAATATCGATGAGCCCGAAGATCGGCACCTGGTCAAGCACCAGGGCTACACTTATACAGAATTCCCCCGATCGGCGGACGAACTCCCGGGTCCCGTCCAGTGGATCAATCGACCAGAAACATCTCCAGGACTCTCTCTCGGATGGAGGGATCGCCAGCCCCTCCTCGCTTAGAACGGGGACAGGAAGGATCCGGGGCAGATTTTTAGAGAGAAGGTCATGAGACTCGCTGTCCGCAAGGGTCAAAGGGGAGTCGTCCGGCTTCAAAACGACCTTGAAATCCTCCCTGTATACGGAAAGGACCGCCGCCCCCGCCTCGCGGAGAAGGCGGAGGATCAGTCCGAGATTCGCGGAAATTCCGTCAATGCAAGAGGCTCTGTCCACACCTGTCCCAACCCATCAAAGAAAGAACCTCCCTCCAGGAAGATTCCGGCTCATGGCCTGCCACGCGCAGAGATTGGCCACCGCTCCCCCCGGGATTCCATCATCTTACCCTAATTTGCCCCCGAAGTTAAAAAACATTCATAAATCCTGAAGGCCGGACGTGACAGAAATCACAATATATTTTGATGTTCTTGACATTTTTTTTATTTTTTCAATGGTATGATCGATCTCGGTAAAGGGATCGGTCCCGAGGTCCCCTTCGACGTTCTTCAACTAAGGAGATTTCCATGCGTTCATTCCTTCCTTCCCGACTCCTCCGAGCCATGAAGAGGAGGTCTTTTGCCCTGTCGTCAGTCGTATTGTCGGCCCTGCTTCTCCTTTCCGCCTGCGGATGAGGAAACGGCGGAGGCGGAGGCGCCACCGCAGTCTCCGGCCAGGCGATCGACGCTCCCCTGACAGGCGCCACCATTACAATAACCCTGAACGCCCCCCTGAACCAGACCGGCGCTCAAACCCTGGGAACAACCACCGCCGACGCGAACGGGAATTTCACGCTGAACATTTCCTTCCCAAATACAAATGCTCCCGTCTTCGCCAATGCACAGACCGGGACGACCGTTTTGTCAAGCTATCTTGGGCCCTCCAGCACGCTTTCGACCCTTTCGACCCTTTCGACCACGAACCTTCCCAACCTCGCCATCAGCCAGGTCACGACGGCCGCGCTGGCCATTCTCGCAGCGACAAACCAGCTGTCGAGCCTGACGCCTTCCTCCTATGCGACGCTCCTTTCCAACGACCGGAGCGACATCCTGGCGGTTGCGGCCGGCATCATGGCAGTCGCCGACCAATATTGTTCCCTTCCGGGCGGAGACAGGGACACCTTTGATATGGGACAAAAAATGGTAGGCGGGACCACAGCCGTTTCTTCCTCGAATACCACCCCGACACTCAGTCAAGTCACCACAACCCTGGGAAATTCCTGCAGCCAGACGACACTTCAGTCCCTTCTCCAGGCCATTTCGGCCTCCCGATACTGGGCGCCCGAACTCGACCTGGGAGACGTCGTCGAAAACATCTCTCCGGTTGTTCCCGCCGGCACCTACCACCTTCAGGGGCTCCTTGCCGACACCGGCATCAGCGAAAACAACCCCGCCAAATCCGGCTCGGCCGCTTCCCCCTCTCCCTTCGACGACACGGCGGTGTCGGTCTCCGCAAGCGGAGAACTCTCCTCGATCGACGGGAACGTCTCGGGACAGATCACCGGCAACTACCTGACCCTCTCCCTCACGACGGGCGGCTCTACGGAATCCTTTTCCGGGAAGGTGGGCATTCTTCCCTCCGGATTGCTTTCCAATACGACGGGGGAGGGCTTCAGCCTCAGGACGGGCGGTCAGGACGGAGCCGGGAATCTCGTGAAGTTCGATGCGGTCCTGGTTCCCCAGGGGGCGATCCCCAACTGGACCGGGATCGCCTCTAACGGAAATTCGGAAGACGGAACAAATTGCACAAGCGGATTTGGATTCCGGATGCACGGACTGGGACCGATCGTGGGCGGATACACCTACAACCTCTGCGGGATGACAAGTTCATCCTCACCCTATCTCACTATCAGTCAAGGATATGCTCCCGGCGAGGATGATTTCACAGACTCCTCGGCTTCCCTGTCGACATCGATTACCATGGTCAACCGGACGGGAAGCGGCTCAACATCCTATCCTTTCATCCTCACGGCCACCCTCACGAGTTCCAATGATTTGGCAGCTTCTTTGGGAACCCTCGACTACGTCATGGGGGCCAACGAAATGATTTACATCATTAATGGAGACAACAGCGCCTTCCTCATGAACGAAAACCCCCTGGACAGGCTGGCCGAAAACACCCAGAATTCGGACCACTGAAAAACAGGACCCCATCACGCAAAAAGGGGCCCCGGAACCCTTCGGGGTTCGGCCCCTTTTCATTCTCGGCTGAGAGCTCTTAAAAACCGCTTTCTTATTCCGTATACGAGGGGAAAGAGACTGCCCGTATCAGGGGGCCTCCGGATGAAACTGGGGAAGCTCCGCCACCAGCCCGCGGGAGCGCCGGATCGGGAAGTCAGCGATTTTCCTGGGTGTCATGGGGCAGACCCTGGCCCGACAGCGTTTGTCGAGGATGTGTTCCCGCCACTCCGCCTCGAAATGCTGGATGGAGCTTAAAGGCACATTGGGCGCCGTCGTTCCGAGACCGCAGATGGAGGCGGTCTTCATATAGTCCCCAAGGCTCTTCACGAAATCGAGATGTGAGGGGTCCCCCTGTCCCATGACGATCTTCTGCATGACCTCGTGGACGTCCTCCGTCCCGTCGCGGCACGGGGTGCACTGGCCGCAGGACTCGTGATGGAAGAACCCGGACATCCAGTAGACCAGATCCACGATACACACGGAGTCATCCATCACGATGAGCGACGCGGCTCCCAGGAGAGAGCCCGCCTGGGCAACTGTCGGGTAGTCGAGGTTCAGGTCGAGCTGGGGTGGGTAGAGCATGGCTCCGGCCGATCCCGCCGGGAGCACGGCCTTGAGCGTCCGTCCTCCGGGGATTCCTCCGCCCAGATTTTCGATCACATGGCGAAGCGTCATTCCCAGGGGGACCTCATAGAGACCCGGACGATTGATGTGGCCGGAAAGACAGAAAAGTTTGGTTCCGGCTGACTTCTCGTCCCCCAGGGCCCGATACCAGGCTCCCCCTTCCCGGAGAATCCGTGGAATGGCCGCCAGGGTTTCGACATTCTGGACGTCGGTAGGGGATTTCCACAACCCGATGTCGCTCAGACGCGGCGGCTTGTTCCGGGGCACCCCCCTCTTCCCTTCAAGGCTATTCAGGAGGGAGGAGTCCTCTCCGCAGATGTAGGCTCCCGCCCCGCGATAGACCCGGATGTCGAAGGCCCACCCCGAACCCAGAATGTTTGCCCCGAGATAGCCCTTTTCCCTTGCCTCCGCCAAGGCCCTTTGGAGGATCACAAAGGAGTGGGGATACTCCTCCCGGAGGTAGATGTATCCCGCATCGGCATCGATGGCATACCCCGCCAGGATCATTCCCTCGATAAAGGCATGGGGATCCCGCTCCATGATGTAGCGGTCCTTGAATGTGCCGGGTTCCCCCTCGTCGGCGTTTGCGACGATATAGTGGGGCTTGGGATTCTTCCGGACCGCCTGGAGCTTCTTCGAGGTCGCAAAGGCGCCGCCCCCTCGGCCGGCAAGGCCCGAAGCCTCGACCTCCCTGATCACTTTCTCCGGATCCTTCGCGGCAAAGATCTCCCTGAGGGCCCGGTAGCCGTCGGCTCCTTCGTAGCGGTCGATCCACAGGGTCTCCCGCTCCGAAAGCCCCGTGAAAACGACGGGGGCATTGGCGATGGGCGGACCAAAGGGGGTCGGTGGCTGGGGAGCGACTGTCCCCTGCCTGTAACGGGAAAGAATACCGGGGATCTCCTCCGGGCGAACCCTTGGATAGACATCGGCATCGATCTGGAGGGAAGGGGCGTCGACGCACTGCCCAAAACACTGGGCAGGCTTCAGCGTGAAAGCGCCATCTTCGGTCGTCTCGTCGAGAGCCACCCCCAGCTCCTTCTGAAGGGCCTCGAGGAGAACCTTTCCTCCGCAGAAAACGCAGGGCGTGGCGAGACAGACCCGAACGGTATGACGACCTTCCTTGTGGAAGGAGAAATACTGGTAGAAGGTCCCTATGCCCAGAAGATCCGACTGGGACATCCCCGTCAGCCTTCCGATGTGCTCCAGGGCCTCGGAACTGATGTACTTTTCCTTCTCCATGAAATAGTGAAACATGGGAAGGACGGCCTGCTGGGGGTTGTCCCATTCCGACAGGATGCGGGTAAGCTCTCCCGTGTGTTTTTCGCCTGAAGGCTCCATTTTTCCTCCTCTATTCATGCATGAATCTTCATCCGGAACCTCTTCTATCATGCCGAATTCACCCACCGATCGCAATCTGATCCGGGGAGTTGCAACGAAAGTCTTGTTATTTTCGGTCGATCTCATCAATAATAGGAAAAAATATGATTTCGGCGATTGTGCTGGAGGAGGGTTCATGCGGAAGTCAGAATGGAACATATCCCGCTTTTCCGGTTTTCTGGCAAGCTTGCTCCTTATTCTGATCCTTCCACTGGGGGGATGTGCGGTCGCTCCCACAAGTCCCAGGGAGGCCCAGACAAAGGCGACCATCTCCCTTTCGGCCGAAACCGCGAAATCCCTTCTCGAAAAAGTCCAGAAAGCCCATCCGGAATACACTATCCGGGCCCTTTTGAAACAGGAAGGGAGCGGGACGGAGGTCCACCTCACCGTCTATACCGTCCAGACCGTCCACATGGTCGTCCGGGGCTTTCAGGAACCCGAGAGAGGGAAAAAGCTCTATCCTGACTGCAACCGGTGGTTCGACCTCACCCGAAGCTATGATCCCGCCTGTGGCGGAGGCCCTTATCTGGGCACAGCCAATCTCGTTTTCGCAGACGGCATGGCATTGGGTCTTCTCTTCGACCTCTTCCAGGCAGCCCGGTATCCATTCACTTACACCGAGGCCACACTTCCCGATGAAGAGGCCACGAAATCCGTTATGTCGACCCTGAAGGCCGCCGCCAAATCCGCCCGATCTGAAATCTCTCCCCTTCTGGCTGCCCTTCCCCCTTCCCGCTAAAGGATCCTGCCGGAAGATCGAGAAGGGCTCGCTTTTTATATCTCGTCGCCACCATTCGAAGATAGAATTT
Source organism: Nitrospirota bacterium (assembly GCA_021840555.1). Lineage (GTDB taxonomy): Bacteria > Nitrospirota > Leptospirillia > Leptospirillales > Leptospirillaceae > UBA4572. Next base: position 6,056 of record JAKBXW010000027.1, read on the forward strand.
CCCTCTGCGCGTTTGACCTTCCCATCCCCATGATACACTTGATCCATGGGGAAAGGTCCCCTTACCTCAACCGAACTCTCGACCGTAAAGGTCTTCCCGATGCTTCGTTCGTTTTCCTTTTTCTTCTCATCCCTGATTGTGTGGGGGTTCTTCTTTTTCTCCGGCGTGGCAGTCGCCTCCAAGCCCCCGTCACCAGTCCATCGTGTCTGGGTTCTGCCGCTCTCAGGGGCCGTAACCCCTCCCATGGCTTCCTTTCTCCATCGCTGGTTTCGTTTGGCCGAACAACGCGCGCCCTCCCTGATCGTACTCCGGGTCGACACTCCGGGCGGTCTTTCGGGGCCGATGCGGACGATCATCAAGGATATTCTCTCCTCCCGGGTTCCGATCGCGGGATATGTGGCGCCCGGAGGGGCGAGGGCTGCCAGCGCGGGAACCTACATCCTGTATGCCTGTCCCATTGCGGCCATGGCTGACGGTACGAATATCGGTTCGGCCACCCCCATTCCGGTGGGCGGCTCCCTTCCCCTTCTTCCCGCCCCCTCCTCCCCGGTTCGGGAAAAAGGGGCCAGGGAGCACTCCCCGAACAGCGCGGATACGGAAGAACGCAAGATCGTGAACGACGCAGTGGCCTACATCCGAAGTCTCGCTGAAATAAACGGACGAAACCCCGACTGGGCGGCCAGAGCTGTCGAATCGGCCGCCAACCTTTCCGCCCGCGAGGCCCTCAAGAATGGGGTTATCGATCTGATCGCTCCGGACATTCCCGGACTTCTCCGGAGTCTCAACGGACATCCCATCGACGTGCGGGGGGAAAAAATCGTACTCCGACTCGAGCCGTTCACGATCCGCATGATCCATCCGGGATGGAAGGACCGGCTTCTCGAGATCCTGGCCCGCCCCGAGATGGCCTACCTCCTTTTCCTCCTGGGAATCGTCGGTCTGGCCTTCGAGTTCTCCCATCCGGGCTTTGTCCTTCCCGGAATCACCGGCCTCCTCTCTCTTGTCCTGGCTTTTTATGCCTTTACCCTCCTGCCCGTAAGCCTGACGGGGCTAATTCTTCTCATCCTGGGAATATCCCTCATGATCGCGGAGGTTCTCGTGGGGGCCTTCGGAGGGCTGGCCGTTGCCGGAATCCTTTCCTTTTTCCTGGGCTCCCTTTTCTTTTTCAGGGGAACGGGCGGGGCTGGCGCACCTCCCGGGTCACACCCCATGGCCCTTATTTTCTCCTTCACCCTTCTCGTATCCGCCATTTTCCTGGGAGTCGTCCGCCTTGCCCTGAAGGCGCGCCTTCGCCCTGTCCTGACGGGTCTCGAAGGACTGAAGGGAGAAACCGGAATCGCCCTGGACAGCTTCCAGAAAAAGGGCCGGATCCGCCTGCACAGCGAAATTTGGTGGGCTACCTCTCCCATTCCCGTCAGGGAGGGGGAAGCGGTCACCGTGGAGGGAATCGCGGGACTGACACTGACAGTCAGACCCGATCGAGAGGAGGTTCCATGATCACATTTTTTCCGACCATACTCGTCGTGGCGGTCGCCGCTTATCTGCTCAGCCGCTCCGTCCGCATTCTCCGTGAATACGACCGGGGCGTCGTCTTTGTTCTCGGCCGCTTCTGGAAAGTGAAGGGACCTGGTCTCGTCCTGCTTCTCCCTCTCATCCAGCAGATGGTCAGGGTCGGGCTTCGGACTGTGGTCATGGATGTTCCCAGCCAGGACGTGATTTCAAAGGACAACGTCTCCGTCAAGGTCAGCGCGGTCGTGTACTTTCGCGTGATCGACCCGAAGCTGGCCGTCATCGCTGTCGAGGACTATCTCCTGGCCGTCAACCAGCTCTCCCAGACCACCCTCCGCTCGGTCCTGGGCCAGCACGACCTGGACGAAATGCTGTCGGCCAGGAATCAGCTCAACGCCGACATACAGACCATCCTGGACGAACATACCGACGCCTGGGGCATCAAGGTCAGCAATGTCGAAATCAAGCGGGTGGACCTCGACGAAAGCATGATCCGGGCGATTGCGCGGCAGGCCGAGGCGGAGCGGGAGCGGCGCGCCAAGGTCATCTATGCCGACGGGGAGCTGCAGGCCTCCGGGAAATTTCTGGAAGCCGCCCGGGTGCTGTCCGCGCTTCCGGAGGCGATGCAGCTTCGGTATCTCCAGACCTTGAGCCAGATCGCGGGAGACAAAACCTCCACGATCGTCTTTCCTTTCCCCCTGGACTGGATCCGGGAGTTCCAGAAAAAGACGCCCTCGTCTCCCCCCGGACCGGAGGCATGATCAGGGGGTGTCCTTCCGGCTTGGCAGCATTTTTTGGCTTCGGGAAAAGGGGAATTCTATCGGTGGAGAATGATGAAGCGGACATGCTTCATCGAAACGTAGAGGACTTGACCGAACTGGGCCCCAGAAAGGATTTCAAGGGCTCCATGGGACGGGTCAACCGAAACGACGGAGGTATTGGGCATCAGGGAGATGATCTGTCCGCTCCCGAGCATCGCCCTGGCCGTACGAAGACCATCGGGATTCATGATGGTCTTTTCCCAGAGACCAAGCGTCTTCCTGTCATGCGCTCCAAAAACCCCATAGCCATCTTCCACCTTCAGGTAGCCGACTGTCCCTTTTTCAGGAATTGTTCCATCCCTCGGGAGCACGAAAGGATTTCCACCCAGAAAAATTTTCTGGACCGGATAGGCGACAAACAGAAGGATCACTCCCAAAATGAGAACGACCAGAAAAAAAGGCCAAGCTTTGGCCCGCCTCTGTTCAGTCTTTCGTGACGAGGAAGACTTCCGGACCATATTCGTTCACTGGCCCCACGCTGTTTCACATATTGCCCCGACCACTGCCGAATTTCCTCTCAGTAACCGGAGCCGCCATACCCTCCCTCATTCCCGGAATTCCCCGAAGATCCCGATCCCCCTTTTGGCGAAGGGGCGGTGTCTCCCTGATGGCCTCCGGATTGGGGAGACTGGGAATTCTGATCCGGTGATGGAGGCTTCACGGACTGAGACGGGGGGCTTTTCTGCTCCGACTGCTTCATCGATCCATTATCGTACATATCGTCATCCGTCCCGTAATTGTCCTCTGCCAACAAGATTCCCGGAGGAAAAAGGAGAAGGAACAGGATGGCCACAACTCGGAAGCTCCTGGCGTTCATCGACAATCTCCTTGCAAAATGTGCATGGATCCGTCAATTGAAAAAGACGAGAACTCTCCCAAAGGAAAAAGCATACAGCCGCAAAAATTTCCTGATCAAAAAAAATATACACCCGTTTCGCTTCATGAGAAGTTCTCTTTCGGACTCCCCCTGAAAACCAAGCAAAACTATAAAAACATATCAGGTTTTCATAGGAGGGAAGAGTCCTTAAAGCTGTCAATCGACGAACGTGGACATCAATAAAGCCACCATTTATCCTGGCTTTATCAATTTTCCTGGATTTTCCTGGACGGTGTTGGAGGCATCGAGCAAACACTTTATTGGATGGACTGCCGACTACGATCCCGTAGCTTTTTTCGATCATAGCTCGCGTCTGGCCACGATTGAATGAGCGGCCCCTTCACATCCTTCTCGGCCACAAGTTGCAACCGATGATCTCAGGGAAGCTCCGCGGGGACCGACTTACCTTTGGAATGCCATCGAAAGATTGACGAAAAACGGGATTGGAAGCGGAGGAAAAATCTGGACTAAAAAACGACCACAATGAATGTGGTGAGCCGCCTGGGCTTCGATCCCAGCACACTCGCCTTAAAAGTGTGCCTCTTCTATTTGGTACTGTTCACGCTATCTTGGCATTGTTTCGTAATTTCAAGGAATTTATCATCTTCGTGAACATGTTTCATGCATCCCATTTTGCATGACTTAGCATATGGAACCGGGACTAAAACCGGGACCAAAACTTATCTTGGAAATGGCTACCACTCTAGGGAATCAGGTGTTGACGTGAAATGATTATGATCTCTTGGAGTGCGAAAAAAGCGAATTAAGCGAAAAAAACTCCCTCATCCGCTTATCGACTGCATTCATGAGACTGCGAAAAAAGCGAATTATGCGAAGAAAGCCTACCGGCAAGGGTTTCCAGTGCGAATTGACGTTGCGAAAAAACCCTCCCCATCCCTTGCGTTACCCGGTTAACGTCCGCATAACGAGTCCACACAAAAGCCCGGCCCTCGATCTGAAACCCCTCTACGAGCAGAAGGCGAGGGAGAGGCAGGGAACAAGGACGGATTTGAACATTGGGGTAAATTTGCCCCGAAGTACAGAGAATAAAACCCGCGAAACCCTGGCAGAATTGGCCGGAGTCTCCGGACGGACTCTCGACAAGGTGGAACATATCAGGAAAGAGGATGTGCTGTAGGGGGTGACAGATCCTGCCATTATCGGCCAAGAGTGCCCCTTTTTCCCGTCAGGATGTTTTACATATGAAAAGAGATTTGACAGAGAAAATAGATCATTTCAAGGATAGACAAATTTAATCAATCTAAGAATTTAATAAATTCATCAATATCTTACAGAAGTTTAACCACGGATTTATAGATGGTCGTGGTCATGGCATAACAATTGCTTTATCTTATGCATCTAGGCATTTTTATTCCGGCTTCCGATGTGATGCTTCAAAAGAACGATCCTCGGGAAAGCGAAACGGTGAGAAAATCCCTCTTGGCTCGGGAATACGGATTCATACAAGGAATAAGAATGAAGGAGAAATTTATGCGAATCCTCATCATGGGACTTGTTCTTTTCGTGTCACTCGCGACCTCGCAAGTCGCTCACGCCACATTTACAGTAACACTCGACCAAGTGGGAAGTAACGTGGTTGCAAATGGGAGCGGATCGATTAATCTTACCGACCTAACCTTTGTATCATCTCTCTCACCTGAAACACCTTTAATATTACCTGCTTCATCAGACTTAGCAATTGGTGGTCTATTCAATTTATCTTTCTACAAAGGGATATTTACCGGACCAACGACTTTCGGAAGCGGAGGGATAACTCTTGCCACAAGTAGCAACGGTAATGTTTTTGGTTTTTTACTTGATCCTAACATAGAAGACGAACTGACTGTTCCAGAGGGTTACACCTCCGGCACATTCCTTTTTGACACCATGAGTTTCGATAACACTACCCTGAGTGGCCTGGGCGTGACGCCTGGCATCTATACTTGGACTTGGGGGACTGGAGCGAATGCGGACAGTATCGTACTTGATGCCGGAGTCTCCGCCACCCCCGAACCCCCCACCGTCTGGCTCATGGCGACGGGAATGTTGGGAATGTTCGGGTGGGCCGGATATAGGAAGATGAGGGCGTCTGCCTAATTCACCAAGAAACTCGAATTCAGAGGTTTTCCGAAAAAAAGGATTGTGCAGGGTTAATCTCCGGTGTTCCTTAGTCGAATGATAAGGAAGGCCCCTTCCGGAGAAGAGGCCATGGGGCAGGGCACGGAGCGGGGGATTGTTGGCCTCGATGGACCGGGGGGGTCACGACGGGAGTTCCAGTTCTACCTCGCGCTCTTCCGGAATGGCATTGACGAGTTTGTAAGTGACAGTCGCTTTTCCGGCCAGTTCAACCGGAATCAATTTCCCGATCAATGCGAGGAATGCCGTCGGGTTTTCTTGGGCCTGACGCTTGAGATAGTCGATTCCCCCCACCGCTTCGAGGGCTTCGCAGATCATTTCCTTGACGGCCTTGGGGAGCTTGTTTGGAGAGCCTTTCCGCCGCCCGAGACCCCGGTTGCCCATCCGTTTTCCTGTAGATTCGCCTATTTTAGGGATTGAACCTTCCATCATACCTCCTTTTTGAAGTATTTCCCCACTGGAACGAATGTTGCATTATTATGCATGAAATGTGCCGCTCCCACTTTTCCATTTTCGGATGGAGTGTTATCCGGTTAATATCCTTAAAATGGGGCATTAACTCCTTCGTTGTTCCGGTAGTGGGTCTTCGATCCCCCCGTGGTCTGCAATTCCTCAAGGGCCTTGTCGAGGGCACGGCCTACCGCCTCCCCCAGGGTGGGAAGATCCCGAACCCGGACAGTGAAGCCATTTTTGGAAGGCCAATGCTGGCCGTTGTCATCCACAGTCCACAACCGGACAGACAGGAAGGCATGGCCTTCAAAGGTGTCCCAAACGATCCGGACCTCACCTTCCTTGTGGGGGAGAGTTCCGAGTAACTGGCCCTTCATGACGGGTGGTGATCCTGTCCGTTCCGGGGGGAGGGATCGTTTCAGTTCTTGGGCTTTCTGGGTCAGGGCGCTCATGGTAAAATCCTTTCGTTGATGTTTGGTTTGTGGCCTCCGGTGAGACGGGGGCCTTTTCTATTTTCGGGGCCTCGTCAGGTGGATAAAGCTCCACGTCGAGAGAATCCCCGCGAACAGGAAAACTACCTGATTCATCTCTGGCCCCCTTTCCGGAACAGTTTGAAAAACTCAATCCGGGCTTCCTTGTCCGCCTCTTCTCTCGGGAGGCCAGCGTCAAACTCAAGAATGGCAGACCGTTCGCCCATAGAGATAAACCATTCGTTCGGCAATTCCACGATTTCTTGGGTTAATGGGTGTCGCAAGATGAAGGTGTCTGGCCCCTGCTCCAGAACCGCCTCCGATTCGAGCCGTCCGAAAAGAGGGGATGTCCATGCGATCATCTCCCCCACCATGACGGGATCGGGGGGGCCCGGAATGCCATCATTTTCGGGTTTTGCGGGCTCTGGTGGGGCGAGAGGATATGTCGGAATCTCCGGACCGTTTCTTGAGCCCATTCCTTCAATGAATTTCGACAGGTTCCCCACTTCAAATCCTCTTTCGTGAAATCGTGGTCTTGGGTCGGCCTCCGTTTTCGCCGGGGATGCTCTGGACCTCGATTTTTCCACTTCGGACAAGCTCGTTTAAGGCCGTTTCCAATTTGTTTTTTGGAACATGGCGGTCGAAAAGGCCGTGGATTTCGGTCAAGCTCATGCGTCCTGACCCTTCGTCCAAGGTTTTGACAATCTTATCTTGAACAGGATCTCCGCTCGCCTCCCCGAAAATGTAGGAGACGGAATCACTTACGAAGTCGATGATGGAAAGGGCGGCTTTCAAGTGCCGTGAATCGATGACCTTTTCTTGATCCAGAAGGGCATATATCATCGACAACCTCATAGCATGGGCTTCTTGGCGGCTGGTCAGGCTTCCGGCCAGTCCGGGGGCCGCTTCGGTCAGGACCGGATAAACCGCCGCCCAATCCTTCATAAAACCGGGACTCATCGCCATGCCCTCAACCGTTTTGGCGAATTCGAGGGCCTGCCGGAATCGATCCCCGAAAAATCGGGATTTATCGAAGAACGCTCCAAACGGAAGAAGCTTCGACCGTTTGACAAAAAACCAAAGAAACCGATTGCCGAACCCGTTCGCAATTTCGACTTCGGACAAACGATTCCTAAGCTCGACCTCTGTTATTTGCCCAACAATTGAAATATGAGGATTTGTAGTCCTGATTCGATGGTTTTTGGTCAACGGGGAAAGCGTCCGGGAATCCCAAGCCTGGCGGACGATCTGGCTCAGAATATTGCCCTCCCGCTCGACCTGCTTCAAAATTGCGGAAAATTCTTCTTCGACCAGAAGGAGCCGTTTGTCTAGGATTCCGGGGTCTGCGACAAAATGCTCCTGCTTCTTCGGATCGAACGCCATAACTTCATCCCGGATTTGAAAAATCAGACCTTCCCCGCTACTCAGCCCCCCCATGACCCGATCCTCAAAAAATTCTTCGTCTGAATACCGAAGCGTTTCGATAGTCCGCCTCCACCCGGTCCCTTTTCGAGCCTTAGACGATTGCCCGACAATGACTGCAAACTCGTTGACGCCATGCCGCGAACCATCGATCATGAGATGAGGGCCGCGACCGCAAGCCGCTCCGAAGGCGATCAAGACTTGTGCGAGAAGGGCCGTCGGGTCCGCTTCGGTGCTTGGAGCCAGTGCCCGGCAAAACTCACCGGCCAGGCCATAAAATGCCGCTTCCGCGAGAATAGGTGGAGTTTTGACTTGGGGGAGTTCCCCGGCCTCAGCCATTGCATCGTCCGGGGCAAGCGAGGTAAAATTTTTCATCAGGTTTTTCCTTTCCTCCACCCGTCAGATCGCCGTCTGGTGGGCGTTTTGTTTTAGCAAAATGTCGTTGAAGTCCTGCCCCTGTTCGCTCGGGGCCAGAATCTCCACCTCGCGCCCTTCTCGCCTGAACCGCTCGCAAGCCAATGCCGCCGACTTCAACCCTGCCCCGTCACGATCCGCGAAGATCGTTACGCGCCGAATCTCTTCTGGCAGTACAGCCCTTTCGATGCCCCCGGCATTGAGAGCCGCCCATGTCGGCGTCCCGGTCATCAAATAGGCCGAAAATGCCGTCTCAAGCCCTTCCGCAAGGCCAATCTCCCCGTTCCTCGGGTCGAACAGGCGAACCGCCCCGCCTCGTGTGCTTCCTTCTCGAACCCCGATAATCCTACGCGGGCTTTCGATGGGGGCCTTTCCGCTCCCGTCTTCCTTCAAAAATGTGATGTGAAGACCTGCCGGTCGGCCTTCTCCGTTTCGGATCACGGCGATGAGGGCCGGGAATCTGTGCCCGGTGGGCTCTCCGTCTTCGTAAACGGCTAAGGATGGGTGTTCTTGAATGTCGGAAGGCCATTTACTCAAAATGATTCCGCGCCCTACCAAATATTTAGCCGCGACCTTCCCTGACTCAATGCTTTCTGATTCCTCCCAAAACCTGTCAAGAAGATCCGCCCGATCTTTTGCCGGGGGGGCCGGTGGGACGGGCCGGGAAGTGGCTGAACCGTCAAGGAGCCCCATTTCACGAAGGGTTTTCAGGATCTCCCGTCCATCGCATCCGACAAAGCATTTCACCAAAAGTTTCCCGCCCTCCCCGTCCCGGATACTTAAAGAAGGGTGCTTGTCACCATGGGCCGGACAGAGGACCAGCCATCCGGGGCCGTTTCTTCGGGGCCGTGCCATCAAGGAGTGAGCGATTTCGTAGGCATTCATCGCGCGTCGGCCAGGGTGGTTCCTTCCTTGATCTTTTTTTCGACCGCTGAAACGGGAATACGGACAGCCCGTCCCAATCTCACGGAATCAAGGCGTTTTCCGTAAACCCAACGTCTGATCGTCCACTCGCTGAGGTGCAGGCGGTCCGCCGCCTCTCGAATCGTTAAAAGTTCCATTCTCCGTCCCTCCTGATATGTTCACGTTTAGCCCCGTCTTGCATCTTTTAGGCAGACGGTTTATCATTGGAAACAAGGACAGTTTAGGCTTTTAATGCCACACTGTCCATAAACAAACAGATAGTTCACGTTACAATTTAAAAGTTCACGAAAAGGGAAAAGATGGACATCAAGGAACGAGTCACGCTCTGGAACCAGTATTTTCAGACTCAGGGGGCCTTTGTCAGGGACATGCCCGAGCCGTGGAAGTCCTACAGCCTCAATCGCCTGTCGGGAATGATCCGGGCCCTTGTGGCCTTCCTGAAAGGGGATCGGGACGCTATCTCTGAGTACGAAGCCGCGGCTTTCGAGGCTATTTCCCAGATTCGGGAATCCCAACGGCTTTTGAGGGAGGCTCTCGGGGAAAAGGCGGACGATCTGGACAATGCGCCACTGGGCAAGGAACATCCAGGGGAACAGGAAAAAATGAGAGGCGTCACTTACTCCATGTTGACGGGAATCCCCGACGTGCAAGAGGCCCGCGCCTTTCTTGAGTCCCTGATCGGCTCTCCGGTGGAGTCGTGCGCCGGGTGCGGGCGTCTCTTCGTGAAAAGTCGGAAGAATAAGCGTTTATGCGCCGGGTGCGGAGGAAAGGGGCAGGACGAAGAGGCCCCGCGCCGCAAGGCTTTCCGGCAGGTTTACATGGCATTCAAACGAAGGATCGACAAGGGGCTTTCTCCGGAATCGGCCAAGGATGCGCTCAGGAAGGATCCCAAGTATTCGGGCTTGATCCGGACATGGAATCTCGATCTTTCGGACTGGAATTGATCCGGGCTTTTTTCGCTTTTTTCGCAAGGGAGGATGACAAATGGCACGCATTGGAGGACGGGATCGGGGGGTTCAGTTCAAAAACGGTTCATGGTGGGCCCGGTACTACGCGAACGGAAAGGAAGTCCGGGAAAAGTGCGACAACAAGACGCAAGCCAAGGCGATCTATGCCAAGCGTCTCGTGGAGATTCGGGAGGGACGGTATTTCCCGAAGGCGAAAAACGTTCGCGTCCTCTTCAAGGATCTGACGGACGATTATCTCCGGTATGCCGCTCTGCACCACAAAAGGCAGGGGGATGACATTCCCCGCGTGAAGACATGGCTTGACGCCTTCGGGAATGTCCCGGCAGAGGATGTAAAGCCGTCCCAGGTGGAAGAGGTGATGGCAAGGCTCAAGGAAGAGGGCATGGAACCGGCCACGATCCACCGGCGATTGACGGTCTTGAAGGCGATCTACAATCGCGCCCTCCGGGAGGGGAAGATCGACAAGAATCCCATTCTCCGCGTCCAGTCTCCGAAGTTCGACAACCGCATTGTCCGGTATCTGACTCCCGATGAAGAATCCCGGCTCTTTGCCGCCCTCCCGGGACGCCTTCATCCCATCGTGAGCGTTGCCCTCCATACCGGGTGCCGGCAGGGAGAGTTGCTCCGCCTGATATGGGGAGATGTGGATTTTGCCTCCGGAACGATTCTGATCCGGGAGGCCAAATCGGGGGAGTCCCGCCGTGTGGTGATGAATAGCCGGGTTAAGTCTGTTCTGTCCTCCCTCTCCGGGAAGGAGAAACCGTCCAACCCCGTCTTCTCGAATACGTTCGGAGGCTTTATGGATGGCGGGAATCTCCGGAGAGAGTTTGAGGGAGCCGTGAAGAAGGCCGGGATTGCCCCTTTCCGCTTCCACGATCTCCGGCATACCTTCGCATCGAGGCTTGCCATGAACGGAGCCAATGATCGGACGCTCCAAACGCTCTTGGGGCACAAGAGCCAAGCCATGATCTTGCGGTATGCCCACCTGGGGCCGTCCCACCTTCAAGACGCCGTGGAAGGACTGGTAAAGCCCAAGCTCCGGATCGTGGACGATCTTCCGGGAAAGTCGGCAAAGTGAGTTTTTTCGCAAAGTTATTTCGCAATGGAAAGCGTTGCAGGCAGGCCCTCTCCGGGGTTTTTTCGCTTAATTCGCTTTTTTCGCAAGGGAGTAACAAAAACCGGGAGGTATCGGTAAAGGAACCCATGAAGGGATTCTTCGTTAATTCGATATGTTTATAAAAAAATATACATATATATCAAGCACTTAGTGCTTTAAGGCATAGACAAGGATTCATATCCCATTCACGGGAGAAGAAATATATGGGGTTTTATTCTGGAACCGGGACTAAAACCGGGACCACTTTTCATGGATGTTAAAAAAGTGGTGAGCCGCCTGGGCTTCGATCCCAGCACACTCGCCTTAAAAGGGCGATGCTCTACCGAATGAGCTAGCGGCTCGCTTTTGATTATGGACAAATCAGAGCCGATGGTCAAGACAGTTTCGTGAAAGCTCCGCTAAAACCCTGATCGTTAGGCCCTCTTTGAACGATCTTGTCAGATCTCTGAAATTTCTCCTTGAAAATCTTCCGTAAAAAATCGATAATGATTCTCGTTTTCTTTTTTCTCAGGAGGAAGCCTCTGAAGATCTTCGGAAGATATTTCATATTCTATGGATTCTCTGGGTGATGCTGCTTGGTCAGCCCAGCATTTCCATCGCAGACTCTTCCCAACCGACGATCGGTTCAGGGACAAATCCTCCCCAGAATTCCCTCTTCTCCATTCCGCTTGACCTGGACCGCAGGATCGTCCGGAGCCTGAACATCGAAGAATCCTGGGTTAAAAAAGCCTTTTACATCCATTCAATCAATGCAGACGACTTGTCCCAGGGCAAGGGATGGACCCTCTCCGGGGAAATGGATTTTGCCTTCAATGCCTGGTTTGGCGGCGAGCTTGATTTTCCGGTTCTCCTGATGACCTATCCCCTGGGGCAGGGGCCTTCGGGATTCGGACCAATAACCCTGGGCCTTCGGGCCGTCCCCTACCAGACGGGAACAGAGGTCTCAAGGGAAGCAGCCATCATCTCCCTGGAAGTCGAAGGCAATTTCTGGCCGACTCCCCAGGTCAAGAACTTTCCCGGACAGGGAAATTCTGTCACCCCCGAACTTCTTTGGGCCTATCGGTACCACAGGGTCTATTTCCAGGGGATCACCGGCGACACCCTCCCCACAGGATTGGGAGCGATCGCCAATCCCTTTTTTGAAATTAGTGTCGGACGGACCTTTGAACAGATTCTTGCCCTCCAGATCGAGGCGGATGCAAACGGAGCAATCCCCCTTGTCAATGGAAAGGTGGTCCCGACCCTGACCTTCATTCCGGAAATCGCCTACATGCCCTTTGGAGACCTTTGGCTCAATGAAATAGGAGAGGGCCTTACGACCAATGGCAGTCTCGGCCACCAGCCCACCACCTATTTCATGATGGAATTCGAGCTGGGCCTTTTTATCAGTGGATGAATCGTACTTTATTTTTCGAGACCCACCTTCCCGTTTTTCCTGAGCTCCTCCCGGAGACGATCAAGCTCCTTCCGGTAACGCTCCCCATCGCCAAAATCGAAAAAATTCCGGTACCGGTCGTGTGTCCCGAGAATTTTCCGGGCATGCTTGATCGGGCAAAAATACTGTTCGGTCCGGGAGGCCACCTCCCGGGCATAGGCCACAAGACCGTTGGCATACCCACAATAATTGCAGTTGAATTGTTCGATGGCATTCAAATAAGGTAATCCTCCCCGATCCAGGACGATATAATCCGAGCGCCGGACGCGGGGTATGTTGTAAGCCCTGAAACAGACGGCCTGGTAGAGACCGATCCACAGATCGAGCAACCCGAGTGGAATATAGAGAGAATAGATGACCGGAGCCACAAGAAGACTCATGATCGGTGTCGAGACAAGAAATGCGAACATCCCTTGGCGCATTTCCCTGTTGACCCGTTTCATCTCCTCCTCGAAAAGGATCTTCTTTTTCTCGATGCGATACCGGAAGTCCTTCTGTTTCTCCATTACGTCGGAGGCCATGGCCATTTCGAGTTCCTTTTCGATTTGGGCCAGCTTTTCCAGTAAACCGCTGATTTTTTTATCCACAGAGACCTACCCATCAGGTTGATTGCTCTACATGAAAATCCTTGCTCCACAAGGCCTGCATTCGTTCTGAATGCCGACCAAATTTTCAGGATGGGCGGACTTCATCCTTGGAGCCTTTGATCAAGAATGGAATCGGCTTGGAAGAAGGCGAAAGAGTTATTTCGGTGAAAGCCGTCATTCCGACAATGGTGACTGCATGATTGCACTCACCGGGTTAATTGAAGGTGATTTTGCCATTGGTGCGCCCGGCAGGAGTTGAACCTGCGACCTTCAGATTCGTAGTCTGTTGCTCTATCCGGGCTGAGCTACGGGCGCAATGGGGAGGGAAAAGAAAGACCTGAACATTCTACTCGAGAAGGGACCGTTTGAAAAGCCCCCTGCTTCTCCCTAATTCCGAGATAGACGCTAAAAAAAACAAATAAGCCATCTTTCCTGTTGGATTTTTGGTGAGGTATAATCTCACCTGTCAGGTGAAAACCACAACAGAAGGAGGGCCACCATCATGGTACGAAACGATCTCACCGGAATCAGGCTGAAACAGACCTTCGAACCTCTGACCGGACAAGGCGGATTTCTGGCCTTTGGGGAGTACC
>JAKBXW010000119.1 GCA_021840555.1 Nitrospirota bacterium
GGTTTTTATCTTTTGCCAGCGAATACCAGAACCAGGCCTCGACGAGACTCTGTTTCATACCGCCCAAACCCTTCTCGGCAAAATATCCCAGGCGAGTGAAGGCATCGGGATTTCCGGCATCCCTGGCCGCCCGCAGATACCAGTAGGCCGCCTTTTCGAGATCTTTGGGAACCCCCTGCCCCGTTTCGTAGCGCTGTCCCAGCAAATCCTGGGATTCCCCATATCCATGCGAACCCGCCCGCATGTACCAGCGGACCGCCATCCGGTCGTCCTTCGGGACCCCCTGTCCAACGGCGTAGCGGTCTCCAAGGGCATCCTCCGCCGGCGGATATCCCGCCCGGGCCGCGCGCACCAGCCAGCGGACGGCCTTCCGGTCGTCGAGGGGAACCCCCCGTCCAATTTCATAGCGCTGGGAGAGAAGAAGCATCGCCGCAGGGTTCCCCGCCGCCGCGGCCTTACGGTACCAGAAAATCGCTTTTTCCAGATCATGGGGAGCGCCCTTCTGTCCATAGTCGTAGCGCATCCCGATCTCGACCATGGCCGGCTTGTCGCCGGCGGCCGCCCTGGTGGCAATATTTCCGAACGACAGTCCTGTCAGAGGACGGCTCTCCCCGGAGGCGGGACGCAAAAACCCACCGATCGCGAGGGAAAGTACCAGAAGGAAGGAAATTGCCGTAAGGATTGTCGCAAAACGGCGTTTTGCAGAAATCATCCAAGATTTGTCCGTCATGAGCATTCTCCCGGGAACCGCACGCGCTTGAGCAATCCGTTCCTGAAACCCCGGAACAGGCCTTTTCACATCTTCCCACGGGACCGATGCGAAATCATCCCGACCACCGTGGAGCGATCCGTTTCCGGAGGAGTGCCTGCGTCCGTCAGGCCGGGCCGGACTCCATCTGGGAATAGAGAAAGATACCCGCGGCGACCGACAGGTTGAGGCTCTGGACCTGTCCCCGCATGGGGAGGCGGATCCTCCAGTCGGCGAGATCGGAAACAGGGCGGGAGACCCCCTTCTCCTCCGAGCCCACCACGAGGACGAACGGGCCGGGAAGCCGGCCCTGGGGCAGGGCTTCCCCCTTGAGGTCAAGGACGGCCACGCCGTACCCTTCCCTTTTCAGAAGACGCAGACTCATCGCCAGATTGCCGACACGCACGAGCGGAAGCGTGAAAAGGGCCCCGGCCGAGGTCTTGGCGGCCACTCCGGAAAGAGGGGCGACGCGGCGTTTGGGAAGAAGGATTCCCGCCACGCCGGCGGCGTCGCAGGTACGTAGAAGGGCGCCGAGATTCCGGGGATCCTGGACGCCGTCCACCGCCACGAGGGGCCCGGGGAGCCCGGAAGGGCTGGCGTCGAGGAAATCCTCAATGGAAGGGAAGGTCCCGACCTCCTGGACCCGGGCGATCACCCCCTGGTGGGGGGAATCCCTGGGCGCCATCCGGTCCAGGGCCTGAGCCGGAAGGAAATCCAGGGGAATGCCGTTGGCGCGGGCGGTCCGGATGATCTCCCGACGGCGCGAATCGTGGTGATGGTCGTCCCGGAGATAAAGATGGACCACCTGTCCCGGCCGCCCCGAAAGAAGCTCCAGGACCGGATGGATCCCCCCCACCAGTCCCGACCCTTCGGTCAGATCCTCCGTATCCGTGGAGGCCCTCCCGGCTGATCTTCCAGCACAACGCCCGACTCCTTCAGACGATCCCGGATCGCATCAGCCTCCCGGAAGTCGCGATTTTTCCGGGCGCTCTCCCGGAGATCGACCAGACGCGCGATCTCTTCCCCGGAGAGTCCGGCACCGGTCGGAGCCCCCGACTCCCGAAGCCCCCCCACCCACCGGGAGGACGGAACCTGGAGAAGACCCATCGTCCGTCCGGCCAGATCGAACAGGGAACGAATGGCCCGGGGGTCGACAGGGGGAGTTCCTGCACCGCCTCCGGCCAGCCAGGGGTTGATCCGGCTCTTCGCCGCATGAAGAACGGAGAGGGCCACCGGGGTGTCAAGGTCCGCGGAAAACGCCTCCAGGAAAGCCGGTGCGAACTCCCGATCAGCCTCCCCCTCCCCGGGGAATGCTCCGAACTGCTCCTCGAGGAGGGAGCGGCACTGATAGAGACCGTCCAGGGCCAGCTTGGCCGCAGACAGGGCCTGGTCGGTAAAGTCGACGGGCGAGCGGTAATGGGTGGAGAGGAAGAAATAGCGGAGCCACTCCCGGGTCACCTCCTCCGGATAGGGAGACTCCTCGAAGAAGCTCCGGATCTGTCGGGTGTTGCCCAGGGACTTGGACATCTTCGTCTCCCGGGTGGTGACAAATCCGTTGTGCATCCATGTCCGGACGAAGGTCACACCGGTCGCGGCCTCGCTCTGGGCCCGCTCGTTTTCGTGGTGGGGAAAGAGCAGGTCCATCCCTCCCCCGTGCAGGTCGAGGGTCGGCCCCAGATAATGGAGGCTCATCGCCGAGCATTCGATATGCCACCCCGGCCGTCCGGCCCCGAAGGGGGAGGGATAGGAAGGCTCCCCCTCCTTCGCGCCCTTCCAGAGGACAAAGTCGAGGGGATCCTCCTTTGCCTCTCCCGGCTCGACCCGGGCGCCCGAACGGAGATCCTCCAGAATCTGGTGGGACAGTTCTCCATATCCGGCAAACTTCCGAACACGGAAATAAACGTCCCCCCCTGCCTGGTAGGCCGCTCCCCGGGCCAAAAGGCGCTCGATCAGCGCGATCATCCCCCCCAGGAATTCCGTAGCCCTGGGTTCGGCCATGGGAGAGAGGATCCCCAGCCGCTCCATGTCCCGGTGGAAGGAGTCGATGTAGCGGGCTGTGATCGTCCCGATGGGGACCCCGGCCTCCCGGGCCTTCCGGATGATCTTGTCGTCGATATCGGTGATGTTCCTCACATAGCGCACCCGGTCCCCGGTCTCCCGAAAATAGCGGTGGAGGGTGTCAAAGACCATCTGGCTCCGGGCATGCCCGAGATGGCAGTCGTCGTAGACGGTCACTCCGCAGACGTACATGCGGACCTCCCCCGGAGTCTGTGGGACGAAGGGTTCGACCTGGCGCGTCAGGGAATTGTAGAGACGGAGGGCGGAGGAGGCCATGGGGAGATCGCTCACGACGCTCACGAAGAAAGGGGATGGGCACCCAGCCCATGGACAGGACCCGGGACCCCGGAGGGATCCGCCTCGGATTCCCAGGACTGGTAGCGGGACAGGGACGGATAATGGGTCAGGTCAAGGTGGAGAGGCGTCACCGAAACAAACCCGTGGTCGACTGCGTGAAGGTCGGACTGGGGATCCGGCTCGTAGTCCTTGGGGGAGAGGCCGATCCAGTAGTAGGGACGCCCCCGGGGATCCTCTTTGCGGATGATGTCCCCCGATCCGAAGACCCGTTTGCCGAGCCGGGTTACGCGGATCCCTGAAATCCCGGAAACCGGCCTGTCGGGAATGTTCACGGAGAACAGGATCGAGGGAGAGGGAGGGGCCGCCATCATGCGCTCCACCAGGAGACGGACATAGTGACGCGCGGTTTCGAATGCCAGGGGAAGGGATGGGTCCTCGGGAACGGTCAGGGAAAAGGCCATGGAGGGAACGCCCAGGATCGACCCCTCGAAGGCCGCGGAGACCGTTCCCGAATAGGTCACGTCATCGGCCATGTTCGCTCCGTGGTTGATCCCCGAGAGGAGAAAGTCGGGCTTCCGGGGAAGGATCGTGAAGATGGCAAGGTTCACGCAGTCGGTCGGAGTCCCGGAAACGGCATAATGGCGGGGAGATCTTTCGGTGATCCGGAGGGGCTTGTGGAGCGTCAGGGCGTGGGAGGCCGCCGAACGCTCGGTTTCGGGGGCCACCACATAAAGCTCCCCCATCTCCCGGACCGCTTCTTCCAGAACCGCGATCCCCCGGGAGTCGATGCCGTCGTCGTTGGAAAGAAGAATCAGGGGACGGATATCAGGATTCATCGGGAGGATTCGCCGAAAGCGATTCGAAGAAAGGAGCGCGGGACATCAGAAAAAAGACCACCAGGAAAGTCCTTTCGGCCGAAAGCCAAGGTGACGGGACAGGGAAAAGAGATCCCATGTTCCGGCCATTGACCATCGCCACACAGAAGACCGGGAGAACATATGCCGTAGGTCGGGGGCAACAATTTGGTCGGGGCGAAAGGATTTGAACCTTCGACCACTCCCACCCCAAGGGAGTGCGCTACCAGGCTGCGCCACGCCCCGATTGACAGAAATAATACCGGATCCCCTTTTTATCAGGAGATTTCACGGTCATTGGCGGAGAGAATTGCCAGACCCTTGCGGACCTCCAGAAGCAACGTCTCGACAGTGGGGGCATCGAGAGCCGGAGGACGCTTTTCCAGAATATTCCGAGCGCTCGGTACGGACCGGCCTTCATTCCTCAGAAGTTCGATGATGCGCGTGAGGAAACTCAGGTCGGCCTCGGAATACTCCCGGTGTCCCCCCTTCGTCTTGGAGGGAGCCAGCATGGGAAAGGCTTTTTCCCAGGAACGGAGGGTCGTTACCGGAATGCCGAGCAACGCGGATGCTTCACCGATCTTGTATTTCCGGCCGGACAGCGCCAACGTCAGTCTCTCCGACTGCTTTCCGAAGAGGAAAGATCTCCCGAAAGCGGAATCAAACGGACTTTTTGCGGG
>JAKBXW010000120.1 GCA_021840555.1 Nitrospirota bacterium
CATGCAATGAAACTTTTCGGGGCTGATGTCCGCCCCTTCCGCTCCTCTTTCCCAGCTTCCGACAATTCCCCGACGTCTTGGCACAGGCTTCTTGCTCTCAAGCCTCTTAACTTCGAGTTGGCGGCTGGCTATCCGCAAAGACTAATCCTGTTCCGGAGGCTTCGACGAAGAAGCGTCTTCCGGATTCCGGGAATCGCTCCGCGTTCCGCCGGCCCCCTTCATGTCATCGGCGAGACAGGCGGAGCAGAGGATCTTTCCGTGATAGTGCGCGACCTAGGTCGTCCAGATTCCGCAACGGTCGCATCGATGGACGGTTTTCTCGCTCATGATTCGATCCTCTCCCTTTCAGAATCCGGCCCTGCTTGAAAGAAACCACTTTTTTTGGGCGGAAGGTCGACATTCCCGCCCCTCCTCGGGTTCCGGGCCTTTCTTCTTTTTCTGTCCCGGACCCGGAGGACTCCGAAGTTCCGGAGCTCGACGGTATCCCGGAATGCAGGCCTTTCTTCATGGCAGCAAGGAAAAATCGAGCATTTCCTTGACTCGGGGAGGGCGATCCCGGGAAATTGTCGGGAAAGGCGCCGGAAAAGATCGGATTTGGCCAAGGGACCTCCCCCTTGAACAGGTTGATGGACCAATATTTTTTCTTTCGGAAGATTCTACAGGGGGCAATCCCCCGATCAAGCTTCAGGATAACGATATTTTCATTTCGAAGGATCGGACCGGCAACTAAAATCCATCGGATTTGCGTCAATTTGGAACGCATCCATCCTCGTGAACACAGGCCCGGTTCCGGCCGGTCTCTTTTGCCCGGTACATGGCCCGGTCCGCCAGTCGTATCAGCGCCTCCGGCTCCCCGTGACCGTCTCCGTCGATGAGAACGGCCCCGATGCTTGCGGAGCAGTGGGCTTCGACGAAGACGGGGGCGATCTCCTGGTCGTGGATCAGAATGGTGTAGGGAGCGGCCAGGGCAGTCCTTATTTTGTCGGCGATCATGAATACATTCTCCAGCGCCCTGGATCGATCGGGAGCGAGGTCGGTCAAAATGACAAGGAATTCGTCGCCACCGAGCCGTCCGATCGTATCGAGATCCCGGACGCATCCCCTGATACGCCTGGCCGTCTCGATCAGGACGAGATCGCCCTCATGATGGCCGTACCGGTCGTTTATGGGCTTGAAATTGTCGAGATCGACAAACATCAGGGCTCCAAGGCTGTCTGATCGCCGACAATGGAGCAAGGCCTGACGAAGGCGGTCGTCGAGGAGCCTGCGGTTCGGAAGCTGGGTCAGCTGATCATGGAAGGCCAGGGAGCGAACGGCCTCCTCGGCCTTTTTCCTTCCGGTAATGTCCCGGCAAAGACACAACAGGCTTCGGATTCCGCCCCCTTCGCCCCCGGAGGCGACAACCTCGACATCGAGAAGCGTTCCGTCCTTCCGGCGGTGGACGGATTCGAACTGCCCGCTGCCGTGAAGGTATTCCTTGAGAATGTCCCTTATTTCGTCGGAAGTGTGTCGCGCATCGACGTCGAAGAGGGAGAGGGACAGTATTTCCTTGAGAGTGTATCCCAACTGGACGCAAAAGGCGTCGTTGGCCTCGAGAATCTGTCCTTCCGGAGAGAGGACGCAGAGACCTTCCGGAAAATGATCCATCAGAACCCTGTTTCTCGAGGCCAGGATCCTTGCCTCCTCCTCTTTTTTCTTTCGCTCCAGTGTCTCCCGTTTCAACGAAAAGGTCGTCCGGACAAGATGGTCGGTCACTCCGAGGACCGACTCCAGGAGAAAAGACGACATGTCGGTCATCTCCTGCTCCGCCTTTTCCCGGGCCGCCTCCAGGGAAGGTTCCGTCCCGATCGCCCTGACGAAGATGGCCGCGCGTTTGTCGGCCTCCAGGATATGGAAGACGAGCCAGTGGGTCAGGAAAACCAGGGTTTTTTCGAGAGTCGTCCGGAGGGACCCGGTGTTCGACTCCCGACCGATCCGGTGGAGATCCCGGATGAAGGTCTCGTGTTCCTTCCTGTGGGCCGCTTCCCAGGGAGTATCGGGGAAAGAACGGTGCCAAAGCGCCTCTTCGGTTTGAAAATGATAGACGACATAGTCCTCCAGCTCCCTGTAGACGGAAGGAAAGGCCAGCTCCCCCTCCGAATCGGCGAGCGCGTTGGCCAGGGCGTTCAGAAGAGCGACCAGGCGCCTGTGCTGCGCGTCGATGTCGGGGATGCCGGTGGTCAGATAGTCGTTCCAGGGAAAGATCTCCAGCCTCTCCTGCATGCTCCTTCAATCTCCTGTCGAAAAATGTGATAAAGCGCGCCCCATCGCCAAAACGATGGGGATACCGAACCCGGCGATTCCGTGGCGTTTCGGACGGACGCCCTCTCCGGTCGAATGCCATTCGGCAACACCGGCCAGAGGATCCTGGACCGTCCTCCAGGAAAAAACTACTCCCGTTCCGGAGGAGGCGAGGAAGAATGATTGTCCGAAGAAAGTTCTTCTTCGGGTTTGTGCGGACTGTCCGGATGTTTATCGGCAACCTTTTTGACAGCTTCGAAACAGGCGGAACAAAGGATCTCTCCGTGCACGATCGCGACCTCGGTCGCCCAGAGGCCGCACAGGTCGCAACGGCGGACAATTTTTTCTCTTACGAATGGCTTTCCCTTTCAAAGCCCGATCTCATGGTCGACTCTAGCGGTTTTCGAGAAACTCCCCCACCGGGAGGGGGTCGCCAACCGGAACCGGAAGGCGCTGGCGGAACTTTTCCGCAACCAGGGTCTCCGCCGTCTTTCTGTCCGTGTTCCGGAGAAGAAGTCCTCCCAGGCCTTTTTTAAGATCGACGAAGAGCAGATCCGTCGTGTACCGGACCCCGTCGAGCACCTCCCGCACCTCTGCAATTTTCGAGGAATCGGCCCAGAAGGGAAGAAAGATCAGCTCGCGGCCCTTTTCGGGATCGATCAGGAGCGAAATCTCTTCGAGGGAGTCCAGGGCGAATCCCGCCCCCGTCCAGTGGCGGCAAAAATCGAAGAGGCCGGAGACGAGGGTCCGTCCCTTGTCGGCCAGTTCGTTCGAGATCCCGTGGAGAAACCGCTGGAAGCGGACGAGACGCTCGGCGTCCATAAAGGCGGCGGGAAAAGCGGCCACGCCCAGAGGCAGGATGCCGCCCACAAAAACGGTGAAGTGGAGCCGGACCGTCCCTTCATCCAAAACCCCGTAATGGCGGGCGCGGCCCTCCTCCCGAACGGGCGGCCTCGTCTCCGGAGAAATCTCTCGGCTCCATCGGTCCTTCAGAAACCGGTAGGACAACCGTCGGAATGGGGTCCCCAGACTCCGGTCCGGATCCGCGACAATCCGCCGGAATGTGACAGCCTCCCGGTACTCCTCGGGGACGTTCTCCAGAACGTGTCCCACCAGGCATTCGAGTTCGGAGTCCCGGACCCAGGCGGACAGCCGGCTCGTCAGGTCCCAGGGATTCAGGCGGACGATCTCCTCCAGATCCTTTTGCACCGTTTTCGGCGCTTCTCCGGCCAGAACGACCAGAAGACGGCCCGCCGGAAACATGAAAAAGACCATCCCCAGCGTGTTCGTGCCGAGGATCCGTCCCGGCGCAAGGACAAAGCGTCCGGCGCGCTTCGGGGAGGTCCCGTTCCCGACCTCCTCCCAGAACGCGGCAAGATGGTGCCGTTCCGGGGGAGAGACATCCGCCTCAGTGAGTTCCATAAGGTCGGAAAGAGGTGCGGAAAAACGGGCCTCCGGCCAGATCCGCCGAAGGGCGAGGGAAAAAAACAGAAGTCCCCGGGTCGGATGGAAAAAGGCGAGGACGGGACCGGCATGGCGCTGGAAGAGTTTCATCTCCCGCGCGGGAAAGAGAGGCGACTCGAAGAGGGCTCCCGGGAGAGGCCGATGGCTCAGCATCCCGGCACCTCCGGAAGAGCCCTAGGTCGCCTCGCCCGACATCTCAGACGGGATGCCATGCCGGGAGGGCGAGGCGATTCCTGCCCGAAGCCGTCCGGAAGGTCATTCACTGATCACCCGATGGGGCGGTCCGCACTTGCGGTAGAGTGGATGAGAAAGAACCCCGGCAACGCCTTGTCCACCTTCCGCGCCACGTCCTGCAAAATACGGGAATGCACGAGACAGAACTCCGGACAGCGGGCCCTGGGAACCGGGTTTCGTTGATGGGGTCGAACCCGGACAGGGTGATCCCGTGGTATTTGTAGGCCAGATCCGCTCGAGCAGAAAATGGTTATAGAAGTTCCGGCAGGAGTCCGGTGTCTTGCTCAGCGTCGTCTTCTGTTGTTTCGTCGGGCAGAGTCGATATTTGAATGTCTTTCTCATGGCTTTATTCTAGCACAGGTCATGACTTATATCTCCTCCCCCAAGAACGGGTCTTACGGCGATTTGTGGACAAATCGCTCCGGCAGGGATGGAGCTTTCAGGACGTTCCTCTTTCAGATCGATGGTCCGGGAGAAGAAGGTCGAAACAGTCGCCCCAATACCAGCGGAAGAGATCGACGACCTCAATATATTGAACCGGGTCAATCAGGGAGAGCTTCAGGAGAACCTCGATGACACGGTCCGCAATGGTTTTTTCCATCGCCAGGGTATAGATAGAGACCGCAGGAGGCCTTCGCTC
>JAKBXW010000121.1 GCA_021840555.1 Nitrospirota bacterium
TTCCGATCTGGAAAGGGTCATCCCGACCATCCGGTTCTGGATCGCCTCCGGGACGAGGGAGGTGCCGCCTCTGGATGGGGACATTGTCGCGACTGAATAGGCGGAATAGGAAAAGAGGGTGAGGAGACCCCGATAGGCTGCGAGCTCCTCCGGATTTTTCAGAACGTTCTTCTTTCCGATGTCGGAAAGGGCGGACATGGCCTGAATCCGGTAGGCCCGGAACAGCGAGAAACGGTCGGGGGTGATCGGAAAGGTGCCTTTTTCCTGCATGATGGCGAGGCTGGTCAGGACCGATTCGGTGTCGGAGAGGGCGGCGGCGAGGCGGGTTTCCTGATGCTCGAGGGCCGCTTTCTTCCGGTTCTCGGAGAAAAAGAAGCCTCCCAGAAGGACTTCTCCCGCCAGAATCAGGAAAAGGGCAAGACCCAGATAGGAGCTGGGTCCGATCGACCGGAAAAACCGGAAAGGGGAAAGGTCTGTTTTCATGGGGGCGGCCGCCTTCCCTTTGAGTGCGAATTCCGTTTGACCGTCCCTCCCCCAGGGAACGCTCCCTTCATCGGGAGAACGGAAGTCAGTTTATCGAAAAAACCAGGAAAGTAAAGGAATGTCCATCAATATAGTTTATGCATCTCGATGTTTTCAGGATATTTTCAGGGAAGAGGGTGCGGCTCATTGAGAATCGTCCGGGCTTTTCCGAGGATCTCCCGCATCATGGCCGGGGTGAGGAGTCCCGTCTGGGTGTTCCGGGCGCTGGGATGGTAGCAGGCCAGCACCGCCGGAAGAGCCCGGGAGGCCGGGACGAAGGTCCCGTGGGAGAAGGGGGGAAAGGAGTGGCGGGGACCCGAAACCACTGAGGCGAACATCTTTTGAAGCTCCCGATAGGCCACCGCTCCGAGCGCCAGAACGAGGGAGAGGCGGGAAAGCGCGCGAAACTCCCGCTCGAGGAAGGGGCGGCAGGCCGCATATTCTTCGGGGAGGGGTTTGTTGTCCGGGGGAGCGCAGCGGACGACCGCCGAGACGTAAAGATCGAAGAGGGTCAGGCCGTCATCTTTTGCCGTTGAGGCGGGCTGGTTGCAGAAGCCCGCTTCATAGAGGGCCCGGTAGAGGAAGTCTCCCGAGCGGTCTCCGGTGAAGACCCGGCCCGTGCGGTTTCCGCCGTGGGCGGCTGGCGCGAGCCCCACGACCCAGAGGCGGGCCTCGGAATCCCCAAAGCCAGGAACCGGACGTCCCCAGTAGGTGTCCCCGGCATAACGGGCCACCTTTTCCCGGGCGACTTTTTCCCGCCAGGCGACCAGGCGGGGACAGCGCCGGCATTCGGAGATCTCGGAGGAAAGGGCTTCAAGATCCCGGGATCCCATGGACGGGGTGGCGCCTATTCCTTTCCGGCCTTCAGGAACCGGTCGGGAAGGAAGGGAAGGGAATGGGCGGGGGTCCCGCCTTCGATCCAGTCCGCCATGATCTCGCCCGTCACCGGGGCGAGGAGAATCCCGTTTCTGTAGTGGCCCCCGGCGACAAGGAGTTCCGGACATTCGGGATGGGGCCCCAGAACCGGAAGGGCGTCGGGGGATTTTGGGCGAAGGCCGGACCAGACGTGGTGGAGCGGGAGATCGAGAAGCTCCGGAGCGAGAGAGGAGAGGGGGGAGAGGAACTCGAGGAGGCCGGCCGGAGTCACCCGGGAGCGCGTTCCGATCGATTCCTCGGTCGCGCCGATCACCACCGTCCCGTCGAGCTTCGGGACGAAATAGCCGTGGGGAGGATAGAAGACGACGCGACGGTAGAAAGACCCGGGGGAGCGGACGGCGAGGATCTGCCCACTGACCGGAGAGACCGGAATCCTCGTTCCCGGGATTTCGATGTCGGAGAGGAGGGCGCCGGCGGCGAGGACCACCTTCTCGGCCTCCCGGCATCCCCCTTCGCGGTCGTGGACGAGGAGGGTCCCGTGGCCGGAAGGAACGATCCGGGTGACGGTGACGCCCTGCTCGAGGGGGATCCGGCGTCGGGCCAGAGAGCCCAGAAGGGCCTTGATGAGCCGGGGGGCAAAGACATGCCCCTCGTCGGGGTAGTAGATCGCGCTGTCGAGGGAGCCGGTCAGGGCGGGCTCGAGGATCCTTGCTTCGGAGGCGTCGCAGAAGACGAGGG
This sequence comes from Nitrospirota bacterium, assembly GCA_021840555.1. Lineage (GTDB taxonomy): Bacteria > Nitrospirota > Leptospirillia > Leptospirillales > Leptospirillaceae > UBA4572. The sequence goes on from JAKBXW010000121.1 coordinate 2,137, forward strand.
AGGGATCGAGGGCCGACTGCCAGTCGAAGCGCGCCCGAAGGGCCGCGCGGTCCCCGGGACGGGGAGCGACGGCCAGAATGCCGCTTTGGGCGAAGTCGGGGGAGAGCCCCGTCTCCTCCTCCAGCCGGGCGACGAAGTCGGGATACAGGGAGAGGCTCCGGCGCATGAGCTCGAGAAAGGGGCCCGGGCGGTCGGTTTCGTTCATGGGGCCCAGGATCCCCGCGGCGGCGTGAGTGGCCAGCCCTCCGGGCTCCTGCCGCTCGAGGATGCGCGATTTGCGCCCCCGGCAGGAGAGATGCCAGGCGATCGAACAGCCGACGATGCCTCCCCCCACAATGATCACCTCGTCCCGGCTTCCCGTCTTTCCTCCCATGTCCGACCTTTTCCCTTCCGCTGTGTTGTGGGATTTTTCCCCTTTGGTGTAGTATCACATCGACGGGACCATTTCATCAATCGTTTCCGGAGGGAGGGATCGTGAAGCTCTGCGTGGTGGGGTCGGGGTACGTGGGTCTTGTGACGGCGGTCGGCTTTGCCGAAATGGGCCACACCGTTGTCGGGGTGGACCGGGACGAGGGGAAGATCGCCCTTCTCTCCCAGGGCCGTTCTCCGATCTACGAGCCCGGGCTCGAGGAGCTCCTCCGGAGGAACATGGAGGGGGGCCGGCTCTCCTTCACCACCGATCTGGGCGCGGGGGTCTCCTCGAGCCTGTTCTGCTTTATCGCCGTCGGAACCCCCAATGCCGACGACGGGTCGGCCGATCTGGGGGCCGTGCTCGAGGTGGCGGGCGATATCGCGAAGAGCATCAGGGACTACCGGATCATCGTCGTGAAATCGACCGTTCCGGTCGGTACATCGAAGAAGGTCGCCGAAACGATCCGGAAGGTTCTGGGGCAGTCAGGGAAGGAGTCCCAGACCCTGTTCGACGTGGTCTCGAATCCCGAGTTCCTGAAGGAAGGGTCGGCCCTTGATGACGTGCTCCGGCCCGACCGGGTCGTGATCGGGGTCGACAATCCGCGGGTGGGGGAGCTCATGAAGGAGCTATACGCCCCCTTCACGAGAAACGGCCATCCAGTCTACCTCATGGACATCCCCTCTGCCGAGCTCACGAAGTACGCCTCCAACGCCTTCCTGGCGACCAAGATCTCCTTCATCAACAAGATGGCCGAAATCTGCGACAGGACCGGGGCGGACATCATGAATGTCAGGCTCGGCATGGGGTCGGATCCCCGGATCGGCATGCCCTTTCTTTATGCTGGTGTCGGCTACGGAGGTTCCTGCTTTCCGAAGGACGTGAAGGCGCTCATCCATACCGGGAACACGCTCGGTGTCACCATGGGGATTCTTTCCGAGGTCGAGGCGATCAACGAGGAGCAGAAGCGCATCCCCGGACGTCTTGTCGACGCCCTCTTCCCGGATCGGGAGGATCTTCGGGTCGCGATCTGGGGCGGGGCCTTCAAGGCCGAAACCGACGACATCCGGGAAGCATCCTCCCTTGTGTTCCTTGATCAAATGATCGTTCGGAAAGCCCGCATCGCTCTCTACGATCCGGAGGCCATGGGGAACCTCAGGGCCCGATACGGAGATCGTATCCGCTTTGGCAAGGATCCCTACGATGTTCTTCCGGGGGCGGATGTCCTCTGCCTGCTCACCGAATGGCGGATCTTCCGCACCCCGGACTGGGACCGGGTCAAGGCTCTTATGGCGAGGCCTGTAGTGATCGACGGGCGCAACCAGTACGATCCCCGGGAACTCGGAACCCGGGGGATCGATTGCTACGGAATCGGTCGGGGGCGGCCCAGGGAAGCCAGATAATCCCTAAGGACCAGGGCATTGTTGTGGTCCGGGTCCCGGGCTCCGTAGAGAAGAAGGAGGCGAAGTCCTTTGGCCTCCTTTCCCGTTTCGCTTTCCAGTCTGGCCAGATCTCCGGAAATTCTCTTCCGCTCCCCAGAAAGTTCCGCAAGATAGCGCTCCCGGAATGTTCCGAACTCTTCGGGATGGGCATGGAACCATTGGCGGAGAGTGGCGGAAGGAGCCCACTCCTTCATCCATCTCAGACCCGGAATGCTCTCTTTCGAGAGACCCCGGGGCCAAAGGCGGTCCACAAGAAGGGGAATCTCGTCTTTCTCCACTTTCGGGGAACCATAAATTCTTGCAACCCTGATCTGCATGAGTGCCTCCCTTCGAAAGGACGGTGTTTGGCATGCGCTATGAAGCTCCACTTCTTTCGGCCGTCTTCAGGCGCCGGGAAAAACGTTTTTCCGTGCTCGCCCACATTGTAACACCGGAGGGAGAGGAGGAAGCCTGGTGTCATTGTCCCAACCCGGGTCGGCTGACAAGCTGTCTTGAGTCCCCGGGGACGCCGCTCTTTTTGTCCGCTCTTCCCGTCAATCCCAAAAAACCCGGAGGGCTCCGCTTCCGGACGGAGCAGTCGGAGCCTCTTCCCGGAATCCGCGTGGGGATCAACCCCAA
>JAKBXW010000002.1 GCA_021840555.1 Nitrospirota bacterium
ATCTCGACCCCGGCGTCGCACGTGCTGGAAGAGGCCGACCGGCTCCCCCTCCCACCTTCCTGACTTGGATTTCCGCTTTCATGGCTCCCCTCTTTTGACTGTCATCATCCCGGTGAATCAGGCGCATGTTTTTTCCCCGGAATGGGTTTGGGAAGGACAGGACTCACGGGGACATCCAGTGATGAGAAGCTTCCATAGACATCCCGCAGTGACAGGTGAATTCGACCCTTTGTGTCGGATGTCCTGAAGAAGACCCAGCCCGAGGAGATCCCGTTGGCGGGGAAAACGGTGGGAAGGCCAAGACGGACAAGCCGTCCCAGCTTCGACCGGCTCCGCTCGACGAGATTCTCGTCCATGAGGGCTTCGGATGCCGTTCCCTGTGAGGAAAGATAGCGGTATCCCAGGAGGCGGACCTCCGGACCCGGGTTGTGGACGATCAGATGGACCGCAAGAACCGGGATCGTCGACCTCACTCCGGGTGCCCCGCCGGAATCGATGGAGAGAAGCCTGGCCCCGGCGATCCGGGCCGACACCGGAGCGGGATTTTCATGAGGGGTGCAGGAGACCAGGAATCCTCCCAGTATCCCTCCAAGGATCAGGCCCTTCAAGGAGATAATCTTCACGAAGGAGCGCTCCGGATGATCTCGGTCCCGATCCCTTCCGGGGTGAAGATTTCGAGCAGGAGGGCATGGGCAATCCGTCCGTCGATCACGTGGACCTTTCCCACCCCTTCGGCCAGAGCCCTCAGACAGCCCTCCATCTTGGGCACCATGCCTCCGGCAATGGTTCCCCGCTCGATCAGGGACAGGATCTCCCGCCGGTCGAGCGATGATAGCAGTTCTCCTTTTTCATCCAGGACCCCCCGGGTGTTGGTCATCATGATGAGCTTCTCCGCCTTGAGAGCCCCGGCAATCACCGCGGCTGCCTCGTCGGCGTTGATATTGAGGGGAACCCCCTCATCCGTCACCCCAACCGGTGCCACGATGGGAATGAAGCGGTGGCGGTCGAGAAGATCGAGAATCTCGGGGTTGACGGTGACGATCTGCCCCACATGACCCAGATCCCGGCCGGAATGGCTCTTCCGCTCTCCCACGAGAAAGCCCGCGTCCCGGCCGGAGAGTCCGACGGCGCGCCCACCGTGCCGGTGGACCATCGTCACGATTTCCCGGTTGATGCGGCCGGTGAGCACCATCTCCACCACCTCCATCGCATCGCTCCCCGTTACCCTGATTCCGTCGACAAACTCCGGACTCATTCCCAGCCGGCCCATGAGGTGGGAGATCTGGGGCCCTCCCCCGTGGATCACCACAGGACGTATCCCGATATGCTGGAGAAGGACCAGGTCCTGGGCGAAGGACAGACTCTCCTCTCCACCGCCGTCGAGGGCCCCGCCTCCGAACTTGATGACAAAGGTCTTGCCGTGAAAGGTGCGGATGTAGGGCAGAGCGTCAATCAGAACCTGCGCCTTCTCCAGAACACTGTCCATGAAATCTCCGGGATGGATTGTGTGTGACGACGTCTAGGTGTCTTCGCGAACCCTTGAGAGTTTTTTCGCCAGCTCGTCGAGTCCCGAGTGAAGGTAGCGCTGGGTCGTTCCCAGGGAAGCATGGCCCAGAAGGGTCTGAATCTCCCTGAGATCGGCATCCCGATTCAGAAGGTGGGTGGCGCAGGAATGGCGAAGCGCGTGAGGGGTGATCTTTCGTTCCAGCCCGCTCTCCCGCGAGCGCTTCCCGACGATCCTTCCGACCTGCCACACGGAAAGCCCCCTGCCGTTCTTTCCGGCGAAAAGTGGAGACGTCGGAGCGATTCCATCCTCCTTTTCGCGTTCCATCCGGTAGGCGGCGAGGGCCTTTCTTGCCTCACCGACCACAGGCACCCTCCGGTCCCGCCCCCCTTTGCCGTGAACCAGAAGAGCTCCGGATCCTTCCTCGTAATCCCCCCACAGAAGACCGCACAGTTCGGAAAGACGCACGCCACTCTCATAAAAAAGCTCGAGAATGGCTTTGTCCCGCAGATGATTCGGATCCCCTTCCTTCCCCGGAAAATCCACCAGGATGGTGGCCTCCCCTTCGGAAAGAACGGAAGGAAGAAGCCGGGGAACACGGGGACCGGTCACCAGCCGGAAGGGATCCTCCGACATGTGGCCCTTTTTTTTCAGATACCGGAAAAATCCGCGCAGGCTGGAAATGATCCGGGCAATACTCGATGGAGCGTAGCCCCGTTCATGAAGGCGCTTGACGAAGCGCAGGGCTCTCGGACGGTCGAGACGCTCCCAGAGGAATCCCTCGCCGCCGGTCAGCGCATCTCCCGCCAGGCCGGCCAGAAGGGTGAGATCCTTCCCGACGGCCTCGACGGTTCGGGGAGAGCGACCCCCTTGCTCGATCTCCCGACGATAGTCGGAAAAAAGGGGATCCCGGAGAATCCTTTCGTCCGTTCCCTGCCGCTCGCGACCGCTTCGGCGCTGCCCCGACCCTGACCCTCCCATGAGCCTACCTCCTCTCCGGGGAAAGATGCCTTCGTCCGGACTCCTCCGGGAGAAGGGACTCCCGAGGACTCCCCCACCAGGAGGCGAAATCCCGCCTCGCCCGGTCCACGATGGCCCGTCGTCTCTCCCGCTTTCCTCCCCGGACGCGAGCCGGGAGGGGCGGGAAAAGACCGAAATGCAGGTTGACCGGAGAGAATGGTGCCGTCTCCTCCGGACCGGGAGAGAGAGCCTCCGGACGGTAAGCAAAGGGAACAAGAGCCCGGAGGAGCGCTCCGACAGCCGTCGTTGCAGGAGGCAAAGAAGCGGGAGGTGCGGGGGAGAGATAGAGTGCCGAAAGACGCCCCAGGGCGATCGACTCGGTATAGCCCTCCACCCCCACCATCTGTCCCGTCGGATAGACTCCGGGAAGTTCGCGCAGCGACAAATCCGGCCCCAGAACCCTCGGGGCGTCGAGAAAGGTGTTCCGGTGAAGCGAGCCGTACCGGAGGAACTGGACATCGGAGAGGCCGGGAAGTTTGCGAAAGATCCTGTCCTGCTCAGAGTAACGGAGTTTGGTCTGGAATCCCACCATGTTGTAGGCGGTCTCCTCCCTGTTTTCGGCGCGGAGCTGGACGACGGCATAAGGCGTCCGGCCGGTCCGGGGATCGACAAGACCCACGGGCCGCATGGGGCCAAAAGCCAGTGTTTGGGGGCCCGAGTCGGCCAGAGACTCCACGGGCTGGCACGCCTCGAAAGCCCGAAGCGCTTCCGGGCGATCCTCCACCCCTTCGTGAGGGGGAACCCGTTCCCCATGGAGAAGATCCTCGACCAGCGTCCGATAGTCCTCCTCGTCCAGGGGAATGTTGAGATAGTCTCCCTCCCCCGGCGTCCCGTAGCGGTCCCCCCGGAACAGCTTTGAGAGATCCAGGGAAAGGGCGTCGACCACCGGACTGATGGCGTCATAGAAGGAGAGCCGGTCGCTGCCGATCCGGGCCAGAAGGTCCTCCGAGAGCGCGGGAGCGGTCAGGGGTCCGGTCGCCAGGATCAGGGGGCGGTCCGGAGGGATCCGGTCCACGCGCTCCCGCCGGACGGTAATGTTCGGGTCGGCGTTAACACGGGTGGTCAGCGTGCTGGAAAACCGGTCCCGGTCTACCACCAGGGCTCCTCCCCCGGGGATGCGGCATTGAAAGGCGGCCTCGAGAACAAAGGAGCCCATCGCCACCAGCTCCTCCTTGAGAAGACCATGGGCCGTTTCGGGATCGACGGATTTCAGGGAATTCGAACAGACAAGCTCCGCAAGGTTCCCGGTCCTGTGGGCACCGGTCAGGGTATCCGGCCTCATCTCGCAGAGCGTGACGCAAACCCCCGAGCGGGAGAGCGACAGGGCCGCTTCCGTGCCGGCAAGACCCCCGCCGACCACTGTCACATGATCCGGGGCCTTCACGCGGTTATCCCCGACTCCTCGCCGTCCTCGCTCTCGTAACCGCATCCTTTTTCCGGGCAGAAGAACACGGTCGCCTTGCCGCTCTTTTTTTCGATCAGGAAGGCATGGCCGCAAAGGGGGCAGGGTTTGGCCACGGGCCGACCCGGATAGGTCCGGTCGCACTCCGGATAGTGGCTGCATCCGTAGAAGGTACCCCGTTTTCCCCTGCGCGGGGTGATTTCCCCTCCGCAACCCGGGCGGGTGCAGGCAATCCCCGTCGGAAGCGGACGGGTGGTCTTGCACTTGGGGTAATTGGCGCAGGACAGGAAGCTTCCGAAGCGGCCGGCCTTCACCACCATGGCCCCGCCGCAGGCCGGACAGGGAGGCGTGTCCGCCGGAAGGGGCACAGGCGGTTCGGCGTGGCCTTTCGGTGGCCATGGGCGCGTGGTCTTGCAGGCCGGGTAGGCGCTGCAGGCCAGGAAGGTTCCGAACCGCCCCTTCCGGACCACCATCGGCTTTCCGCAGGCCGGGCAGATTTCGCCCGCAGCCTCCGGAAGAACCTCGGGAGCGGGGCCGTTTTCCGTCTCGACGATGTTGCGCGTCGTCTTGCAGGCCGGATAATTTCCGCAGGCCAGATAGGCCCCATGGCGGCCCCATTTCTTGACCATGAAGGTTCCGCAGGCCGGGCAGGGGATCGTGGTCGGCTCGCTCTGGGCCTTCAGGTTGGCCATGCCGCCTCCCTTCGCCTTCGACAGCTCCCTCGAAAAGGGACGATAGAAGTCGTCCACGGCCTCCCGGTAGATCTTCTCCCCCTCCTCCACCGAATCGAGCTCCTCTTCCATGCGGGCCGTGAAGGCGACGTTCAGAAGATCGGGGAAGGAATCGACCAGGAGGCGGTTCACCGTCTCGCCAAGCTCGGTCGGGTGGAAGCGATTGTCGCGCTTCTCCACATACTCCCGGTCGAGGATGGTCGTCATGATGGTGGCGTAGGTGCTGGGGCGGCCGATTCCCTTTTCCTCGAGTTCCCGGATGAGGGAGGCTTCGTTGTATCGGGGAGGCGGCTCGGTGAAATGCTGCTGGGACTCGGGTGGAGCGGCGGCCTCCACAGCCTCCCCCTCGTGAAGCAGCGGCAGCTCGGTCTCCTCCTCGGCCTTTTCCTCTCCGTTCTCTTCGGGGCTGATGTCGCTTTTCTTCCGGGAGCGGGCCTCATCTTCCCGCAGGACCAGGAAACCCGGATCGAGCATGCGGCGGCCGGTCGCCCGGAATGTGTCCCCCTTGTCCCCCTCGACGATGACAGTCGTGAGGAGATATCGCGCCGGAACCATCTGGCTTTCGAGAAAGCTCTGCCAGATCAGGCGATAGACCCGGAGGAGATCCCGGTCGAGGATCCCCTCGAGGGAGTCGGGCGTCCGGCTGACATCCGTGGGCCGGATCGCCTCGTGGGCATCCTGGATCCCTTTCTTGTTCCGGTATGCGGGACTCCGTGGAGGAAGCGCCTGCGGATAGGCCCTGGATATATAGTTGCGGGCCATCTCCTGGGCCTCCGGGGCGAGTCGGACGGAGTCGGTCCTCATGTAGGTGATGAGCCCCGTCTGACCCTGTCCCGGAAGATCGACCCCCTCGTAAAGCTTCTGGGCCAGCTGCATGGTCTTCTTGGCTGAAAAGCGGAAACGCCGGGCTCCCTCCTGCTGGAGGCGGCTTGTCGTGAGCGGGGGGGATGGCTGGCGGCGTTTTTCGTCGGCGGAAAGGTTTTCGATCCGGAATCCTTCGGAGCCGATTCTTTCCACCGTCTCCCGGGCCTCGTCGGCATTGCCGATCTGCGCCTTCTTCCCCCCGATTTTGTCCAGGCGGGCCGTAAAGACGCTTCCGGACCGGGCCGGATCGGAGGGACGCATCGACAGGGAGATGGTCCAGTATTCCACCGGCACGAAAGAGCGGATCTCGTTTTCCCGGTCGCAGACCAGCCGGACGGCCACGGACTGGACCCGTCCGGCGGAAAGTCCTCTCCGCACCCGCTCCCAGAGAAGGGGTGAGAGAGAGTACCCCACGATGCGGTCGAGGGCCCGCCGGGCCTTCTGGGCATCGACCTTGTGAAGGTCGATCTCCCCGGGTTCCGCCAGGGCGGCTTCGATCCCCCGGGGGGTCAGCTCATGAACCAGCACCCGGCGGATCGGCTTCTTGAGACCGGTCAGCTCGCTCGCAATATGATAGGCGATCGCCTCCCCTTCCCGGTCCGGATCGGAGGCGAGATAGATTTCCCGGGCCCCTCGGGCGGCCTGGCGGATTTCGTCGAGAACCTTCTTCTTGCCCTCCGAAACCACAAACTGGAGTTCGTAGCCATTGTCGATGTCCACCCCGATTCTGGAAGGGGGAAGATCCTTCAGATGGCCGACGCTGGCCTTGACCTTGTACCCGCTCCCCAGGATCCGGGTCAGAGTCCTGGCCTTCGTGGGGGATTCGACGATGATCAGCGTTCCCTTGGGAGCGGTCGGGGTCTTCTTGTCGGCGGACGCCTCGGCCGGAACAGGAGGGCGGGATGATTCCGTTGATTTTTTACGGGACGTTCGGCTCTTGGGAGCCGCAGGAGCGGCAGGAGCCGCCTTCTTCCGAACACTCACTTTTCAGATGCCTTTCTTGAAAGTCGTCATGCATGGTTTCCCCGGGACAGGATCGCGGAAAGGACCTCCTCCGCTCCCGACACTCTCGGAGCCCCTTCGCCCGCAAGGAGCGATGGACCCTCCTCTTCCCACCCCCGGCTCCCCCGGTCGAAAACCAGAAGTTCCCGCCCCTCTTCGAGGGCGATGCGGGCGGTCACGTAAGTTCCCGACCGCCTCCTGTGGGGACCGGCCACCACGGCCACCGACAGCCCTACGATCAGACGGTTGCGGTGAGGGAAGTGCCAGGAATCCGGCGGATCTCCCGGAGGAAATTCCGAGAGGATCAGGCCTCCCCCCATCCGGATCTCCGCTTCAAGGCTCCGGTGTTCGGCAGGGTAGACCCGGTCGAGTCCGGTTCCCACCACGGCGACCGTTCGCCCGAAGCCCGCAAGCGCTCCCCGGTGGGCCGCCCCGTCCACCCCCTTCGCCAGTCCCGACACCACACAAATCCCCCGGGAAGAAAGATCACGGGCAAGCTCCGAGACCGCTCCGCAAGCGGCCGGGCTGGCTTCACGGGCACCAACGACGGCTATTCCGGGAAGGGAAAGCGCCGCGTCGTCTCCTTTCATCCAGAGCAGGAACGGGGGAAAAGAAATGTCCGAAAGGAGACCCGGCCATCCGGAAGCTCCGGGATGACTCATCTTAAGCCCAAGATGTTCGGAATTGTCAAGAAGTCTAAGAAGTCGGGCGGTCAGGCGCTCCCGGTCTCCCGGAGAGAGACCTCGGAGAATCCGGTCCTTCGCGGAGGAGAGCCCCTCGTCCGGATCAGCCCGGAGGCGCCGCCGCCTGGCGAGGGAGTCGAGCTCGGCCAGATGGGCCACTCCCCAGGAGTGAAGGGCGGACCAGTCCGGATCAGGGAACACAGAAAACCTCCAGGGATTTTTCTTCCCGGCGAATCAGGGTACAATGTTCACTGGGCCGGAGGCCCTGCCCCGGCCCCTTTGCGTATTCCCCGTGCGAGGACAGGACAAGCCATGGACCAGTCCCTTTATCATCTTTTTCTCTACGCCACAATTATCCTGACCATACTGACGATGCTCGGAACAGCCTACTATCTTTCGGACCGCAAGCGCAGGCTCGCGGAAAGTCCCGACCGCCAGACCCTCTCGCCGTCGGAAAGAATTTCCGAGATCGACTCCCAGATCGCCGCCTTCCGAAGGAGGATTGCCGACCTCGAGGAGGAGCGGAAAAAAATTCTGTCCTCCGGCCGGAGCCAGTGATCCAGGACTCTTCTAAACACCCCGGTCGACATAAAGTTCTTCCCGGGAGGCATTGTATCCGAAGAGCTCGGCGTAACGCCCCCAGTTGACGAGCATCGAAAAGGATGTGTCCACGTCCTCGTTTGGAAAGGCTTCCCCGATCCTCCGCTTGAGCTCCTCCATCGACAGGCTTTCCCCTTCCTCCCCTTCGAGCCATTCGAAAACCCTTGAAAAAAGAGGGAGGGTGAGCAGACGCTCCCGGATCAGGGTTTTCCGGCCGTTGATATCCTTTTCCAGAATCTCCTCTCCCAGAGGAGTGAGCGCGATGTCGCTTTCGGGCGTGACGACGAATCCCAGGGATTCGGCGGCCTTCACGATCTGAAGTTCCTCACCGAGTTCAAGATGGAGATCGACGCCGAGCTGGTAGAGATCGGAGGCCCCTCCCTTCTCCTTCAGGATCTTGAGAAGACCGATAATCCGACTGATCCCCGTATAAGGCTCAGGTTCGCCTTCCATCACCCTTCCTCCTTGTCGTATGACGCGCCATGAATTCCTTGCCTGTCCTCAGGAAATGAGAGAGAAAATCTCGTCCGAAAGCCGTTCGAACTCGGGGTGCTTCCGGCTTCTCGGCCGGGGAAGATCCACCGTGATCTCCCGGACGACGTGGGTCGGACGCCGTGAAAGGACCACGACCCTGTCCGCCATCAAAATGGCCTCTTCGATGATATGGGTCACCATGATGATCGTCCGGACCGGCATCTCGGGGTCCTTCCAGAGCATCAGAACCTCGTCCCGAAGGGTCACCGAAGTCAGGGCATCCAGATTTGAAAAAGGTTCGTCCATAAGAAGGATCCGGGGTTCGATCGCCAGCGCCCGGGCGAGCCCCACGCGCTGCTTCATTCCCCCGGACAGCTCCCTGGGATAGGCCTCCTCGTATCCTTCCAGCCCCACCTTGTCGATGTAGAAGGAAACGGTCCGGTCGATCTCGGAAAGGGTCCGTCCCCTGGCGACAAGCCCCAGGGCCACGTTGTCCCGGACCGAAAGCCAGGGAAGCAGGGCAAACCCCTGAAAAACCATGGCCATGTCAGAATTCACTCCCTCCTGCGGACGGTCCTGGTAGGACACCTCTCCCGAGGTCGGGGGAATCAGTCCCTGGAGTATCCGGAGAAGGGTCGACTTTCCGCAGCCCGAAGGGCCGACGATCGCCACGAACTCTCCTTCCTCCACCTCGAGGGAGAGATTGTCGATCGCCCGATAGGAGCGGGTCTCCCGGGTAAAGTCCCGGGCGACGTTTCTGAGGCTCAGAAAGTCGGAGCGACTAGACGTCATATCCGTACCTTCGCGTCACGCGATCGTAAAGGGGAACCCAGAATAGGCGGTTGGCCGCCACAACCGCCGCTGTCATGACGAGGAGGGCGGCCACGATGAGCACCGGATGTCCTCCGGTGTAGGTCGCCCGGTCGAGAAAGGCCCCCACGCCACGCACTCCATAGTCCTTCTGGGCGTATACCACATACTCGGAGACGATCAGGGCATTCCAGCCGCCGCCGAAGGCGGTGATGGAGCCGGTCACCAGGGAGGGCATCAGGAACGGGAGAAAGACCTTCCGGAGAAACAGGGTCCCCTTGAGTCCGAAGGTGAGAGAGACCTCGCGAAGCTCGGAGGGAAAGGTTCCCACTCCCGAGAGCAGGTTGAAAAGGAGGTACCACTGCATGCCCGACATCAGAAGGATCACCGAGGCGAGGTTCATGCTGTGAAGCTTCTGGACCACCAGGACGATGACGAACGGAAAAAGGGCTGTGGCCGGAACCGAGGCCATGACCTCCGCCAGGGGAAAGATGATCCGCGACAGGCGGGGGGTCCGGAAGACCCAGTAGGCCAGGGGAATGGTCCAGAGGAGGCTCAACAGGTATCCCGCCATGAGTCGAAACATTGAAAAGACGAGGTCGGCCGGGAGCTCCCAAAGCGACGCCCAGGGAATCCCCTGCCGGATCCATCCCGAGACGACATGGGCTCCGGCGATCAGTCCTTTTGCGATGAGAAGACCCACCAGAAAACCTCCTCCGGCCCGCAAAAGAAATCGGAAAACCGGAGAAAGTGAGACCGGCACCGTGCGTCCATCGCGCCAGAGGATCCGGGCGAGGCGGCCCATTGATCGGGCCACACTCTTTCTGAAACGGGCCAGTTCTTCGGAGGAAGCCAGAAAATCATAGACGGGAGAAGAGACCCGGGAGAAGGGGCCTTCCACCTCTCCGATCCGGTAGGTGTGCGACCAGACGAGGGAGGGACGAAAGACAAAAATATCCAGGACCATGACCGTGACAATCAGGGCTCCGATCCCCAGAAGGGCCTCTCCGAACCGCCCCTTTTCCGTGCTGGCCACCAGAAAACTGCCCAGTCCGGGCAGCTCGTAATGGACGGGACCGAGGGCGATCATCTCGCAGGCGATCAGGAAGTACCATCCGGCGGTCCAGGAGAGGACGGAGTTGTAGACGACCTTGGGAAGGGTCAGGGGAACGAGAAAGCGTGCAACCCAGAGCCAGGTGGGAGCCCGGATGCCGCGGAACAGGTCCATGAGATCGGGAGGGGCGGTCCGGACAGATTCGTAGACGGCAAAGGCCATGTTCCAGGCCATGCTGGTCGCGATCAGGACCACCGAGGCGGCCTCCACCCCCATCTTTGTTGTCGGAAAGAGGGGAATCATCATCAGGACGACCGCGGGAAAGAATCCCAGGACGGGAATCGACTGGAGAATGTCCAGGACGGGGATGAGGATTCGTGGTCCCCACCGGGTCAGGGCGGCGGCGAAGCCGTAGAGATAGGCAAAGGCCAGGGAGAGAAGGTAGGCCAGAAAAAGGCGGAGCAGGGACTGGAGGATGTCCCCCGGAAGGTCGGCCAGGTCCTCGCGGGGGATGACGGGGATCCCCGACGGGGGGGTGCGTGAAAAAAGGAGGACGACCCCTGACAGGATCCCTATCACGAGGACGGTCGGAAGAAGAAAGGTCAATTTCCGGAAAAAACCGGCGTTCACAAACTCCCCCCCTTCGGGGCTTCCGCGTCAGAATTTTGAAAAAATCCCCTGTTCCGGTACCATAGTGACAGTTTCATCGTCCATCCACTCACTCATGAACACCCGCGGAAAGGTGTGCCCATGGACACCCGAACGGCCCTTCTGCTTCTGGTGATTTTGGCGGCAACGCTCGTCGCCGGTATCCTTTTCTTTCTTTTCCGGGCGCTCAAGACGCTCGACCGCATCGAGTCCTCGACCCGGGAACTCGAGACGGCCGCCGTCCCCCTCGTCGAAAGCCTTCGAAGGATGGCCGAAGAGGTCGAGCCCGTCGTCAGAAAAACCACCGAGCATTACCGGACGATCGAGGAAGGGATCGGAACCCTCACCCGACACCCTCTCCTGTCCCTCATATCCCCATTGCTGAAGGCGGGAGAAGGCCCCGTCCATGCCGCGACGACCATTTTCCGGATCGTCCGGGGGATCACTGCGGGCTTTTCCAGGGCCCGCGAGGTCCTGAAAGAGTCCCGCCCAAAGCTTGCGTCCAGCCCTTCGACCCCCAACATGCAGGAGGATCACCATGGCCAGTGACAGGAATGATACAGGACTTGCACTCTTTTTGACAGGGCTGGCATTGGGCGCGATCGCCGGCGTCCTTCTCGCCCCCGCCTCGGGCGCCGAAACCCGGAAAAGGATCGCCGACAAGGCCCGTGCGCTTAGAGAGGAGGCCGAGGAGGAATTCGAGGAAGGGATCGAGCATCTGAAGCAGGATCTCCCCGCCAGGAAGGAACGCTACGCCGAGGCGGTCCGGGAAGGGTGGAAAGCCTTCCGGGCCACCATCGAGAAGGACCGGACCCCCTCCTCACCCTCCCCGGGAGCCTGACTCCAAAATGAAAAAAGGGGAGAGCCCTCAGGGCCTCTCCCCTCCCACTGAACACGCCTGTGTCCCGGGTATCCGTTACAGACGAACCGTTTCCGAGAGGATGTCCCCTCCTGTTTGTGTCGTGACGGGCCGACCATGGTCGAAGGTGACCGCCTTGACCCGGGGGGTTGCACCCAGATGTCCGTCAAGCGGCAGGGCCGACCGGTAGAGCGTCACGGAAGGACGGCCGTCCTTTCCGGATGCGATCCGGATGGCCGAGAGCTTCTTCGCCGCGGCGTCGTAGTGCCAGGCCAGAAGGATCCGGGATCCGGCCTTGTCGGAGCGGGAGAGCCACCCGTCGGGATCCTTCGATGGATCGGCTCCGGGGCCCTGGGTCCGGGAGGAGGCGACGGAAGGCTTGTTGGTGATGGGGTTCACATGGCTCCAGAATTCGATGGGGTTGAAGATGATCACATCTCCAAGACCGGCGAGTCCGTAGACCGGGAGAATGACCATGAGCGCCGTCAGACCGGATCTCGCCCACTTGTTCTCCACGCTTCCGTTCGCCTTGTAGAGCGTGTGGACCAGTGCGAACTGGCCGTAGCATCCGGACAGGACCGTCGTCAGGGCCATCATGGCCAGGCCAAGCCCCAGTCGCTTCATTCTCATCTCCATAATATTCTCCTTATGCAAAGATTCAGGGAACCCCCGATCCGGCTCCCGATGCGCCGCTTGGGCTAGCGTAGAAGATCCCCCCGGAAATGGCAAGCGAATTTCCCGCGACGTAACAGGACAGGGCCTGTGGGCAGACCATTCCGGTGAAGGAGAGCTGCGCGGCGGCCGGGGGAAGGATCTGGGGAACCGCCGCCTCCCCCGACACAGACCCACCGGCAAGGGCGGTGACCTGGTAGAGCGAACCGTTCTGTCCATAGGCGAAGACGGTGCTCCCGGGACCGATATAGATTCCCGTCAGGGAGGGAGGCATCTGGGCCCCGCCCTCCCCCAGGAGGAGGGCCGAGGACCATGTCGCCCCCCCGTCGGTCGTCTCGAGAAGGGCCCCCGTCCCGTCCACATAGCAGGTGGAGACAGAGAGGCATCCCACGCCGCTCACCCCCTGGGGAGCCAGGGCCTGGGGAACGACGAGAAGGCTCCAACTCTGTCCTCCGTCCCCCGAATACAGGAGGGCGTTCATCCCGGTTCCCGATGTGGTCGACGCCGAAATCCAGATGGATGAACCAAGAAGAAAGACCTGGTTGAAGTTCGCCGGGCCGATGGCCGCCGAAAGGACATTGAGGTCCTGCGTCCAGGAGGCCGTCGCGCTGGACTGGAGAAGAAGGGTGTTGTTGTCCCCCACGATCGCGCAGGCGGGAGAGCCCGAACTCTGGCAGACGACCTCGTTGAAGGTCAGATTTCCATTGGTGGTCACATTGGTGATGGAAAAACTCTGGCCTCCGTTCGTGCTCTGAAGAATGAGACCCTGGTTTCCGACGATCGTGCACTGGCTCCCCGAAAGGCAGGAGATCGATGTGAGGTTGAAGTTCGCAAGGGCCGCCCCAAGGCCGCTGTTGGCGGGGATCCACAAGGCTCCCCCGTTTTGGGAATCCAGGAATAGACCCGACTGACCGACTGCGATGCAGGTCTGGGGGGAGGGACAGGCGATGGCGGTCGGCTCCGCCCCCGAAGGAGTGTAGGCCAGCAGCCAGAGGAGTGCGGCAGGCGCCTGGCAGGCCGCCGAGAAGAGCGTCAGAAGCAAGACAAGAGCCCCTCCTACTCTCCGCTTCCCGGCCCGCTCAGGATTCATGACGCCTCCCGGCCCCTCATCTCTTCTTTCCGTGCATGCGGGGGATTGTTTTTTTCGGATCGCCCCAAAAAAACGAAGCACTGTTTTCGTCCCTCCTGAGATTGTCCCTTTTCTTGCCGCTCCCCACAACATCCGGAGCAGTGCCTCAGGAGTTCGGCCCCCGCCAGAGGCTCAGCCACCCCCTTCATCCTCCTCGCAACGGTAGAGCAGGCCCATGCGGGACTCCCTGAAGCCCCGGTGTATATAAAAGGTGCGCGCGGCGTCATTGCCGAGCTCCGCCGCCAGGTGGAAACGAACGGCTCCCCGGAGCCGCCCCCACGAAATGGCCTCGGCCAGCAGCTTCGAACCCAGACCCCGGAAACGCTCTTCTTTGCCAACCACCAGATCCTCGATTTGCCCGGAAATCCCCCCCGCGGCGGTCGAGACCAGGAGCTGGATGCTCACCATTCCCGCCACGCTTCCGGAGCGATCCCGTCCCACAAGAACAGTCCCCCTGTCGGGAGCGTCAAGAATCATCCGGAGTCCTCTAGACTGGCGTTCCGGGTCGATCCGGAAATCCCTCTCCATTGCAAAAAGATCGCCCAGAAGGGCGGTAAGCCGGGGGATATCTTCCGGACTGGCGGGTTCGATCATGTGAGACACCCTGGAGCTCCCTGAGAGGCGGCCGGAACCGGAAGGGGACGGGACGCCCTAGCCTGAAAAAGCTGACGAAGAAAAATGCCATTCGAGTAACAATAAATACAATTTTGTCCACTCTTTTTCCAACTTCAGAGCTGGCAGAGCCCTTGAAGCTCCCCCTGACAGGAAAAAGTGGACTGGCATCCGGTTTGCATCCTGATGTCAGAGAAAGAATCCGTCATTTTCACCCGCCGGTCAAGGAGTCCGTTCATGAACACTCTCCTGAAAAATTACGATCCCGGCATTTTCTTCGACGAACTCGTCGCAGCCGACGGGGTCCCCCGGCCATCATCGAAAGTTCTCTTCGAGCTTTTGGATTCCCTTCCCGAGGGAGAGCTGGGACGCCTCCAGAAGGCCGCGGAAATGGCCTTGTACCGGATGGGCGTCACCTTCACCGTCTACAGCGACGATCGCGGAATCGAAAAGATCATGCCGTTCGACATCATTCCCCGCGTGATCGGCGCCGGAGAATGGGCAAGGGTGGAGGAAGGACTCAAGCAGCGCGTCCTGGCGCTCAACCTCTTTCTCGAGGATCTCTACTCCGGGCAGGCGATCCTCCGGGACAAGGTCATTCCGGAGGAGGTGATTCTGTCCTCCCCGGCCTACCGTCCCGAATGCCGGGACATCCGCGTTCCCGGAGGAATCTGGTGCCATATCACCGGGTCCGATCTTGTCAGGGACGGAAGCGGGGAGTTTTTCGTGCTGGAAGACAACCTCAGATGTCCGTCGGGGGTCTCCTATGTTCTCGAGAACCGCCATGTCCTCAAGAGAACCTTCGCGGCCTCGTTCGGAACCTCGCGGATCCGTTCCGTCGACGATTATCCACTGCGCCTGCTGGAATCCCTGGAATCCCTGAGCCCGCACGGCGATTCCCCAACGGTCGTCCTCCTGACCCCCGGGACCTACAACTCAGCCTATTTCGAACACTCCTTTCTCGCCCAGCAGATGGGCATCGAGCTCGTGGAGCCGGCCGACCTCCATGTCTCGGAGGGTCTTCTTTTCATGAGGACGACCCGGGGACCCCGCCGGGTCGACGTCGTTTACCGGCGGATCGACGACGACTTCCTCGACCCGACCGTCTTCAGGCCCGACTCCCTTCTCGGGATTCCCGGCATCATGAAGGTCTACCGGTCGGGCAAGGTCGCGATCGCCAACTCCCCCGGAACGGGAATCGCCGACGACAAGGCCGTGTATGCCTGGATCCCGAAGATCATCGAGTACTATCTGAAAGAGGATCCCATCATCAGGAATGTTCCCACATGGATCTGCTCGAATCCATCGGACCGGAGCCATGTTCTCGCCAACCTCGACAGAATGGTGGTCAAAACCACCAACGATTCGGGGGGATACGGCATGCTGATCGGGCCGACCGCGACCCGTGCCGAAAGGGAGGTCTTCCGGGAGCGCATTCTGGCAAACCCGAGAAATTACATCGCCCAGGAAACACTCTCCCTGTCGCGGGCGCCGGTCCTTGTGGATGACCACCTCGAAGGCCGCCATGTCGACCTGCGTCCCTACATCCTCTACGGAAAGGGACTCTACGTCACCCCCGGTGGTCTCACCCGCGTGGCCCTCAGAAAGGATTCTCTGGTCGTCAACTCCTCCCAGGGCGGGGGGAGCAAGGATACCTGGGTTCTTAAGGATTGACTCCCCACGCGAAAGGAACGCCATGCTGAGCCGGGTTGCCGATTCCATCTACTGGATGAGCCGGGGTCTCGAACGTGCCGAAAATGTCGCCCGGTTCATCGACGTCAACCTGAACCTCATGCTGGACTGCGACGTTCTGGAGGGAGCCCAGTGGCGCCCCCTGATCACGACGAGCGGAGACCTGTCCCTCTTCGAGGCCGGGTACGGGGAGGCGACCAAAGACTCCGTCATGCACTTTTTGACCTTCGACCGGAACAACCCGAACTCCATTCTTTCCTGCGTCTGGTCGGCACGCGAGAATGCCCGTTCGGTAAGGGAAATCATCTCCTCGGAGATGTGGGAACAGGCCAACAGGTTCTATCATCTCGTCCGGGATGCCCAGGAGGGCGATGTCCTTCAAAAAAACCCGCACGCATTTTTTACCGCGGTCAAAATGGAAAGCCACCTTTTCGACGGCATTACCGGAGCGACCCTCACCCGGGGCGAACCCTGGCACTTCCTCAGGCTCGGCAAGATGCTCGAGCGCGCCGACAAAACCTCCCGCATCCTGGATGTGAAGTACTTTTTCCTCCTTCCCTCACCCGAATGGGTGGGAAGCGCGATCGACGGAGTCCAGTGGGCCGCCCTTCTCAGGTCCGCCAGCTCCTTCGAGATGTACAGGAAGCGTCACCGCCGCATCACCCCGGAAAAAGTCGCGAACTTTCTGATTCTCGACCGTTTTTTCCCCCGCGCGATCGCCTTTTGCATCTCCAAAGCCCAGGAGTCGCTCCGGTCGATCACGGGAACCCCCGAGTACCAGTATGGGAATGTCGCGGAACAGCGGCTCGGACAGCTTGCCGCACGTTTGAATTATTCGGACATCGAAGAGATAATAAAAGGGGGGCTTCATGAATTCATCGATTCTCTCCAGATCCAGATGAACCGCATCGACGACGCCATCCGCGAAACATTCTTCGCGATCCGGCTCCCCTCGGAAGGCGGTTCCCCTTCACATGAAAACCTGAATCAGTAAGCCGGAAGGATCCCGATGACATTTTGCGTTTCCATCAAGATCAGGGAAGGGCTGGTCGGCATCGCCGACACCCGGATCACATCCGGACTGGAGCACACCACCGCCCGAAAGGTGACCATCCATACTGTCGGTGAGAGGTCACTCTTCCTCATGACCTCGGGACTCCGGTCGGTCCGGGACAAGGCCATGACCTATTTCGAGGAGGTTCTGGAGGAAAGCTCGATCGACTACGACAAGCTCTACCAGGTCGTCAACCTTTTCGCGACCCAGGTTCGACGGGTCGCATCGGAAGACAAGGCGGCCCTCCGGGAAAGCGGTCTCGATTTCAATCTCTTCACCATCGTCGGCGGCCAGCTCGAGAAGGACAAGGAGCACAAACTCTACCTTCTCTACCCCGAAGGGAACTGGGTTGAGGTCAGCGAATCGACTCCCTATTTCCTGATCGGAGAAAGCTCCTACGGAAAACCCATCCTCGACCGTGTCCTCCGCCATACCTCCTCCATGGAGTCGGCGCTGAAGCTTGCCTACCTTTCCTTCGACTCGACCCGGATCAGCGCTGTCGACGTCGACTTCCCGATCGACGTCGTCCTCTACCTTCACAGGTCGCGGGAACTGGTTCACCACCGATACAACCGGAAAGATCTCCAGCATCTTCCCCAGTGGTGGCAGGAAAGGCTCCGGGCCTCGGTCGAGGCCCTTCCCGACGAATGGGTCCACGAAGCCCTCTCGAAGCTGACGCGTCACGGATAAGGCCATGCTCCTGTCCCTTGTCCATTCGATTCGTTTCGACTTCGAAAACCCGGTTTTTCTCGATCCGATCTGGCTACGGATGCGCCCCCGGACCGATCCCTCCCAGACCCTTCTTTCCTTCCGCATGGAATCCCTCCCGGATCCCGGGAGGATCGAGCCCGTCACGGACCTCGACGGCAACAGTCTCTCTCGCCTCTGGTACGGCGGGGACCACAGAACGCTGATCCTGAAAACAACCTCCCTGGTGAGAACCCTTCGCTCCAATCCTTTCGATTTTCTGTTTCATCACCCCCGGGGATCCACCCTTCCGATGGCCTACCCTCCGCGCACGCTCCCCCTGATCTCCCCGTACCTCAAGCCGGAGCCCTCTTCGGAAAAAGGGCCCCTCTTCCGAAAGTTCGTGAACCATCTCCAGGAGGTCTCGCTGATGGAGACGATCCCTTTCCTGGTAGCCCTCGCCCGCCACATCCGGGAAAGCCTCTCGAACCAGTTCCGGGAAGAAGGCCCGCCCCGATCCCCCGAGGAGACCCTCAAAGAAGGATCGGGCTCCTGCCGGGATTTTGCCCTGCTGGCGATGGAAGCGTGTCGCGCCATGAATATCGCCGCCCGGTTCACGAGCGGCTACCATCTGCCTTCCTCCCCCATCCCTCATTCCCTGCACGCCTGGGCCGAAGCCTACCTTCCGGAGATCGGATGGAGGGGGATCGATCCGAGCGAGGGACTCCTGACCGCCGACCGCCATGTGGCCCTCGTCTCCTCCGCCGACCCATTCCTGACGCTTCCCACTGAAGGCACCTTCCGGGGGCCGGGATCTTCGACCCTCAACGCCTTTGTCCGGATCGAGCCCCTTCCTGACCCGGAAGGGATTCCTGCTCCCCAGTCGAACCTAAATGACGGGCCTACCCGGGAATATCCCGGAACCCCTCTGTCCGGAGCCTCCGGACAATCTTCCGGGCCACCCCTGTAAGGGCCAGATCTTCCGCCGCGGAAAGGCTAGCCCAGACCTCCGTGACGCTTCGTTCGCAGGCTCTTGCTGCCTCCCCCTTCCCTTCCGGGGGAACAACCTCCAGGACCTGGACCTGTTCCCGGAAATGGGAATAGACATGGCGCACAAAAAAGATCTCCCGAACCACCCGCCATCCAAAAAGGCCCCCCTCGTTTACGGTCTCTCCCGGAGAGAGACCCTCCGAAGGGAATCCCGCCACTTCGAGGAGCCCTTCGAGAAGCCGGCCCTCACCTCTGGGCTCGAACAGAAGAGCTCCCGATGCAGGAACCAGCGCCACGCGCCGGCGCAAGGGATACGCCACTTTTTTCGGCAAGGTTCCGGCGGTCGTCTCCGGCGGCGCAGGCTTCGACTCCTTCCCGCACCCTTTCGTCGCACAACAAGAGAAGACAGGACATTGGCCACAGGACGGATCGGCCGGCAGGCAGAGGACGGCCCCGAGCTCCATCAGGGCCTGGTTGGTGTCTCCCGGCCGCGGGTTGTCGGCTCCCCACGCATCCGAAGCTTCCCAAAGGCGCCGCATCTCCCCCTTCGACCCGGAAGGGATCCCGAAGAAGCGCCCGGTGACGCGACGGACATTCGCGTCGAGGATTGGTGCCCAGCGATCGGTCGAAATCGAATGAATCGCTCCGGCCGTCGAGCGGCCGATCCCGGGAAGGCTCTGCCACTCTTCAACGGACTGTGGCCAGAGAGGGGAATCAGACCCCCGAGCCACGATTTTTGCCGCCCGGTGGAGATTGCGGACCCGCTGGTAGTATCCCAGACCCTCCCAGAATTTGAGGACCATGGCCAGATCAGCACGGGCCAGATCCCCCACGGTCGGGAACCGATCGAGAAAGCGGTCGTAATACCGGAGAACAGTCTTGACAGTCGTCTGCTGGAGCATGATCTCCGACACCCATATTCCGTAAGGATCCCGCCGCCTTCGCCAGGGAAGGTCCCTCCGCGTCCGGTCGTACCACCGGAGAAGGAGGGGCCGGGCCTCCCTTGTCCGCTCCTGATCCTCGCGGGACTCCCCGTCAGAAGGAGACATACCAGGAAAATCCCTGATACCCCCCCCAGCCGTCCGAAACGGAGGACCGGAGAAGCCCTCCGTCGAAGGTGAGGTAGGAGTGGAGACGGGGGAGAGAGACTCCCAGGACGGCCCCTCCCTGCCCGGCATTGTAGGTGTTGTTCCCCTGCCCGATCAGTTCGGGACCGAGGAAAAACGCGACCTCTTTTTGGGGGGATTCCCACACGGGCGAAAGATAGCGGGCCTGGCCGTATATGTACTGGATATAACCGATATAGTTCGCGAAGAAGTCGAAGGCCCCCGGGCCCAGCCCCTGGTAGTATTCGGTCTGAAGGTAGATCCCGGCCAGGGATTCGATGGGGGTGTCGGTCTGAAAGGCTTCGGCCAGGGCGATCCCGACGTCCCCCTCCCAGAATCCGTTCCGGAAAGGGACCCGGAGTCCAGCCGCAGGGTTGAGTCCGTTGTAGGCGTTTTGCGTCGTCATGGGCGGACCGGGGGTTTCGTAGGAAAAATAGAAGACGGCCACAAAGAGATGGAGGGAAAGAGCTCCCGTCGCGGCAGTGCCGACATCCGGAGAGGGCGTTCCCCCGTTTTGGGTGGCCGAAGCCCCCCCCAGCGGGTAGAAATCCCCCACCTCGCCAAAGTAATACTGGCTGTTCTGGGAAAAGACCGTCTCCCCGCCGGTGATCTCGAAGGTCTGCGCGAGGGCAGGTGCCGGAAGGCAAACGATCAGGAGCAGGGAGAGAGCGAGGGACGACCCCAGGCTTTCAGGCCTTTTCCGTCCGGTCCTTTTTCCACGAACCTCCCTGTCCGTCATAAAGATTTCATTGTCCTCCCCCCCTTCCCGGGCCGGAGGGAGAAATTCTCCCTTTCGCGATCCGGAGCACGGCGGAGCGGGGGGATCCCTTGGCCAGCGCCAGAAGCTTCATGAGTTCCGGTCGGCGGGAAAGCCGCGGATGGGGGAGGACGAGATCACGGCGCGGGGAGGAAACGCCCTCGAAGAGGAGAAAATCGAGGTCGAGCGTCCGGGGATACTGCTTTCCCTTTCCGCGCCGGATCTCCCGCCGCTCTGTCCGCACCAGAAGCTCCCAGAGGCCGGGAGCCCCGATGCGGGAATATCCGGTCACGACCTGGTTCAGAAATGCCGGAGAGACAATCTCCCAGGGTTCGGTACGAAGAACCGGGGAGCATCCGGTGAAGCCCAGATTTTTGTTCGACACGAGAACACGGAGGGCCCGGTCAAAGGCCCGACGCGTATTCCGGAGGTTTCCTCCGAGAGAAATCGCGAAGAATCCTCCCATGGAAATCCTCCGACCCGTCAGACATCGAAAAGCCGATGGGTCCGGATCCGCTCGACCGCCTCGGTCAGACGGTCCGTTCCGACGGTCAGGGCAAACCGGACGTACCCCTCGCCGGAAGGGCCGAATCCGTTTCCCGGAGTGGCGACGATCCCGGCCTTGTCGAGAAGCGCGAGGGTCGCCTGCTCGGAAGTGAACCCCTTGGGAAGGGCCGCCCAGAGATAGAAGGAGGCTCCCGGAGAAAAGGCGCGGAGACCGACGCTGTTAAGGCCCGGAACCAGGACGTCCCGCCTTTTCTGGTAGAAGGAGCGGAGGGAGTCCAGCATCGGCTCGGGAAGGGAGAGGGCGGTGATGGAAGCTTCCTGAAGGGCCTGGAATATCCCGGAATCCATGTTGCTCTTGACCTTCAGAAGACCTGACAGGACCTGGGGATTTCCGACGGCGAAGCCCACGCGCCATCCGGTCATGTTGTAGGTTTTGGAAAGGCTGTGGAACTCGATGCCGATCTCCTTGGCCCCCGGGTAGGAGAGGAAACTCTTGGGAGGCTTCCCGTCGTAATAGATCTCGGAGTAGGCGGCGTCGTGCGCCACGATGATCCCGTACCGCGTCGCGATGTCGATCACCTTTTTGAAGAAGGCGTCGGTGGCCGTGGCCCCGGTCGGGTTGTTCGGATAGTTGACGAAGAGGATCTTCGCCCGTTTGAGGACCGATTCGGGAATCCTGTCGAGATCGGGCATGAAACCGTTCGACTCGAGGATGGGCATGAAATAACTCTCCCCCCCGGCGAAGAGGGTTCCGGCATGATAGACCGGGTAGCCAGGTTCGGGAATGAGGACGGCGTCGCCGGGCTCGACGAAAGCCAGGGGAAGGTGGCCGATCCCCTCCTTCGAGCCGATCAGGCCCACGACCTCGGTGGCCGGATCGAGGATGACGGAAAACCGTCTCCGGTACCAGTCCGCCACCGCCGTCCGGAAGGACAGCATGCCTTCATAGGAGGGATACTGGTGATGCTCGGGCTTCGCCAGGGCCTTCTGGCCGGCGGAAACGATCGGTTCGAGGGTCGGGGTGTCGGGATCTCCGATCCCGAGGTTGATGAGGTCCACGCCCCGGGCAAGGGCCTCACGCTTTTTTTCATCGATCCGCGCGAACAGGTAGGGAGGAAGGGAGGTGATGCGCTTGGCGAGCCTGGTTCTGAAATCCATGATCGAAGGTCTCCTTGGGGACCCGAACGGGTCCCTGCTGGTTATTGGTATTGGTCCGGATCCCCTCTCTCCGGCCATCCGGAATAGGGAGGAAATCTCGGACTGGTTGATGTCACGATTGTTGGCTTGTTTGCCCCGGCCAGATGGTAAAAAGCGCCGGATGGGGGTCGGACACGATCCGGCTCTCGAGGGGAGGTCCGCACCCCTCCACGGAGACCGTCACCGTGTCTCCGATGGACATTGGACCGATGCCGCGGTAGGTTCCTGTCAGAACAATGTCTCCGGTCTCGAGCGGCATCATGTGGCTGATGTAGCTGATCAGGGACTCCCATCGGAAGATCTGGTCGGTCTCGCATCCGTCCTGTTTCAAAACTCCGTTCAGCCATGTCCTGACGGACCGTCCGTCGGGTCGCTCCCCCACCAGAATCGCCGGACCGATCGGGCAGAAACCGGGAAAGGACTTGGCCCGGGTATACTGGACGTCGCGGTTCTGGAGATCCCGGGCCGTGATATCGTTGGCGGCGCAAATCCCGAAAAGATGACGCCGGGCCTCTGCCGGAGGAACATGGTCGGCGCGTTCCCCGATCACGAGGGCGATCTCCCCCTCGAAGTCAACACGGGAGGAAACGGCCGGATAGATCACGCTTTCTCCGGAAGCTCCGAGGGAGGAAGGCGCCTTCAGAAAAAGCAGGGGCTCCGCCGGAAGAGCCTTTCCCATCTCGAGGGCGTGTCCCCGGTCGTTCAATCCGACCGCCACGATCTTGCCCGGCCGCACGGGAGGGAGCCAAAAAATCTCCCCCACCCCGTGGCGGCTTCCGTCTTCGGAAAGAATTTCCCCTTCAGGGAGAAGGCGTCCGGATTTCTCCCCGGCGTCCCCCTTTCCCCGAAGCCGAAAGCGGACGAAGAGATCCCCTCTGGAAAGGTCGTCGGGAAGAGGTCGAATCACCGGGCTTCGGCCTCCCCGGAGAGTAGGACGTCGGCCATCGTGTAGAATCCCGTTGGCCTCCCCAAAAGAAAGGCCGCCGCACGAATGGCTCCCCGGGCAAAGACCTCCCGGCTTTCAGCCCGGTGGGTCAGCTCAAGACGCTCCCCCGCTCCCAGGAAGAAAACGGTATGGTCTCCCGGAACATCCCCCCCCCGAAGGGCCATCACCCCGATCGATCCTTCCTCCCGCTCTCCCGTCAGTCCGTGCCGTACGAAGACCCCCGACTGGGAGAGGGTCCCGTTTCGGGCCGAGGCCACCGCCTCGCCGAGAAAGAGGGCGGTCCCGCTGGGAGCATCCTTCTTGTGCCGATGGTGTATTTCGAGAATTTCGGCGTCGAACTCTTCAAGGGCCCGGGCGGCCTGACCGGCCAGGATGGCCAGAAGGTTGACCCCAAGGCTCATGTTGGGGGACCAGAGGATCGGAATGTGGGCACCCATCTCCCGGACGAAGTCCCTGTCGGAGAGCGTGAGGCCGGTCGTACCGATCACGAGGGGCTTTCTGGCCTCGACAAAGCGTTCCACCGAACGTCTGAGCGAGTCAGGGGAAGAGAAATCGATGCCGACGTCGCAAAGGGCGAGACCCCGACCGAGGTCGGCGTCATAGAGGACTTCCGGGGCCGATGGGACGGGTAGACCGATCGTCCGGGAGTCTTCGGACTCGATGGCCGCCCCCAGAGAGAGAAGCGGATCAGAATGAAGAAGTGCCGCGATCTCCTGGCCCATGCGACCTCCGGCTCCGATGAGGGCGACCTTTCGGCGCTCCCCCGTCATCGGGATCCGTCCTTGGCGATCTTCATCGATGACAGGACCGCGTTCAGACGTTTCCTGTTGTCGGGATCCATGGGAACAAGCGGCAGACGCATGGCAGAGTCGATGATTCCTGCGATTTCCATGGCGGTCTTGATCGGTATCGGGTTGGTTTCAAGACCAAGGGCCCGGTGCAGGGGAACGAGAAGATTGTGCCGGCTCCGCGCTTCCGGAAGGTTGCCGGAAAGGGCCAGGTCGCACATTTCGGCCATCAGCCGGGGAACGAGGTTGGCGGAAACGGAGATCGTCCCGTGGCCCCCGAGAGCCAGGATCGGGTAAGTCAGGATGTCGTCACCGGAATAGACGGCCATGCGGTTTTCAAGACGGTCGAAGAGATCGACGACCTGCCCCATGTTTCCGGAGGCTTCCTTGACCCCCACATATTCGGGGATCGCGGCGAGACGCGCGATCGTTTCGGGAAGCATGTTGACTCCCGTGCGGGCCGGAACATTGTAGATCACCATGGGGAAGGAGATCCTGGAGGCCAAAACCTCGTAATGGCGGACGAGCCCCTCCTGCGTGGGACGATTGTAGTACGGCGTGATGACCAGGGCCCCGTCCGCACCGATATCCCTGGCTGCCCGTGTCAGGGCGATCGCCTCCGACGTGCTGTTCGATCCCGTGCCGGCCATGACTAGAACCCGTCCCGCCGCCTGCTCGACCACGATCCGGATGACCTTTTCGTGCTCCGCATGCGTGAGCGTCGCCGATTCCCCGGTCGTTCCGACCGGGACGATAACCCGGGTCCCCTCCCGGACATGAAAATCCACCAGGCGGCGAAGGGTCTTTTCGTCGAGGTCCCCCCCCCGTCCTTCCTGGTCCTTGAAAAAGGGTGTGACCAGCGCCACCATCGAACCGGAAAACAACCTCATCCCTCCCACGCTTTCAGTCTTTGGACCGGCCGGACAATTTTCCGGACTCTCCCCTGACGGGTCCGATATGGTATTGTTGCATGACCTCCCTGGCATGTCCAACCACGAGGCGCAACACCTCCGGACGAACCGGGCCAGGATAGGAGAGCATCCCCTTGAGCTCGGAGGAGAGGTTTACCACATCCCGGCCTGGAATCTTCCCGGCGTTTCCCGCGTCATAGAAGCGATCGAGAATCCGGAGGTCCTGCCGGAACTCCTGAACATCAACCTCTGGAGGCCGCCGCTCGGCCAGGCCCCTGTCGATCGCAAAATAACGCATGTAGACGTAAGTCAGATAATTTCCCCCGAGAAAGGTCAGCAGAAAAAAGACCACCGGAATCGCCGAAAGAAGAATCAGGACCAGAAAACATCCTTTTCCCTCCTTGCGGTGGGGGGAGAGAGGAACCTCCTCGTCATCGGGATCCTCTGGAGAGGGAACCGTGCCGGTCGAACTCAAATCCGTTCACCCCGCACGAGGTCCTCGAAACTTTCACGCTCCCGGATGACACGATAGGTGTTTCCTTCGACAAGCACCTCGGCCGGACGCGGCCGTGCATTGTAGTTCGAGGCCATCGAAAACCCGTAGGCGCCGGCGCTCATGACCGCGATCAGATCCCCGGCGGCAAAATCCGGCATCTCCCGGTCGGTGGCCAGAAAGTCTCCCGTTTCGCAAATCGGCCCCACCAGATCCCCTTTCACCTCCGGCCGCGGATCTTTGACCACCGGAAGGAGGTCATGGTGGGCGCCGTAGAGGGAGGGACGCAGCAAGTCGTTCATTCCGGCATCTCCGATGAAAAACGTCTTGACGGCGGTCTGCTTTCGGTAGAGGACCCGGGTCACGAGAATGCCGGCGTTTCCGACGATCGATCGTCCGGGCTCGAGAACCAGGGTCACACCCAGATCGCGCACCCGGGGAAGGACCAGGTCAGCCAGGTCTTTTGGACTCGGGGGCGCCTCGTTCCGGTAACGGATTCCCAGACCACCCCCCAGATCGAGATGCGTGATCGGGATCCCCGCCTTCCTGAGTTCTTCGTGGAAGGCCAGCAGGCGTTCGAAGGCGTCCCGGAAGGGGGCGATCTCCGTCAACTGGGAGCCGATGTGCTGGTGTATGCCGACAATTTTGATTCCTGGGAGAGTCGATGCCCGAAGATACTCGGCGACCGCCACATCGACGGGAATGCCGAACTTGGATTTTTTCATTCCTGTCGAGATGTAGGGATGGGTCTTGGGATCCACGTCGGGATTGACGCGAAGGGCGACAGGAGCCCTGGTCCCCATCCGGACCGCAACTGAACTGATATGGTCGAGCTCGGCCTGACTCTCCACGTTGAACATCAGGATCCCTTCCTTCAGGGCATAGGAGATCTCCTCCTCGGTCTTCCCCACACCGGCGAAAACGATCCTGTTACCGGGGATTCCCGCCTTTCGGGCGCGGAAGAGCTCCCCTCCCGACACCACGTCGATACCGGCTCCCTGCTGCCCCAGAAGGGAAAGGATCGCCAGATTTCCGTTGGCCTTCATCGCGTAGGCGACAAGGGTCGGATGGGCGGAAAAGGCCTCCCGATAGGCCGAAATTCTCTCGACGAGAGCCTCCCGGCTGTAGATATAAAGGGGCGAGCCTTCCTTG
The DNA here is from genome assembly GCA_021840555.1 of Nitrospirota bacterium. Taxonomy (GTDB): domain Bacteria; phylum Nitrospirota; class Leptospirillia; order Leptospirillales; family Leptospirillaceae; genus UBA4572. Next base: position 26,345 of record JAKBXW010000002.1, read on the forward strand.
GCGACGATTTCCTCCACAGGAATCTCTTCCACCATCAGTCTGTCGTTTTTGTAGTGAAATGTGCTCAAGTCGTATTCTCCCGAAGATTGTATGGATTCAAACCTCCGTCACACGGGATTCCGGAAAGGGAATAATCCATTACCCGTGGCTGACGGAAGGGTCATTTTAACACACTCTCGCCGCTAGTTCCCTGTTGACCGATCCTCCCGACCTCAAGGACCCTCGTCTCCCTCCGGGAATCCTCCCTCCGGGACCTCTCCGCTGTCGTCGGGACTGGAAGAGCCTTTCCGGGGGCCGGACCCGGCCGAAGAACCGCTCTGGGCAGGCTGGTTTGTCCCGCCTGGTGGGGAGACCTGGGCCGGCTGTTCGGGCGCTGTCTCGGGCGGAATCCGACTGGGAGGGATCGGCTGCCCCTGAATTCCGCAGGCGGCAAGGAACAGGAGCGCGACCCCGGCAAAAAAACAAATCCAACCGCCGACAGGCCTCTTCCGTCTCATTGGCCCGAAGCTGTTTTAGATCCCTCTCCGAAGAGTTCCTTCCAGAGGGCGTCGATCCGGCGCATGACCGTTTCGGGCGCAGGTCCCCCCACATGGGAGCGCCGTTCGACCGAACCCCGCAGGGAAAGGGTGGAGGCATACCCCGGGGGGAATCGATCGAAAAAGGGTTTCAGGTCGACGTCGGTCAGCTCCTCGAGTGAGCGGCCTTTTTGGGCGGCGTCGGCCACGATCCGCCCCACGATAGCATGAGCTTCCCGGAATGGAACGCCGGCACGGACGAGATCCTCGGCGATATCCGTCGCAAGGAGCTCGGTCCCTTTGAGGATCTCCGCCACCCTCTCCTCCTCGAAGCGCATTCCCGAAACGGCATGGGTCATCATGGAGAGACAGGCCCTGGCGGTATCGAGGGCGTCGAAAAGGCGTTCCTTGTCCTCCTGAAGATCCCGGTTGTAGGAAAGGGGAAGGCCCTTGAGAAGCGTCATCAGCGCCCCGTAATCCGAAAAAACGCGTCCCGCCTTGCCCCGGACGAGCTCGAGAATGTCCGGGTTCTTTTTCTGGGGCATCATCGAGGATCCGGTGAGAAGGCGGTCGGGAAGGCGGATCATGCCGAACTCCCGGGTCGACCAGAGCACCCATTCCTCGGCCCAGCCCGAAAGGTGAACCATCAGAAGGGAAAGGGCGTGGAGGAAGTCGGCCACGAAATCCCGGTCTCCCACCGCGTCGAGACCGTTCTGCGTCACTCCGGAAAATCCCAGTTCGGCGGCCACCCCCTCCCGGTCGATCGGAAGGGTCGTTCCGGCCAGGGCTCCCGATCCGAGGGGAGAGAGACCGGCGCTTGCGACCGCCGCCAGCAGACGGGCCCTGTCCCGCAGAAGACGCTCCGCATAGGCCCCGAAATAATATCCCCCCGAGATGGGCTGTGCCTGCTGGACGTGCGTATAGCCCGGAAGAATGAAATCCCGGTATTCCCTCGCTTTTTTCAGGGTCTCCCGAAGAAGTCCCTCCACAGAGACCGCCATCATCGCGGCCTCTTTCCGGACGAAAAGACGCAGGTCGAGAGACACCTGGTCGTTCCGGCTCCGGGCCGTGTGAATCTTGAGGCCGGCCGGACCGGCGTGGTGGACCAGACGCTTCTCCACATGCATGTGGATGTCCTCCCATTCGATCCGGACGGGAAATGTGCCTGAAGCAAACTCCTCCGCCACCTTGTCGAGCCCCGAGAGGATCTGTCCGAGCTCCTCTTCGGAGAGGAGTCCGATCCGGCGAAGCATCCGGGCGTGGGCCCGGGATCCCTCGATGTCTTCCTTCCAGAGCCTCCTGTCAAAGGAAATAGACTCGGTAAAGGCCTCCACGTCCCGCTCCGTTGGCTCCGAGAAGCGGCCGCCCCAGGGTTTTTCCGATTGGGAGCCCGTCTCTTCTTCGCTCACAGGGAGGTTCCTTCTTGATCGGAAAAAAGCTTGAGACGGAGAGCCTGGATCCGGATGAAGCCGTCCGCGTCGGCCTGGCGGTACACGCTGTCCGTCTCGAAGGTGGCGAGATCCTTCCGGTACAGGGAATAGGGGGAGCGCCGTCCGAGAACCCGGATTCCCCCCTTGAAGAGGAGAAGTCGGACATCCCCGGTCACCCGTTCCTGCGTGGAGGCGATGAGATCGGCCAGAGCCAGACGTTCCGGGGAAAACCAGAAACCGTTATAGATCATCCGGGCGTATTGGGGCATGAACTGGGCCTTCATGGAAAGAAGTTCCCGGTCGAGGGTCAGCGTCTCGAGAGCCCGGTGGGCGGCGTGCAGAACTGTTCCACCCGGAGTCTCGTAAACCCCGCGGGACTTCATTCCCACGAAGCGGCTTTCCACCAGGTCGATCCGCCCTATTCCGTGAAGGGCTCCGAGGCTGTTTGCCTTCTCCATGAGGTCGAGGGGAGAGAGGAGGGCTCCGTTGATCGCGATCGGGATTCCCTTCTCGAAGGAGACCGTCACCTCCTCAGGCTCGTCGGGTGCGGTCCGGGGATTCCGGGTCAGCTGGAAGATCTCTTCCGGCGGAGCCACCCAGGGATCCTCGAGGATCCCTCCCTCGTAGCTCGTGTGAAAAAGATTCCGGTCGACGCTGTAGGGTTTCTCCAGGGTGGCCGTCACGGGAATCCGGTGCTTTTTGGAATAGTTGATGAGCTCGGAGCGGCTGGTGAAGCCCCAGAGCCTCCAGGGCGCCAGGATCCGGATCCGGGGGTTGAAGTAGTAGTAGGCGAGTTCGAAGCGGACCTGGTCGTTTCCCTTTCCGGTCGCCCCGTGCGCCACCGCGTCGGCTCCCCTCTCCCGCGCGATCTCCATCTGGACCTTTGCGATCAGGGGGCGGGCGATGGAGGTTCCAAGAAGGTAGCCGTCCTCGTAGACCGCGCCGGCCTGGATCATCGGAAAAAGATAGTCCCGGACGAAGATCTCACGAAGATCGACCACGACCACGTCGGAGGCCCCGCTTTTCCGGGCCTTCTGGGCCACCGCATCGAGGTCCTCCCCCTGGCCCAGATCGGCGCAGTAGCAGATGACCTCGCACCCGTAGGTCTCCTTGAGCCAGACGATCGCCACCGAGGTATCGAGTCCTCCGGAGTAAGCCAGAACCACCCGGGACGGGCGGTCGGATCCGTCATTCTTCTTCTGTTCCATCGCCTACAGCTCCCTTCCCATGCAAAACATCATGATCGCCTTCTGGAGCGGAAGCCGGGCAGCCGCCTGCTCGAAGACCCGAGATCGGGGCCCGTCGATGACCTCCGCCGTGATTTCCTTTCCGCGGTAGGCCGGCAGACAATGCATGACGATGGCCTCAGGATCGGCCACCCCAAGCAGGCTCCGGTCGATGCAGTACCCGCGGAATGCCTTTTCCCGTATGGCGGATTCCGCCTCCTGTCCCATGCTCGTCCAGACATCGGTATAGAGGACCTGGGCTCCACGGGAGGCCTCCAGGGGATCCGGGAGCGTCCGGATACTGCCTCCCGCCTCCCGCGCGATCCGGTCGAGAGCCCCCACCTCATCCTCCGGAAGCTGGTAGTCCTTCGGAGAGGCCAGGATCAGATTCACGCCCAGGCGGGCCGCACCCTCGGCCAGGGAACGGGCCATGTTGTTTCCGTCTCCCACATAGGTCACCCGGAGTCCCGGCAGGGTCCCGAAGACCTTCTCCATGTAAAAAAAGTCGGAAAGGGCCTGGCAGGGGTGGTGGCCATCGGTCAGGCCATTGATCACCGGAATTCCGGCCGCAGCTGAAAAGGCCTCGATCCGTTCATGGCCGAAGGTCCGGATGACCAGCATGTCGAGGTAGGCGCTCATGACCCTTGCGGTATCCTCGATCGTCTCCCCCCGTGCGAGCTGGATGTCTCCTCCCAGAAAGAGGCTTCCCCCGCCAAGCTGGCGGATTCCGGCCTCGAAGGAGAGTCTGGTTCTCGTCGAGCTTTTCTCAAAGAGCAGACCGACGGTCTTCCAGGCCAGGGGCGTCCGGTACCCTTCCGGCTCGGCCTCTATCCGTCTGGCCAGCTCCATGATGGAGCGGAGCTCGCCGGAAGTCCTTTCGAGAAGTGTCAGGAAGGAGCGATGCGGGCTTTTTTTCAAAATCAGAAACCTCCGGGATTTCCCATGGACGCAAAAACGCGATCCGCGGATTTGATGAAGGTGGCGATCTCCTCGAGGGAGAGGTTGACGGGAGGAAGCAGACGGATCACTTCGGGCCCCGTGGCGTTGACGAGTACTTTTTCCTTGAGGAAGCGATCCTTGACCTCAACGGCCCTGCCTGGCAGAACGAGACCGATCATCATTCCCTTTCCCCGTATCTCCCGGATCCATTCGGGATAGAGGTCCCTGAGCGAGGACAGTTCCTCCCAGAGAGTGTCGGCGATCCTCTGCCCCCCCTCCGGGAGGTAGCCCTCCTCGAAGAGGGACTCGAGAACCGCCAGACCCGCGGCGCATGCCAAAGGATTTCCTCCGAAGGTCGATCCATGGGACCCGGGGGGAAGACATTCCGCCAGCTGTTCGGTCGTCAGCAGGGCCCCAAGGGGAAGACCGCCTCCCAGTGCCTTTGCCGAGAGAAGAATGTCCGGCACCACATCGAAGGACTCATAGGCGAAAAGGGTGCCCGTCCTGCCGATTCCGGTCTGGATCTCGTCGAAGACGAGAAGGATGTCCCGCTCTCTCGTGAAGCGTCTCAGCTCCCTTATAAACCCTGGGTCGGCGGGAACAACCCCCCCTTCTCCCTGGACAAGTTCCACAAAGATGGCCACCGTTTCGGGCGTCACCTTGCTCGCGACCGCCTCGAAATCATTGAAGGGAGCCCAATCGAATCCCCCGGGAAGAGGACCGATCCCTTCCCGGATTTTTTTCTGGCCCGTAAGCGTCAGTGATCCCAGGGTCCGGCCGTGAAAACTTCCTTCGAGACCCAGAAGGCCGTAACGTCCGGACCGATCCCCGTACCGCCTTGCGAGCTTGATGGCGGCCTCGACGACCTCCGTCCCGGAGTTGGCGAAGAAGACCCTATCGGCGAAGGTTTCCCTGACGAGCAGCTCCGCAAGAAGGATCTGGGGTTCGTGATAATAGAGATTGGATGTGTGGAGCAGTCGCTGGGCCTGTTTCTGCACGGCGACCGTCACCCTGGGATGACAGTGTCCGAGGACGTGGATCGCCACCCCTCCCAAAAAGTCGAGAAAGGCGTTCCCTTCCACATCATAGAGCCAGGCCCCTCTCCCCTTCCGGAAGACCAGATCTTCCCGACGAACGTTACCCACGAGGACACGGCGTCCCCGGGCCGCCCACTCGGCATTCGATACTGTCGACGGATGGGATCCCTCGTCAGGCTTCACCACTTCCCTCCCCACTTTGAATCACGACAGCACCCTGGATTTCCGATCTCCCGCCATCACCTCCCTGATCCGGTCGAACTCTTCCCGGGAACCGATCAGAACAATCTGGTCGAGAGCCCTCAGAACAGTCTGGGCTGTCGGAAGTACGAAATTTTTTCCCCCGACCGGGCGTATGGCGATGATATGGGAGCGAAACCCGAATTTCTTGCCGATCTCGGCGATCGACAGGTCGCAGAAAGGTGACAATTCCGGCACCACAAGCTCTTCGAAGGTCAGCCCCATCCCGTCACGGGTCGTCACGATATCCATCACATCGAGAAGCGTCGGCTGGGTCAGGGCCATGACCATCCGGTTGCTCCCGAGAATGAAGGGGGAGACGACCTTGTTGGCCCCGGCCTTCAGAAGCTTGGCTTCCGTCCGGGGATCGTTCGCCATGGCAATGATCGTGAGCCCAGGATGATCGATCCGGCTGCTCATCACAATATACGCCGCATCGGCGACCCGCGTCGAAAGGGTCACCAAAAGCGCCTGCGCCCGGCCGATCCCCGCCTTTCCGAGAACGCCCTCCTCGGTCGCGTTTCCCATGACAGAAAGGAATTTCCTCGACACGGCCTCCTTAACAAGGTCAGGATTCTCTTCCACCACAACGAAGGGGATCCCTCTCTCGGCCAGCGAAGCGGCCGTCAGTGTGCCGATCCGCCCGAACCCGCAGACGATGACATGGTTCTCAAGCTTTTCGATCATCCTCTCCATCTTGCGGCCTCCCAGGAAGCTCTGCAGGTGTCCTTCGAGGATCATCTCCGACAGGGTGGCGATGGCGTACCCCAGGGCGCCGACTCCGACGACGATCAGGACCATCGTGAAAAAAAGACCCGCCCTGTCCAGAGGGTGAACCGTCTGGTACCCGACCGTGGACAGGGTGATCACCGTCATGAAAAGGGAATCCAGCCAGCCCCATCCCTCGATTTCCCTATAGCCGAGCGTCCCTCCTCCGATTAAAAGGATAATCAGGAGGAGGGAAAGACGAAACCTCTGGATGGGCGTCACAGGGACCTTTCCGGATTTCTCAGGCTTCGAGCAGGCCTGCCAGCTTTCTTTCGATATCCTCCGGGGTGATCCTGTCCCGGAGATATTTCACCCAGAGAATCTTTTCCGACTCCCGGTAGCGGCAATCCACCACCCCAGCCATGTCCCCCAGCTGGCGGACGAGGGGCTGGGGATCGGAAAGCTCCCTCTCCACAGGTCGTTCGAAGGTTTCGAGAAGATTGGGGTCGGTCAGCCCCATCGCGATGAAAAACCAGAGAATGGCGATCACCAGCATCCCGATGAAGAAGGCCTCGTTCGACACCGTGACCAATGCCCCCCCCAGGGCCCCTCCCAGAAAGGCTCCCATGAACTGGCTCATGTTGAAGACCCCCGACGAGGTCCCCCGGGTCCGGGTCCGGACAAACCGGGTCATGATGGAGGGCATGAGCGGCTCGAGAAGGTTGAAACCGACAAAGAAGACGGACAGGCCGGCGATCAGACCAAATTCGCTGCGGTATCCCATGAGGAATATCACAAAACTCACGACGATGAAGGCGATGGCGATCAGGTAAGCCACCTTGAGCTTCTTGCGCTTCTCCGCCACGATCATCCCCGGAACCATGAGGAACATGCCTCCGAGGATCACGGGCAAATAGACCTTCCACATGCTCTGGGCCGACATGTACTTGTGGAGAAGCACCGGGAAACTCACAAAAACACCGGTCAGAAAGAGATGCAGTGTGAAGACGGAAATATCGATCCGGAGAAGGGCCGGATTCCGGAGAACGTAGCCGAGCTGGGAAAGGGAGAGCTCCATCTCGTTCTTGTGGACCGCCCCGACAGGATTGGGAACGATCAGCAGAAGGATCGCGATTCCCACGAGGGCCAGAACGGATGTCAGCCAGAAGAGGGAGGATACTCCATAATGGGCGCCCACGATCGGACCCACCACCATCCCGACGGCAAAGGAAAGGCCGATCGAGATCCCGATCCCCGCCATGGCCCGGGTCCGGTACTCCTCGCGGGTGAGATCGGCCATCAGGGCGATCACCACGGAGGCCACGGCCCCCGCTCCCTGGAGGAGACGCCCGACAAACAGGCCCAGGACCGAATGGGCGGTCGCCGCAAAGATCGAACCCCCCGCAAAGATGAGAAGGCCGATCACGATCATGGGCTTTCTGCCGAAGCGGTCGGAAAGCATCCCGAAGGGAACCTGGAATATCGCCTGTGAAAGGCCGTATCCTCCAAGAGCCAGCCCGAGCCACAGAGGATCGGCCCCCGGAAGGGTTCGCGCATAGAGGCTAATCACCGGAAGCACGATGAAAAGGCCGAACATCCGAATTGCGAAAATCATGCTGAGACCGGCCAGAGTTTTCTTCTCGACCGCGCTCAGTCCTTCCCCGTTCCCCGCCATGAAACTATCCTTTCCAAAAATCCGGATTTTTTCGATCCTTGCAGACAATTATTCGCCCAATGACAAAAGGCGCGCATCTTTTAAGATTAACTGGTAAGGGCTTTGAAATTCAAGCATCGTTGCCGGGACAGGCGGACAGAAACCAGGGACCGCAAAAATGCCGGAACCACGAAGGCGTGAGAAAGCGTTATTGGGAAGGGTTGGCGGAAGGGGGTGGGGTGGGATGGGAGTATTGGCTGAAAGAATCATGGCCCAGAAGTCCCCACATCATGGAGCCGAAGAGGAGAAGAAAAAGACCGATGACTCCGGCCAATATAAAAAATATCGGCCGGGCATCGGTCCACATTTTCCTGATTTCCGCAATGACCCGCATCATAAATCCTAGAAAAAGGCCAGCACGAAACCTACTTGTCGGGATTGGAGTAGATGGAAGAGATGGCCATGAACCATCCCGCGACAATCATCAATCCGAGAGCGATCGGGATAGCCCACTCCAGCGCAGTCCAGTTACCAACGGTTTGAATGGGAGCCATTCTGGAACCTCCAGTCGGGATAATGTAATAGTTCGGACGGCGAACAGGTGAGTCGCCGATTCCTAGAGGATAGCCAAAGAAATCAAAAATCGCAAGTCGAAAATTCGAATCCCTTTTAAAATTCTCCCAATCCTGCTATCGGCCATAGCGCCCCACGAGTCTGCCCTTTCCGATGGTTGCAAAATGAAGAAAATAGCCGATCTGGGCCGGAGAGGCGGCCGACGGAACCGGCAGCTTCGCTGTTTTGAGCGCGTAGACGGTGACGATATAGTGATGGGGACGATCGCCCTTCGGGGGACAGGGTCCGCCATAACCCGGGGCCCCAAAATCGGTCACGGCCTGCCGTGAGCCGGGCGGAAGCCGGTGTCCATCCTTCGTCCCCGCCCCTTCCTTGAGCTCATGGACGCCGGCCGGAATGTCGTAGACCACCCAGTGCCACCAGCCGGAGCCGGTGGGGGCGTCCGGATCGTACACGGTCACCGCCACGCTTTTTGTTCCCCGGGGAAGCGCTCCCCAGCGGATTTCGGGAGAAACGTTTTTGCCGGAACATCCAAACCCCGAATAAACGAATTTTGACCCGATCCTTCCTCCATTTCTGAAAGAGGAACTCGTCACCCTGATCTTGGAAAGGGCGAAAGAGAGGGAAGGCGCAAGAACGAACGAAAACACGGAAAAAGCCAGGAGCGTGGTTTTTATTTTCGAAAACATCGAAGTCTCCTTTCGGACCGTTTCCTTCCGGAAGGGAACGATCCGGATTGATCCAGTCTCAGACAAGAACCGGAGCGGACGACCAGAACCCGGCCAGGATGAGTCCCCCCAGAACGGCATGGGAGCGGAAAAGGCGAAGAGGCTCGTCCGGGCTCAAACCCTTCCGCATCCGGAGGGACTGCCATACGACCGTGACGTAAAAAAGACCGACCGCGAGCAGGAGCCATCCGGACTGGGGAAGGGCGTGGCCGGACTGCCAAAGGAGAAGAGCGGCCAGAGTCGAGAAGAAAAGGAAAACCGCCCAGAGAGAAGGGCCAAAGGTGACGGCCCCTGAACGGATTCCCGCCTTCCGGTCATCCGGAAGATCGGCGACCGCATAGATGAGATCGTAGGCTGTCGCCCAGAAAAGCCCGGCCAGGGAGATCTCGATTCCCGGGAGCGAGAAGGATCCCGTGAGCTGAACCCAGGCCATGAGCGGGGCCGTAGCCCCGAAGGGAATCCCCATGAAGAGCTGGGGAAGGGGGAAGAAGCGCTTCATGAGCGGATAGACCACCGCGGAGCCATATCCCGCCACGGCCACCCCAATGGCCTTTCCGGAGAAAAAGGGAAGAAGGGAGGCCGACAGGATCGTCAGGAGAACAAAAATCCCGAGAGCCCACCTCACGGACAGGCGGCCGTCGGCCAGGGGACGCGATTTTGTCCGGGCCACCTCCCTGTCGAGCTTGCGGTCAAGGATATCGTTCACGACGCATCCGGCGGACCGGGTCAGAAAAGCCCCTGCAAGAAAGACGGCGATCCACTTCCAGGGAACATCTCCGGGACGCGCGAGAAGAAGAGCCCATCCCGCCGGGAGAAAAAGAAGCACCCAGCCGACAGGCCGGTCCAGTCGGATCAGATCGATCGTCGCAGATAATCGCCGGGTCATCGGCCGGATCCCCCGGCCAGCCGCAGAAGGGGCTCCAGGAAGAATTCCTCGATCCGAAGCGCCAGACCTTCGCGGGTCCGCATCCGGTAGGAGCGGGCCCAGGTGTCGCCCCTCTCCCGGGGACCTTCGGGATCGAAGGAACCACTGACCGAGAAAATGGAAAACTCGTCCTTGAACAGGGGGCCGAATCGGGCTTCCATCGATTGTCCGATGGCCATGCCGCCGCGCATGAGCTCCGCGATCCATGGAGCTTCCTCCGGAGAGGGGTTTGAAAGGAGGCGGGTCCGCGCAAAGACGAGCCGGCCGATCGAGGAGACGCGCAGATAGACCTTCCGGATCCCCTCCGGAGATTCTGGCAGGAGAACGGGTTCGATCTCGACCCTTTCCCCCGAAAAGAAGGTCAGGGAGCGCGTCAGTGTTCCGTCCAGCCCCAGGAGCATCCGGAAAGGTCCAGGAAGAAGATCGAATGAGGGGGGAAGAGGGCCCTCGAGTATCGCCTCCATGGATTCCTTTCCTGCTTTTTCGCTCACGAAGCCTGGGCCACGACCGCCCCCTTTGCGGGAACGCCCACGGCTCCGAGGGACTTCTTGATCTCCCGCATCACAACGCGTCCCATCGCCATGGGCTCGATGTCCCAGGCCAGAAGACAGGCCTTCGCAATGAGTTCTCCCAGGGGACCCGGATTGTAGAGGAGCTTTCGGATCGTCCACGGGTTCAGCGAGATTGGATCGTAGTCCGGGTCGAGCCATCCCTCCCGCATGAGACGCTTCTCGAAGCTCGTATGGGGCTGGACCGCCAGGAAAAAAACCATGGGATAGACATTTTCCGGTCCAAAGATGCCGCAGATGGTCTCGTAGCTTTCGACCGCCTCGGCGAGAGATTCGGGCGTCTCCCCGGGCGCGTTCAGGGAGTAGTTCAGGATGATCTTCCCCCTGTACCCGGCCGCCTTGAGGTTTCGGCAACCATCCATCAGACCCTCCAGGCGGAATCCCATCTTGAGGGAATCCAGAATCTCCTGGTTGCCCGATGTGATCGCCACCTCGAGATCTCCCATTCCCGATTCCACCATGAGTTTCGCCATTTCCGGAGAAATGAGACTTGTCCGGATATAGCCGCTCCAGGTAATGTCGAGGCGGCTGTCCCGGAGAGCCGTGAGAAGGGCGATGGCCTCGGGAACCGCTTTCACTCCTGGGATGAACTGGGCGTCTGCGAACCAGAAGTTCCGGATTCCCCAGCGGTCGCGGTACTGGCGGATCTCATCGACCACATCCTCCGGATCGCGATAATAGACCCGTTTTCCCTCGATATAGGTATAAAGACAGAAGGAGCATCCGTAGGGACAGCCCCTTTTGGTCTGGATTCCGACGGTTTTTCCGTGATACATTTCGTGACCGGGAAAGACCGACTCGAGGTAGGGGAGGTCGAAGGGGGCCCGCCGAATTTCCACAGCTCCTGCCTTCTTTCCCAGAACGATCTGCGGTCCTTTCCGGTAGATGACCCGCTCGTCGTCGAGCGGACGTCCTTCGAGCGTCTTGATCAGGGCCGTCTCCCCTTCCCCCACCACCCCGATGACACCTTCCGGGAGCAGCCGGATGATCTGTTCGGCGAAGACCGAAAAGGCGCCGCCTCCGACCATGACCCTGGCCTTGGGCGCCCGCCTGACTCCCTCCTTGATGAAGCGAAGCTTCTTGTGGAACTCCGAACGGTATTTCCAGACCATGCGAATTCCGTCCCAGGCCGCATATGCCCGTGTGAGCAGGTTGGGAGAATAGTAGAACTCGAAGGCCCGCCTGAGAGAGTTGTCTCCCTCGTGGGGAGCGAAGATCTGGACATCCCGCCAGGAATACGCGAGCAGGTCGGGAGAAAACTCGGCAATTTTTTTAGTCAGGGCCGCCATCTGGTCGGCCTCATCGAACCGGGTCAGGTCGAGGATCTCGAGTGCGACTTCCGGATGCTCCCGGTGGATCCAGTTCGCAAGGTAACCGATTCCCACCGGAAATATCGGACGGACTGGAAGCCAGACAAAAAGGACCCTCCGGTACAGGCTGGGCGGAGGATCCCCTGTTCCCGCCACCATGGGCAATTCCATTGTCTCCATTACTTTTCTCCCATATGAATCGCCACGATCCCTCCCGACAGGTTCCGGTAGACGACATTGGAAAAACCGGCCTTCCTGATCGTCTCACTGAAATTCTCCTGATCCGGAAATTTGGCGATCGACGCGGGGAGGTATTCGTAGATTCCTGTATTGTCCCTGGATATCCATTTGCCTATCTTAGGCAGGATGAAGAAGGAATAGAAGCGGTACAGCCCGTCCCAGAGGGCATTCACGGGATGGGAAAATTCCAGGCAGGCAAAGCGCCCGCCCGGCTTCAGGACCCTGTAGATTTCCGACAGGGCCACGTCGAGATTGGTCACGTTCCGGAGTCCGAAGCCCACGGTCAGACGGTCAACCGTACCCGAAGGAAGGGGAATATTTTCCGCATTGGCCTGGACCATGACCGGGCGGGCCCGGCTCTTTCTTTCCTTGAGGCCGTCGATGACACGGGATCTGGCTTTGGAAAGTCCCACCCGAAGCATGGCCATGTTGAGGTCGACGGTCATCACCAGACCATCCCCCCCCGCCTTTTCGGCCGCCAGCAGGGACAAATCGGCGGTCCCTCCGCAAAGATCCAGAACAACCTGCCCTTTTTCGACTTTCAGAAGGTCGATCGTCAGGCGCTTCCAGCGATGGTGCTGGCCCAGGCTCAGGACGGAATTGTTGAGGTCATAGGCCTTGGCTGCCGATGTGAACATGTTCTGGACGACGTCTTGCTTTTGTTCCTTGGCAGGAAGGGAATACTCCGACATTCCGGTCCTTTCGGATGATGACGTGGAAGAAGCGTGGCCCGACGCCGCATATGGGAAGGTCGTTCGCCCCTGATCGGTTTTCCCATTATAACCCAAGATTTCCCCGGATCAATCGGGGATGGGCCTCATGCCGGGCATTCTCCTTGGAAGTCGCCCTGTCCTGTGGCACAATCAGTCCATGAGCCTCCACAAGATCGCCCTCATCGACATCGGGTCGAACTCCATGCGCCTCGAAATCGTGGCCATCCGGGGTGGGGATTTCTGGACAGTCGCCCGATACAAGAGTTCCGCCCGGATCGCTTCGGGAATGTACCCTTCCTTTATCATCACACCGGAGGCCATCGAACGGGCCTGTGCAGCTCTCAGGGATTTCCGGAAGAGGATTGCCCTTCACCAGGTCGAAGAACTTCGCTGCGTCGCCACCTCGGCTGTCAGGGACGCCAGGAATCGCGATGAGGTGCTCTCGCGGCTTTCGGCCTCCCTGGAGGAGCCTGTCGAGATCCTTGACGGAGAGCAGGAAGGGTTGTACAGCTGCCTGGGTGTCCAGAACGGATTCGACAGGGGGGATGCGCTCGTTTTCGATATCGGCGGAGGGAGCGCCGAACTGATCGACCTTCAAGGACAACGGCCTGGAACGGTCCTGACCCTCCCACTGGGCGCGGTCCGCCTGAGCGAAATGTTCTTCGAGAACCGGGGACGGCCGTCGCCCGCGGAATGGAAAAGAATGGAGCGCCATATCGCCTCCGTCCTCGAGGAAAGCGGCCTCTTCACCCGGCCCTTTCCGGGCCTGGTCGGGGTGGGCGGCACCGCCCGGCAGCTCGCCCGCATCTCCCAGAAGCTGCGCTCCTATCCTTTTCATCCCGACATCCACCACTATGAAATACCCTCCCGGGAAGTGGCCCGGATCGCGAAGCGGATCGGCCGCCGCCTGACACCCGAACAGGCACGGACCTTCAATATCGGAGCCGACCGGTCCGACATCCTGCCTGCGGGGATGGCGGTGATCTCCGCGATCACCGTCCTCTCCCGCGCGCCTGTCCTGACATTTTCCCACTATGGCCTCCGTCAGGGACTCTTCATGGAACATTATCAGAAGACGGTTGGCATGGAGGAGGGTCCGGTAAGCCGGGCGACTCTCCGGCGCATTGCGAGGCGCTACGGACGAATCAGGGATTCGAAACCATTCCGGGACACCCTCCACGAACTCCTTCGCCTTCTCATTCCCTCCGGCCTCCCCTCGGAACGTCTTCTCCTTCTATGCGACATGCTGGGCACTCTGGCCCTTCTTCCTGTCTTCCACAACCCGTCCCCCAACACGCGTGAGCTCTGGGACCTCCTTCTCCACGGAGATCTGCCGGGCCTCTCCCAGCGGGACCGGCTTCTCTGCGGACTCATCCTCTGCCAGACGGAAGAACGGCCGGGTCGACAAAAAAAGAAAGGCCATCCCTACCTGCGCCACCTGAACAAGGAAGACCAGCGTCTTCTCGGCATCCTGACCCCGCTTCTGGCCCTTGCGCGGGACATCCTTCTGGCATCGGGAGGCCGATCCGCCACACTGTCCTACCGGACTCCCGTCCTCAGGATCCTTCCCCCCAACCACGAAGAGTCGGACGAATCTCTTTCGCTTGCGATGACCGAAAGCCGGGACCTGGGGCTGGGACATCCCCTTTCGATCCAGTGGTTTTCGGCTCCGGAAGCCGCCCACGAATCCTGAGATCAACCGTCCCGACTCTGCCGGACCCCCGGGCCTTCTGATCTTGCGGAAGAAGAAATTGGAGCAGACTTGGCGGTTCAGGAAAAAGAACGGATCTTATGTGATTTTCGGGGAAGGAGGCTGCTCATGGGGCCCTGTCCCGGACCAGGCGGCTCCCCAGGAGATAGGCCAGCGACAGGACCAGGATCACGAAGACTCCGGTCAGGGTTTCCTCCATCGGAGAATCGGGAATGAGATTTTTCGCGAAGGTCGTGGCGAGAACGAAAAATCCGACGAAGAGACTCAAAAGAACCACAGCCCACCCCATCACGCGGGACAGGCGGATGCCCTGACGGTCGGACCGTTCGATCAGTCGGGCGATCCAGAGCCCGTTGGCTCCGTCTGAGAGCCCCATCCCCAGGACGAAGGCCAGGCCTACGGCCAGCCCTTCCGCTCTCCCTCCCAGAGAGGCAGCGGCCAGAGAAAAGACAACCGTCTGGGAGAAGGTGTCGAAGGAGACCGCGAAGAGCATTCCCAGAAGAATGAGGAAAACAGGGCTGTCGAGAGGCAGTCCCCGGAGAAGGAGCCGCGCCCTGAAGCCCACTGGAACGAAAGGAACCGTCGCCCCGGACCGGACCAGAAAGAGCCCGTTGGCTCCGGCCATTCCCAGGAGAAAGATTCCCGAGAAGAGTCCGCCGACAAGGGCCAGGGAGGGAGGAACCCGCACATGGAGGGTCAAATCGAGAATGCAGGCTCCAAGGGCCATGACGACGACTCCGTGGCCCACGGAAAAAAAGAGACCGGCCCACCGGACGACCCGCCTTTTCCGGACGGACTGGAACCGGAGAATGGCGTCGATGGCCGTCAGATGATCGGGATCGAGACCGTGGCGGAACCCCATTCCCAGAGCCAACAGAACGAGGAAAACGCTTCCGGCCGCGCCTCCCGGGGAATGGAGAAGGGGAAAGTTTTCGCCGGACAAACCATCCGATAGACCTGTCACTTTCCGCCTTCCTTCCTAGCAGATCCGGGGGAGCGGGTCCCCCAGAAGCCAGTCCACCGTCCGGCTTCCCCCCATGAGGGTCGTCATCCGGACGGTTCCGTCCGTTCGACCCGGCCTCCCTTTTCCCACCTTTCCGATACGCGAAGCCATCCGACCCGCCGGATGGTTTCGCAAAGCCGACAGGAGCCGCTCCGAGGCTTCAGGTCGGCAGACCGCCAGGAGCCGGCCCTCGTTGGCCAGATAGAGAGGATCGATTCCCAGAAGCTCGGAGATCCCCCGAACCTCGGGACGGACCGGGATCCCGGACTCCGAGATCTCGAGCGACAAACCAGAAATCCGGGCCCATTCGTTCAGGGTGGAGGCCACCCCGCCCCGGGTCGGATCCCGGAGACAGACGAGACCCGGACCGGAGGCGAGCATCGCCGCAACCAGGCCATGGAGCGGCGCCGAATCAGAGAGAAGCGCGGTGGCGAGCCGTTCCCCCTCCCGGGCGGCCAGGACGGCAGCCCCGTGATCCCCGACCGGCCCCGAGAGGAGGATCTCGTCATCCGGCCGGATGGCGGAAGGATCGAGAACGACACCCGCCGGAATCCGGCCGATTCCGGCGGTGTTGATGTAGATTCCGTCCCCCTTGCCGCGCTCCACCACCTTGGTGTCCCCCGCCACCAGCGACACGCCGCACTCCCGGGCCGAAGCCCCCATGCTCCGGACGATCCGGGAAAGGTCCGACAGGGGAAAGCCCTCCTCCAGGACGAATCCTGCCGTCAGGTAGAGCGGATGGGCACCTCCCATGGCCAGATCGTTGACCGTCCCGTGGACGGCGAGGGATCCGATATCCCCTCCCGGAAAAAAGAGAGGGGATATCACGAAGGAATCGGTGCTCATGGCCCACCGCCCTTCCGGCAGATCGAGCTGGGCCTGGTCCCCCGCCTGTCTGAGCCAGGGATTGTCGAAGGCCGGGAGGAAGAGCTCCTCCACGAGCTGGGCCGAGGCCCGGCCTCCGCTCCCATGGACCATCTCCACGCGCCCTTTTTCGAGGTCGAGCCGGACCCCCAGCGCCCCCCGCCCCCCGGTCAAGAGACGGCTCCTTCCCGGTCTCCATAGTGAAAGACGGCCGCGCAGGCGCCTTCGGCGCTGACCATGCAGGCTCCCACCGGCGTGTCGGGGGTGCAGAGGGTCCCGAAAATCCGGCAGTCCCGGGGACCCTTGACTCCCTTCAGGATCTCCCCGCATTCGCAGATTCCCGGGTCGGAAACGCGGCCGATCTCGACCGAAAACCGCCTTTGGGCGTCGAAAATCCCGAACTCATCCCGGATCGAAAGCCCGCTTCGGGGCAAGGAGCCAAGCCCCCGCCACTCGAAGGAGGGGGCCCGTTCGAAAACCCTTTCGATCAGCCCGAGCGATCGGGGATTCCCTTCCGGAACCACCGCGCGGGCGTATTCGTTTTCCACCTCCGAGCGCCCCTCCGAAATCTGGGAGAGGAGCATGCGGAGGGCCAGCAGGATGTCCAGGGGCTCGAAACCGGCCACCACCAGGGGAATCCCGTGTTTTCGGGAGACAAAGTCATAGGCTTTTGTGCCGATGACCGTGCTGACATGGGAGGGTCCGATGACACCGTCGAGGGCGGTTCCGGAGAGGATGGCCTCCATGGCGGGGGGAGTCAGGACGTGGTTTGCCAGGACCGAAAAATTCGTGAGATTTCTCCGGCGGGCCTCCAGGATCACGGCGGCGGTGGGGGGGGTCGTCGTCTCGAATCCGATGGCGAAAAAGACGATTTCCCGGTCGGGAAGAGCCTCCGCCAAGGACAGGGCTTCCATGGCCGAAACGACGATCCGGACATCCGCTCCCCGGGCGCGGGCCTTCATGAGAGTCATGCCGTGGGAACCCGGAACCCGGAGAACGTCCCCATAGGTCGCGAGAACCGCATTCTTGTCGAGGGAGAGTCCGATGGCGGCGTCGATGCGTCCCTTGGGGAGGACGCAGACCGGGCATCCTGGACCGTGGACCATCCGGATTTCGGGGGGAAGCAGCTCCAGAAGGCCGAACCGGTGAAAGGCGTGGGTGTGGCCCCCGCAGAACTCCATGATCCGGACCGGTGCCCGGGGCAAGGCTTTCGCCGCGATGGCGAGAGCGGACAAAAGGGATCGTCCAAGGTCCGGATCCCGGAAGGCTTCAAGATAACGGAGGTCGGACATCAGGATCCTTCTTCCGGCCCGGCGGCTTCCTGCATGAGCTCCAGGGTCTTCTGCGCCTCTTCCCGGTCGAGGCGGCCCAGGGCGAACCCGACGTGGACGATCACATAATCCCCCTTCCGGAGCTCCTCGACCAGAACGGTCGAAATATCCTGGAGGACTCCTCCCAGACGCACCCTGGCCCGGGAATCCCCAAGAATCTCCTCCACCAGTGCCGGAACGGCGAGACACATCGGTCGTTCTCCTCTTTTCCTAGATCGAAGGGTTCATCTCCGAGGCCCACACTGCGAAGGCCTGGCCAAGGGCCAGCCCCCCATCGTTTGCCGGAACCATCTCTGGCTCAAGGAGATCGAGCTCCTCCCCTACGAGCCGTTTGCGGAGCAATCCGGCCAGAAGCCGGTTCTGAAAGACCCCGCCCGACAGGAGGACGGTGGACAGGCCCGTCCGGGACTTTCCGTCGAGAACCCATTCCCCGAGCCCCGTCGCGAGCGCCTCGTGGAAAAGCCGGGCTCCCCGCACGCGGGAGCTTTCCCGGGCGAGACGTTCGAGAAGGGGACGAAAGTCGAGGATCCCCGACTTGATCCGGTGGAACCTTTCGCGTCTTTCTGCCGGGTCCGCGCGGCCTTCCCGGGCCCAGCTCTCGAGCTCCATCGCTCCCTGCCCTTCGTACGAGAGTCTCTCCCGGCCTCCGAGCAAGGCGTAGACCGCGTCGAAGAGGCGGCCGGCACTCGATGTCAGGGGGAAGAGTCCGGACCGGCCTCTTTCGAGAAGCTCCAGGAGCTCGCGGGCGAGAGGGTTCCGGAATCGCCGGAGGGCCTCGTCCCCGCGGCCCAGGACGTGAAGCGCGGCCATTCCCATGCGCCAGGGCTCCCGAAAGGCCCGGGCCCCTCCCGGAACGGGAAGGGGGGCGAAATGGCCCAGACGCGTCCATCCGGATCCCTCCACCCGGAGAAGCTCCCCTCCCCAGAAGCTTCCGTCCGGCCCCAGCCCGAATCCGTCCAGGGCGAGGCCCAGAACGGGGCCGGAAAGCCCCCTGTCGGCCATCACCGAAGCGACATGGGCGTGGTGGTGCTGGACCGGCACCACCGGGATCCCCCACGCCGCACCCATCTCGAAGGCCATCCGGCTCGACGGAAAGTCCGGATGGAGATCGCAGGCCAGATGGGTCGGACGCCCCCCGTCCCGCGCGACGAAGCGTTCGAGAGTCTCTCTGAAAAAATCCCGGTTCTCCGGGGTTTCGAGATCCCCCAGATGGGGAAGAACCAGGGCCACTCCCTTCCGGATCCGGCAGGGGGCGGTCTTCTGGTGTCCTCCCAGGGCCAGGACGACCGGCTCAGACGGCTGGCTCCGGCCCCGGAGGATGGAAATGGATGCGGGAACCCATCCCCTGGACCGGCGAAGCAGCTGGATCCCCCGCTGACCCGGAACAACCAGGCTGTCGTCCGCCCGTTCCCGGATCGGACGTCCGTGAAGGAGGATCCCGTCCACCCTGCCCCGAAAATATCCGAGGAACTCCCCCAGGCTCGCCGCGATCGGCCGTCCTTCCGGATTGGCGCTGGTCATGACGAGCGGAGGAAGGTCCTCTCCCTTCTCCCCGAAGAGCAGGTGATGGAGGGGAGTGGAGGGGAGAAAGAGTCCGATCCTGTCGAGCCCGGGAGCGAGACCGTCCCGGAGGACCGGCGACCCTTTCCGGAAGGGCAAAAGAACGATCGGATTTTCCGGCGACAGGAGAAGCCGGCGACCCTCCGGCGAGATCCGGGCCAGTTCCATTGCTGCATCGAGAGATCCCGCCATCACGGCCAGGGGTTTTTCCAGACGGCCCTTGAGCTCCCGGATCCGGGCAATCCCCTCCCGATTCCCGGCGTCGCAGGCCAGGTGAAAGCCCCCGAGCCCCTTGAGCGCCAGGACGCCTCCCGAGCGGAGTCGGAGCCCCGCCTCCTCAAGATACCCGGCCATCTTTTTTCCCCGGCCGTCGCCTTCCAGAAACCATGTCTTAGGACCGCACTCCGGACAGCCGATGGTCTGGGCGTGATAGCGCCGGTCGGCCGGATCGCCATACTCCCTCCGGCACGCCGGACACAGGGGAAAGCGCCGGAGGGTGGTGCGGCAACGGTCGAAGGGCGTCCCCAGGGCGATCGAAACCCGCGGTCCGCAGAGGGTGCAGGAAATCAGAGGGTAACGATACCGCCGGTTCCCCGGGTCGAAAAGTTCCCGAAGACAGTCGGGACAGACGGACGTATCCGGCTTGAGAGAGGAAAGATCCCGCTCCCCTCCCCGACCCCCTTTCTGAGAGCTTTTGATGACGAAGCGCCTCTCGCCTCTTCGGAGCGGCACCTCCCGACGGTCAAGGCGATCGATCCGGGCACCGGGAGGAAGACCGGATGAAAGCGCCTCCAGAAACGATCCAAGCCGGTCCCGGCCGCCCTGGATCTCAAGAACAACACCCCCCGGGGAATTCGCCACCGATCCCGTGAGGCCGAGCCTTCTGGCAAGCCGCACGACGAAGGGGCGAAACCCCACCCCCTGGACCCGTCCGGAGATCCCTATGGAGATTCGCCCGACCTCCACGGGAGATTCGAAGGAAGACGGCCTTTCCGGTTCCGAAGGGGGGAACTTCACGGAATTCTCCCCGTCAGGCCGGGAAATCCGGGAGTGTCCCGACTTCTTCCCGCCGGGCGGCAAGCCAGGTCAGCCAGCCCTCCATGCCTTCCCCCGTCCGGGCGGAAAGCGCGCGAATCTCTCCCCGGGGGTTGACGGACCGGATCGCGTTTTGGGCCCGGGCGCAGTCGAAATCCAGGTGGGGAAGGAGGTCCGACTTGGTGAGGAGCGTCAGATCGGCCTCCCGGAAGATCCGGGGGTACTTGAGGGGCTTGTCCTCCCCCTCCGTCACCGAAAAAAGGACGACGCGGGCGCTCTCTCCGAGGTCGAAGAGGGCCGGACAGACCAGATTCCCGACATTCTCGATGACCAGGATCATTCCGGGGAGGAGATCGAGCTCACCTGCGGCGTGGGCCACCTGGTGGGCGTCGAGATGGCAGCCGGCTCCCGTGTTGATCTGAACCGCAGGAACCCCCATCCGGCGAATCCGGTCCGCGTCCCGGCTCGTTTCCTGGTCTCCCTCGATGACGGCCAGGGGGACCGAGTCCCCCAGAATTCCGATGGTCCGTTCGAGAAGGGTGGTTTTTCCCGATCCCGGACTCGAGAGAAGATTCAGGACAAGGATGCCGTGCGCCCTGAAAAATTCCCGGTTTTCACGGGCAAGGCGGTTGTTCTTCGCCAGGATGTCCTGTTCGACGGAAACTCTCCGGCGGGAGACGCCCCCCGCTTCTCCAGTGTGGCCGTGAAAGGCCGAATGACCCTCTTCATCGTGATGGTGATGGGGAAGGGCCACTCCCGCCCGCTTTCCGTCCCCCGGAGACCCGCACCCGCATTCCACGCACATCACTCCCCTCCTTTGTCCTCATGTCTCCCGGCCCGATCGTCCCTTACGACCAGCTCGCAAAGACGGAATTCCGTCCCCCCCGTTGGAAGAATACCGGAGCCCCCGCACGCGGGACAAGCCCGCAAGGGCTCGCTTATGGGAACCGTCTCTTCGCAATGGAGGCACCATCCGGTTCCCGGAATCTCCCGGATCTCGAGTTCGGCCAATTCCGCGAGGGTTCCCCGGACCGCCGACCCGAAACTGAACCGGAGGGCTGAAACGGAAATTCCCGAAAGCGCCCCCACCTCCAGGACGATCCGGTCGATTCGTTCGAATCCTCCCCGGGAGGCCTCCGCCTCGCAAAGTTCCAGGAGGCTCATCACCAGGGAGAGTTCATGCATCCCGGCCATCCCCCGCGACCCCCGGACAAGCCTCCCGAATGACGACCGGGGCGCAGGGGTCGAAGACCCAGAGAGACTCCCCGACGATCTTCCGACGGAGGGACCCGGAGCCCCCCCGCCGGGACAGGGAGGAGCACCAGGAGGCAAAGGGACTGCCTTTGGGGGCGAAGGTCCATTCCGTGGGGGCCAGGATCCGGACCTCCGCCACCCGCCCATCCCTTACCGACCACCGGTGAACCAGGAGTCCCCGGGAGGTCTGTCCCCAGGACATTCCCTCCCCGTCTCCCAGGGAAAGGGAACGGATTCCCGCAAGACGGTCCCCCTCGGCCGCGGAGCCGTTCTCCCCCCCGGCCCAGAGGGCAAGCTCGACCAGCCGGGCCGCAAGACGGGCGGAAAGAGGCCGGGCCGCCCGCCAGAGACCGGAAACCAGGGGATGGTGTCTTTGGCGATCCAGGGAACCGGTCTCCCGCCCTTTCCCCTCCAGATGGGGTCCCGACAAAAAATCCCGGTTGTCCAGCGCGCGGGCAAGACGCACCACACTTTCCGTGTTTCCAAGGGAGAGGCCCGGGAGCATCGAAACGTCCACCTCCCCCTCGGGACCGAGCAGAGCCGCCCGCCGGGCGACCGGAGAGTTCGTACGACGTGTCTTGAGCCAGGAATCAAAGTCCCGGGCCGTTTCCCGGGTCAGAAACAGAGGGACCCCCTCTCCCAGCACGACGTCTTCGAGCAGGGTCCGGAACTTCCGGAAAAAATCCGGCTCCTGAGCCTCACTCCCCTTCCCGAGATCCCGAAGGCTCCTCCACACCGCCTGATCGGAAGACGGGAGAATCGCCTCTCCCGTCACCGGCAACAGAAGAGCCCGGAGACTTTCGAAAAGACTTTCGCGAAGGACATCTTCGTCGACCGGGGCGGGCTCTCCGGTCCCCCTCCTCCGGGCCGCAGCCAGGGCACGGACGGCCATCTTTTCCTGAGCCCTTCCGCAAAGATGGAACAGACTCCGCAGACGATCCAGAGCCTCCTCTTCTCCCACCCCTTCGAGAAGCCGCTGATGGGACAAATCCCTGGGAAAAAGGGAAAGCTTGACCGGACGCCCCCCCCTCTCCGCCTCCAGAACGACGCGGAGGCTTCCCTTCGGTTCTGGTTCTGGTTCCGGTTCCGTCACGACAGGTCCCGGGCGACCCATTCCAGAAAGTTCCGGTAGTCCGCGAGGGATTGGGAGAGATCCTCCGGGGCGGCGGCGACCTCGTCGGGAATCGCCGCGACCGAAAGGGCGTCGAGAAGGGGAACGCCCTCTGGATTTTTATAGAGAACCCGCCACAGCCCTGGAAAACCGGTCGACAGCACCTGGCAATCCCCATATCCCTTCGAGGAGAGGGCGATCCGCCCCCCCGCGCAGACCCGGTCGATCCACCGGGAATCCTCTTCCGAAAGCGGAAGCTTGTTGAGGAAGATCCGGTGGTTCTTTCTGTCAGGAGAATGGTCCGCAAGGTGGTGGGCCGCCTCCTGCAGGAGAGGAAGGGCATTCATGAGCCCCGGCCGGAGCCGGTCCGCCTCCGGATCATCGGGGGCGAGTCCTCCCGACTCGAGAAGCGGGGAGGAGGACGGGGTCTGGACCAGAATTCCGGGAGCCCGGCCGACCTCGATATGGGTCAGACGCACTCCACCATCCCTCTCCGGTCGAACCCCCATCAACCAGATCCCCGGGTGGATCGACTCCCGGAGATAAAGAGTCTCCCCTTCTTCGCCGGCCCAGGGCCTGACTGTTCCCGAAATCTCGCCTTCCCCCAGAAGTGTGACGAGGCTCAGTCGTTCCTCCGGGGTCAACGTCCCCAGATCGGGGCGCTGGGAGCCACCGCGGTCCTCCCCCGCCCGCTCAAGGGCCGCTCCCACCCGTTCGAGGACCGCGAACAGATCCCGGGTGACCGGCTCCCGCCCGATTCCTTCCGGCCCTTCCGGAAAAACCCGGCCTTTCATTCCCTCTCCCCCCTCCCGGAGGCAGAGGGAAGTCCCGGGAAAAATCTTGCGAACTCCGTCTCCCCCGAAAGCGCTGCATCAAGGGCATCGAGGGCCAAATCGATCTGCCGGGCCTCTTCCTCCTCCAGAACCCGACGGGCGTGGCCGGAAAAAACAAGAACCCACGTCCCTTCCTTCTGGGGACCGACGAGGGCGAGATTGACGAGCCTCCGCTCCCCCCGGCCCTCGCAGGTCGCCTGAAGGGAAAATTCGCTGGGAGGAGAGGTCACCCTCATGGGGAGTCCGAGACACACGGCCCGATTCCTTTCTAGGCGGAAGACTGAAGAATCCCTGGAAACAGGAGCTCTCCGGGCGTCTCGTCCCGGCGGAGCCGGGGTTCGGCGCCCCACTCCCGGAGCACCGATTCCGCCGCCTCGAGCGCCGGCGGAATCCGCTCCCTAACCAGGGCCGTCAGACCGCCGCCGAAGGTATCCCAATCCATCGGCTGAAGGCCGACAAGAGCCATCTCGGCAGGACGGCTCCCCAAAAGATCGCAGAGAACCAGGACCTCCTGGAAGCCCGTCTGGTGGAGACTCATCTTTCCGGAGTGAAGATAGGCCGGGACCTCCTCGTTTCTCCGGAGAACCATCGTCCCGGGAGGCTGGCCGAAATCGACCGCGTCGAAGATCAGAAGATGGCTTGCCTCCTGGACATGGGGCATCAGCAAAAGTCCCTGGGTGCCTCCATCCATCAGGAGGACGGAGTCGGGGAAGAGATAGGCCCTTGAAAACGCTTCGACCGCGCGGACTCCGAACCCTTCGTCGGCCCAGAGGAGATTGCCGATTCCCAGAACGAGGATCCGTCTTCCGGACGGGGCCGTCTCCGCCATTCTCCCTCCGTTACTTCCGGAAGATCCGGAAGCCGCTGATCATCGTACTCACCGAGGTCTGACGGCCCACGATGTCCTCCCGGACGGCCATGTAGATGTGGCCGACCACGAAGACGAGGATGAGCCACATTCCCAGATGGTGGAGGGTCCGGAGATCCTGGGGCTGCCCGACCAGCGGGGTGACCCATCCGAATAGACGGTCGGCCCAGGAGCCGTCTCCCAGACCTTCGGCGTAAAGGGCACCCCCCGTGAGAATCATGAAAAGGCTTCCCAGGACGAAGAAGGAGAACATCGCCAGCTGGGCCAGGGGGTTGTGTCCGTAGTATTTCCGGGGGCGTTTTTCGAGAAAGAGATTCCATCGGAGCTCGTAGGCGAGCGAGCGCCACCAGGATCCGTCCCCCAGGGGCAGATGAAAGAGCTCCCGGGAATAGGCGTTTCCCAAAAGGGCCCAGAGGAGGCGGACCAGAAAGCCTCCCCCGAAAAGCCAGGCGGCCACGAAATGGACAAATCGGACATCTCCCATCAGGAAGTGGTGGCTGGCCTCCCCCATGAGGCTCGGAAAGGGATGGGCGATCAGAAGGCCGGTCGCGGCCAGTGCGATGATCGAGCCGGCGTTGATCCAGTGCCAGAGGCGCACGGGGGCCTCATAGATGTAGTAAACGCCGCGATCCTCCTCCGGCGCAACCAGAATCCCACCCTCTTCAAGTCTTTCCATTCGGACCTCCCGTCTGTCCTAGCAGACCTTGACGCTGTGAAGGGGTTCTCCGGCCGGACCCAGGACATGGGTCGAACAGGCCAGGCAGGGATCGAAGCTGTGCAGGGTCCTCAGGATCTCCAGCGGCTGCTTCGGATTCGAGAGCGGGGTATTCAGGAGGGCCGCCTCGTAGGCCCCGATCTGGCCCTTCGGATCGCGGGGAGAGGCGTTCCAGGTCGTCGGGACCACCGCCTGGTAGTTCTCGATCTTTTCGTCCCGGATCCGGAGCCAGTGGGCGAGGGCTCCTCTCGGCGCCTCCCCGAAGCCCACCCCCTTGCACTCCCGGGGCCAGGTCGGCGGCTCCCATTTTTCCGTGTTGGCGGTCGCGGTGTCCCCGCCCCGGATGTTGGCCATGAGCCGGTCGTGGAAATATCGCATCTTGTGGGCGGCCCAGGAGGCCTCGAGACCCCGGGCCGCCGTCCTCCCCAGGGTCGAGAAGAGCGCCGAAACCGGAAGGCCGAGCGTCCCGAGCAGATTGTCGACCGGCTCCCTGAATTCGGGCTTCTTCAGGGCGTAGCCGACGATCCAGCGGGCCAGGGGGCCGACCTCCATGGCGTGGCCGTTCCAGCGGGGGGCCTTGATGAAGGAATACTTTCCCTCCTCGTCGAGCTCGCGGATGTCGGTGGGGGTTCCTTTCGCGTTCTTCCCCAGGACGTAGTGGGGGTCGGTGATTCCGTCCCAGGGGTGAAGTCCCTTGGTCTCGTCCGGATACCGGTACCAGGAATGGACCACATACTCCTTCACCTCTGCGGGATTCCGGAGGTCGACGGGGTGAACGGTGGAAAGGTCCCCGTCCACGATGGCCCCGCGGGGAAGGAGGAGGTTTGCGGGACTGTCGTTGTTGGCCCGATCGGGGAACTCTCCGTAAGCCAGGACATTCTTTCCCGACAGCCCCCCTCCGTAGAGCCAGTCCTTGTAGTAGGAAGCGATCGCGACGAGATCGGGGAGGTAAACCTGGTCGATGAAGGCGATCGTCCGGTCGATGATCTGGGAGACGAAGTTCAGTCGCTCCATGTTAAGGGGCGCTCCGGCTGCGAGATCCCCGTCGATGTTGATCGCGCAGGGGACCCCCCCCACCAGCCAGTTGGGATGGGGATTCTTCCCACCGAAGATGGTCTGGATCTTGACGATGTCCTTCTGGAAGTCGAGCGCCTCGAGATAATGCGTCACCGCCAGGAGGTTGACGGCCGCCGGAAGCCGGTAGGAGGCGTTCCCCCAGTAGCCGTTGGCAAAGGGCCCCAGCTGCCCCGACTCGACAAACTTCCTGAGGCGGTTCTGGACATCCCGGAAGTATCCCGGAGAGGAATTCGGCCAGCGCGAAATCTTCTGGGCGATGGCGGAGGTCTCTCGGGGGTCGGCCTTGAGGGCGTCCGGAACATCCACCCAGTCCATGGCGTGGAGATGGTAGAAGTGGACCAGATGATCCTGGGCGAAAAGGGTGGCGTGCATCAGGTTCCGGATGATGTTCGCGTTTTCCGGGATCCGGATCCCCAGGGCGTCCTCCACCGTCCGGACGGAGACCAGGGCATGAACGCCGGTGCAGACGCCGCAGATGCGCTGTGTGAAGGCCCAGGCATCCCGGGGATCACGCCCCTTCAGGATCGTCTCGATCCCCCGCCACATCGTTCCCGAACTGACAGCATTCCGGATCACATTGTCGTGGTCGATGTTGACCTCGCACCGCAGATGGCCCTCGATCCGGGTGACGGGGTCGACCACCACCCGGCGTCCCGAGTTGTCAAGCCGGAATCCCTGCGTTTCGTAGACACTCATGGGGCGCGCTCCTTCTTTCACTCGTGAATGGCTGTCAGACCTGTCCCTTGTCGTTTTTCCGGTTCTCACCCTCTTCCTGTCCGGGCTTCCGGAGACCGGTGAGGACCGCATGGGCCGCCACCCCGGCACCGGCCGCGCCGAGGGCGACCATCCCGATGGTGTCGGCGTCGGCCTCGACTCCGAAGCCTTCGACGTGGGACAGATGCTTGTAGAAGGGCCCCTTGTCCCAGAAGTCCTTTTCGGAGCAGCCGATGCAACCGTGGCCGGACTTGATCGGGAAGGAGACGCCGTTGTTCCAGCCGGTCGTCGAACAGGCGTTGTAGGTCACCGGGCCCTTGCATCCGACCTTGTAGAGGCAGTATCCCTTCCGGGCCCCCTCGTCGTCCCAGCGCTCGACGTACTGGCCCGCGTCGAAGTTCGGACGGCGATAGCACTTGTCGTGGATCCTCTGGCTGTAGAACATCTTGGGACGCCCTTCCCTGTCGAGGGCGGGAAGCCGTCCGAAGGCGGTGATGTAGGTGATGACGCCCGTCATCACCTCGGCGATGGGAGGACAGCCCGGGATCTTGATCACCGCGTGGTCGGTCAGAACCTTGTCGATCGGCGTGGCCTGGGTCGGATTTGGTTTCGCGGCCTGAACGCATCCCCAGGAGGCGCAGGAGCCCCAGGCGATGACGGCCTTGGCCTTTGAGGCAACCCGCCTGAGCTGCTCGACGAAGGGTTTGCCGCCGACAATGCAATACATCCCGTCCTCGTTCAGGGGAGGATTGCCTTCAACGGCCAGGATGTACTCTCCGGGATATTTCCGCATGATGTCGTCGATGCAGGCCTCCGCCTGGAAACCGGCCGCCGCCATGAGAGTGTCGTCGTAGTCCAGCGAAATCATGGACAGGATGACATCCTTGGCCAGGGGGTGGGACGAACGGATGAAGGATTCGCTGCAGCAGGTGCATTCGAGGCCATGCAGCCAGAGCACGGGAACCCGCGGCCGGGTCTCGAGGGCCCGGGCGATGTCGTAGACATAGGCCGGCCCCAGCGACAGGCCGGCGGCCATGACGCTGCAGAACTTGAGAAAGCTCCTTCGGGTGATTCCCTGGCTCCGCATGACCTCGTAGACGGTCTCGGACATGGTCCCTCCTCGGTTGAAGCCTGATGACTCCCCCTGAAGTGAATTTTTACGGGGGAAGAACGGGATGGTCCTCGTCAATGACGTTCGGAATGAGTGTCAACCCGGCTTCGTCGCCGGAAGTGGGGGTGAGATCGGGCCGGAGGAAGAAGTTCCGGTCCGGCGGAATGTTTCCGCCCGAACTATACCGCCGGTGAAAACAGAATGCAACCCTCACGAACGGGAAAGCCGGGAGACGGGCCGGACGGCCTTCTCTTGCTTGACTTTACAAGACGTCGCTGATAGTTTTTTAATCGTCCCCCGGACGGTCACACTACCCACTCTCCTAAGGAAGATTCCTGTTGGAACGGACCTCCCAGTATCCCGGACTCCTGATCGCCATCGAAGGCACCGACGGATCGGGAAAAACCACCCAGGCCGAACTTCTGAAGCACTACTACCTTTCGCGAGGGGTGGCGGTGGTCGTCTCCGCATGCAACACCGTCGAGCTGATCCGCCGGGCCATCTCGGATCTCAAACAGCAGAACTTTCTTGATCCCCTGACCTTCAGCTTTCTCTATGCCGCAGACTTCGTCGACCGCTTCGAGCACCAGATCATTCCGGCGCTGGAGGCGGGACAGCTCGTGATCGCCGAACAGTATGTCTACACGGTCTTCGGCCGCGCCATCCTCCGGGGGATTGCCCCGGAATGGATCGCGAACATCTTCGACTTCGCCCTGGTCCCGGCCAAGACCTTCTACCTCGACCTTCCGGTCGAATCCCTCCTCGAGAGAATCCACTGGAAGACCCGCCAGGAGCGCTTCTTCGACTACTACGAGGCGGGGATGGACATGAATCTCTCCAGTCGCAAGAAGGACTCCTTCGTCATCTACCAGCGCCGCCTGATCGAGCTTTATCGCGAGATGGCCAAGATGCACGGAATGGAGACCATCGACGCCATGGCCCCGATCCACCGACAGCAGAAATCTCTGCGGACGAGAATCGACAACCTGCTGGTCGCCCACCGCAAGGGGGGGGATCTTTCGGGAGGGACCCGGTGAGCCATACGCCTCCCCACTCCTATCCCGGACGTCTCGTCGTGGTCGAAGGAATCGACGGATCGGGAAAATCGACCCAGATGGATCTTCTCGCCGACTATCTCCAGTCCCGGGGCTTCGGGGTCCTGAAGAGCTCCTGGAACTCAAGCCCCGACATCTCCCCCGTCATCCGAAAGGCCAAGAAGAAGCAGGTTCTGACACCCTATGCCTTCAGCCTGCTCCATGCCGCCGACTTCAGCTTCCGTTACACCTACGAGATTCTTCCGGCCATGGAGGCGGGGATGATCGTCCTGTCCGACCGGTACATCTTCACCGCCATCGCCCGGGACTGCGCCCGGGGGATCCCGCGGAAATGGCTCGTCTCCAATTTCAGCTTTGCCATCGTTCCGGACCTGACCTTCTTCTTCCGCGTCGACCCGGAAACATCCTATCAGCGAATCACCCGGACGCGTCCCATCAAGTTCTACGAGGCGGGCATGGACATGAACCTCTCCTCCAATCCCCGGGAATCCTACACACTCTTCCAGTCGCGGGTCCTTTCGGAATACGAGTCCATGAAGGAGGAGTACGGCTTTCATCTGGTGGACGCGACCATGAGCCTTGAACGGACCCAGACCCGGATGCGGCGCCTCATGGGCCCGATCATCCGCTCCCTGTCCTGAGGATTTCCGAAGGTCTCTAGGGGGTGCCGAGACAGCCCCGGGTATGCACCCGCACGAGGAGGCCGTTCTTGGAGACCCGTTTTCCGTTGGAGCTGTAAATTCGGAACTGGTAGGCGGTGCAGGGAAGAAGTCCCGTGATCCGGACCTGGTTCGTCGGAACATCCACCACCAGGCGGTTTCCGTTGTAGACGAGATAGTCGGAGACATTGCTGACGCGTCGCCACTCGAGATAGATTCCGTCCCCCTCGCTCAGGGGAACCACATGGGAAAAAGTGGGAGGCTGAAGTTCTTCGCCGAATCCAGAATGCGTCCCATTCGGGGCGGTTTCGGAGTTGGAGGGCGTGACGGTCCGGGAAGATGGCGGCTTCGATGGGGAGAAGAGTCCTCCGAGAAGGCCGTGGGGATTGTTCCAGGCATCCGCGGTGCAACCGGACAGAAGGAAGAGGGCGAATACTCCAGGAGCGGCGGCCGACATCCTCCATTTCTGCATCATTCATCCCCTTTGATCGGCAATTCCGGAGGCTTCCCGGAGTTATGAGGGTCGCATCCCGACTTTTTCAATGTTATAATTTTAGGGTAGGCTGGGTCATTTGTCATCCGGCAAAATCCTTCGCAAAAATAATCAAACGAAACGATGCCTTCATGTCAAACGTCAGCACCGCATCCACCCGTTTTTACTTCGGATCCGACCACGCGGGACGGGAACTCAAGGACATCCTCCTTGCCCACGCCAAAAAAAGGGGTCTGGCCTCCGAAGATCTGGGAACCTATACCGACGATTCGGTGGATTATCCCGACTACGCCGAAAAAGTCGGCCGGTCGGTCGTGGCCGATCCCGGCTCCCTGGGAGTTCTCGTCTGCGGGACAGGGATCGGGATGAGCATCGCGGCCAACAAGGTTCATGGCATCCGGGCCGCCCTCCTTTACAATGAAAGTACCGCGCGTCTTGCCCGGCAGCACAACAACGCGAACATCATCACCATGGGCGGGCGGGAGATATCCCCGGACCAGGCCATCGCCTGGTTCGACATTTTTGTCATGACAGTTTTCGAGGGAGGCCGGCACAGCCGTCGCCTTGAAAAGATCGCCCGCATCGAGGGCCCGTGACTTCCCGGAAGAGCGCTCCCCACTGACAGCCATCCGGCAGACGGGAGAGAAGTTTCCCGTCCGCCCCATCATCGAGAGAGGACCGACCATCCATGTTCTGGCTTGAACAGAAAGACCCCGAAACCTACCTGGCGATCATGAACGAAGTCAAACGGGAGCAGGACCGACTGATCCTCATCGCCTCCGAGAACTATGTGAGCCCCTCCATCCTCGAGGCGGTCGGCTCGGTCATGACCAACAAGTACGCCGAAGGCTATCCCGGCAAGCGCTACTACGCCGGCTGCGAGGCGGTCGACCAGGTCGAGGAGCTGGCCATCTCGCGCGCCAGGACTCTCTTCGGCGCGGAACATGTGAATGTCCAGCCCCACTCCGGATCCCAGGCCAACATGGCCGTTTACCTGGCGGCGATCAAGCCGGGGGACACCATCCTCGGCATGAATCTCGCCCATGGAGGCCACCTGACCCACGGGTCCCAGGTCTCCTTTTCCGGCCACTACTACAAGTCGGTCTTCTACGGAGTCGACCCAAAATCCGGACTGATAGACTACGACGGGCTCAGAGCCCAGGCCCGGGAACACCGGCCCCGCATCATCATCGCCGGCGCGAGCTCCTATCCCCGGACCATCGACTTCGCCACATTCCGGGCGATCGCCGACGAAGTGGGGGCGACCCTTCTCGTGGACATGGCCCACATCGCGGGACTCGTAGCGGCGGGACTGCATCCCTCCCCCTTTCCGCTGGCCGACTTCGTCACGACCTCGACACACAAGACACTTCGCGGCCCCCGCGGAGGCATGGCCTTCTCCCGCGAGCCGATGGGCAAGGCCCTCGACAAGGCCGTCTTCCCGATGATGCAGGGTGGACCGCTCATGCATGTCGTGGCTGGCAAGGCGGTGATGCTGAACGAAGCCCTGGCACCCTCCTTCCGGGACTACATGGGAAGGGTCCTTGAAAACTGCCGGGTACTGGCCCGCTCCCTGTCGGAGGCCGGCTACAGCCTTCTGACCGGAGGAACGGACAACCACCTTCTCCTGATCGACCTGAGACCCCAGGGGCTGACCGGCAAAGACGCGGAGCACTACCTCTCCCAGGCCGGCATTTTCGTGAACAAGAACGCGGTTCCCTTCGACGACAAGCCGCCAACGATCACCAGCGGCATCCGCATCGGAACACCCGCGGCAACGACTCGCGGACTGGGCCCCGAGGAGATGCTCCTGATCGGTGGATGGATCCGCCAGGCCCTCGAAAGCCGGGGCAAGGAGGAGGTTCTCCGGCGCATCTCCGGAGAGGTGGGCGACCTTCTTTCCCGCTTTCCCATCTATGGAGAAATCCGGAAGAGCCCCTCTTCCTCCCGTTCATGAACTGTCCCTTCTGCCGCACCGCTGATTCGAAGGTGATCGACTCCCGGCTGACCGCCGACGGACGGGGTATTCGCCGTCGGCGTGAATGCCACTCCTGCCGGAATCGTTTCACCACCTACGAATGGGTTCAGGAATCGGCGCCTATGGTGGTCAAGAAGGACGGGAGACGGGAGCCCTACGACAGAAACAAGCTCCAGGAAGGTCTTCAGAGAGCCTTTCAGAAGAGGCCTGTTTCGACCGGAACGATCGAGGAACTCGTGCGGACGATCGAGCGGACGATCTCCGAAATCTCCTCACCCGAGATCTCCTCCCAGCGAATCGGCGAACTCGTCATGGACCATCTTGCACGGATCGATCATGTGGCCTATGTCCGCTTCGCTTCGGTCTACAAGAACTTCAGGGACCCGGAAGAATTTGCCCTCGAAATTTCCCGGCTGAAACATGGATCCGACCTCAAGCCCCTCTGACACTCTCGTCAATGTTCTCCCCCTTGAACCCCTCGAATCCCCCTTCCTGACGTACCGCCTTCCCGAGGGCCACCTCCGGCCAGCGTCCGGAACACGGGTGATCGTTCCCCTGGGTCGACGCCGGGTCACGGGGATCGTCTGGCCCACCCAAGCCCCTCCCTGGACCGGAGAAACCCGGGAAATTGCCGATCTTCCCGACCCCCGGCCCGTTCTCCCGGAATCCCTTTTCGCTCTTCTCGAATTCGGAGCCTGGTATTACCGGATTCCCCTGGGCTCTCTCGTCCGGTTTGCCCTTCCCCCGTCACTCTCGGCCGTACGAACTCTTGTCCCGCGTTTCTGGAAGGAGATGACGGAGGAAAGGACGGTCGAGTTTGCGCTCCCCTCATTCCTTCCTCCGCTGACGTCGGACCAGAAGCAGGCCCTTGAAGAATGGGAGAGCCGACGGGAAGCAGGAGGTTTTGTCCCTTTTCTTCTCGAAGGGATCACGGGATCAGGGAAGACCCGCCTCTACCAGGAGATGGCCGTCAGGGTCCTTTCGGAAGACAGGACCGTGCTCGTCCTGACCCCCGAGATCGGGCTCGTGGGTCCCCTCCAGGCCGCAATGGAGCAAATCTCTCCCGACACACTCCCGATCCACAGCCGGCAGACTCCGGCCACACGCGCCCGGGGGTGGGCCCGCATTCTTTCGGGAAGGATCCGGATCGTCGTGGGACCCCGTTCCGCCCTTTTCGCCCCCCTTCCCAATCTGGGCCTGATCATCGTCGACGAGGAGCACGATCCCTCCTACCAGGCCTACGAGGGCCTTTCCTTCAACGCAAGAAACCTGGCGATCAAGCGGGCACAGGAAGAGCGCATTCCCATCGTTTTGGGCTCCGCGACGCCTCTCTCCGACTCCCTGTTCCAGATCTCTTCGGGGCGATATCACCCGCTTCGCCTTCCACGCCGGATCGGAGGATTTTCCCTTCCTCCCATCGACCTCGTCCTCCCTTCGGAGAAGCCGACATCCATTCCCGAGGAAGTCCGTCAATCCCTGTCGAAGACACTTGGCCGGGGAGAACAGGCGGTCATTCTGTTGAACCGGAGGGGATTCGTCCCAACGCTCCTGTGCCGGGACTGCCACACCCACGTCTCCTGTCCTTCCTGCTCCGTGCGACTCGTTCTGCACAAGGTTCCCGAACGCCGGATGATCTGTCACTTCTGCGCGGCCTCCTTTGCCGTTCCCAGTCTGTGTCCCGCCTGCCGGGGGCGCAACCTGGATCTTCGCGGAATCGCCACCCAGAAGCTTGAGGAGGATCTCGGGTTTCTTTTTCCTGAGGCGCGGGTCATCCGGCTGGATCAGGACCAGAAGGATGCGGCATGGGAAAGAATCGAACGATTCCGGGAAGGAGAGGGAGAGATTCTGATCGGAACCCAGGTGGTGGCCAAAGGCCACGACCTCCCCCGCGTAACCCTGGGAGTGGTCCTGGAAGCGGACGGCATGCTGGCCTTCCCCGATTACCGGGCAAGCGAGCGGGCCTTCGGTCTGTGGCTGCAGCTGGCGGGGCGCGTCGGGCGCCACCGGGAGGGTGGACGTGTCCTGATCGTGACGCGGGAGCCGGAGAATCCGATTTTCGGGTGGACCAAAAGCTACGATATCCGGGCTTTCCACGAAAGCCTGCTCGCGGAACGCCGGCTGCTCGGTTATCCGCCCTTTTGCCGGGTCGCCTCGGTCATCCTGTCGTCGGCCACGGAGGAGGTCATCCGGGATGTTCTGGCCGAACCCTCTCCTTTCGGTCCTTCCTCCCCGGGCAACGGGATTTTCGGTCCGATCCCCGCCCTGCCCGCCCGGCTCAAAAACCGCCACCGGGCCCAGATCCTGATCAAGGCCCCGACGATCCGGGAGATCCATGAACGTCTTTCCCGGATCCGGGAGCACTACCGGCCGGGGAAGAAAATTCTGGTGGAATGGCAGGTTGATCCGTTCGACCTGACTTAGGGACAGGAATCCTGTCCAGATAGGCTTCGATCATCGCCGAACGGGCCAGAGGCTCTCTCTTCATCCACCCCGTCACACGACCCTTTCCAAGAACGGGAACCCCTTCCGGACGGCGCCCGAGTATTTCGAGAATTCGGCTCGAAGAGTCGTCCCGGTCGACGAATGGACCCGGAACGATCCCGGGAAGATCGGAGACGCGGACACCATCCCATTGTGAAAAGGAGCGCGTCCGCAGAGTTTCCCAGGAGATCTCCCCAAGGTACCGCCCGTCCTCCGACGAAACGACGGGAAGACGATCTTCGCTTCCATGGAGGAGAGGGCCCAGAATCACCTCCTGAACCCACATTTCCGGTCTCACGAGCGCAGGGACCGGGAGCAGCCAGCGGTCGAAGCCTTCATCTTCCAGAATCTGGGCGATCCTGTTTCTCTCCCGAAAGTCCATGAGGATGTTCAGCACGAGATATCCGAGGATCAGCCCACCGAATCCGGAAACCAGCAGTCCCCGGGCCACAAGGAGCAGTCCCGACAGGGAGAGAACGAACCCTCCGGCCCATCCCAGCTTTTCCGGAAGGCTCCCGATCCCCGGACGATCTTTTCCCGTCGCCTGGGAAAAAACCAGCCCCACCAGGATGCCGGCATCGAAGGGAAGGCCCGGAAACAAGTTCAGGAGTGCGAGAAGAAGGTTCAGGTTCGCGAAGATCCGGAGAAGATAGGCGACCTGCGGGAAAAAAAAGGTCCAGTCGCCTCCGGCGAAAGTCAGAACCGAGAGAGAAATCTGCCAGATAATCAGATTGATGACCGGTCCCGCAGCCCTGACGGCGAATTCCCGAGGACCGGGGGGTCCAAAATCAACCCGATGCTCCGGGAAGCCTCCCCAGAAGGAAAGGCGGCTTCCGTCGTAGGGGACCCGCAGAAGCCGCGCCGTCATGCGATGGCCCAGCTCGTGAAGAAGCGTTACCAGAAGGGCCAGAAAGATCGTCGACACTCCCAGGACCACCGACCCGTAAAGGCCTCCGGCAGGCATCCCCCCTGAAAATCCAGCCGCTGAGAAAAGATAGACCCCGTAAAAGGCCCAGGATCGATCCAGCCGGATCTTTCCTTCAGACCCCGGGCGATCTGCCGGAAAACGGCCTCTTCCGACGAGACGGTCGAGGACGGGATGCCGGGGAATCACAGGAGACGGCCGTCCGCAGGACGGCGTATCGGAAGGAGTTTTCCTAAAGCCCGGAGAATGATGTCCCTGGAAAAAGAACGGTAGTCCCGATCGCCTGTCAGAATCGAGGCGTAAAGCTCCAGAAGCTTGGGATATCGACCCGTCAGAGCAAAGAAGAAGCCCGGGAATCGATAAATTGTACTGGCGAGGCGGGATCCCTGGCGGAAATCAGGCCAGATCTCCCTGTCCAGCCAACGGACATAATCCCTTGCGGAGCGCAGGGTGACGTCCGGACCTCCCTCCGGCGCGGTCCGGTTCCTGATATAGGCTTCCGCCGCCTTTGTTCCCGAAAGAACCGCGTAATAGATTCCTTCCCCCAGGAATGGATCGACAATCCCCCCCGCGTCACCGACGAGAAAAAGGCCGGGAATCCGGCCATGGCGGGCCGATCGAAAGTTCGGCAGGGGCCATGTGAAAACGCCCCCTCCATCGAGGTCGGCCTGGCTGGACTCCAGGTAGCGCGCAAAGACGGATCGAGGATCGACGAGAGGCTTGAGAAATCCGGCCACTCCAAGTCCGGAAAGAGAATCTTTCTTCGGGAATGACCAGGCGTATCCTCCCGCAACCAGGCCAAGGTCGATGGCGACATAACGCGCGTCGATGGGGTCCCGGAGAGAGGCCCATCCCTCGGCGGAGGTCCAGGGCCGGAGGAGAGGATTGTCCCTCGCCTCCGTCATGGACGCTGGATCGAGATCCCTCAAGACCTTGCTGGTCGCGCCGTCCGCGGCAATGACAGCCCTTGCCAGCACGGTCTTCTCCCCCATCTTCGCCTCGAAGCGGTGCTCCCTGCGAAAAAGCTGGATGTTCCGGACTCCGGTCATGATTTGGGCCCCGGAGCCGCGCGCCCGGTTGAGGAGAGCCAGATCGAACTGGTCGCGCCGGACCTGGTAGGCGATCGGACGTCCGAAATCCTGGCGTTGCTCCCGGGTTCCCCGGAGGGTCAGACGAATCCCCTGCGTGGTCTGGTGGGGGAGTTCGTCCAGAAGGTTTGAAGGGAGATAGGGAAGGGTCCGGGCCGAAAGTCCGCCCCCACAGGGTTTTTCCCGGGGGAAATCGGCCCTGTCAACTCCGAGGGCGGCGACCCCTCCCTCGACCAGGAGCCGGAGAGCCGTGCTTCCGGCCGGACCGAGACCGACAACCAGAACCTCCACCTCAAGCGGCCGTGAGGCCTTTTGGCCGGTGATTTCGGACGTTTCGATCATCGACGACGGTCCCGAGTCAGAGGTTGGGAGTCCAGCCAATATGATGCTGGGTCAGAAATGCAGAAATGATCGTAAAGGCATTCGTGAAGATCAGTGCGCCCATGACAACGAGGAAGCCCCCCGAAACCCGGGTGATCCAGGGCATCCACTGCTGGAGGGAGCGCATGCTTCCCAGGAAGAGATTGAAAAGGACGGAGGCGAGGATAAAGGGAATGGCCAATCCCAGGGAATAAAAGGAGAGAAGGAGCACTCCTTTCATGACGGTCCCCTGGGTCCCGGCATAGAAAAGGATGGCTCCAAGAATCGGCCCGACACAGGGCGTCCATCCTGCGGCAAAACCGATTCCGACCAGAAAGGATCCCGACAGGGTCGCCTTCTTCCCGCGAAAAGGAAGATGGAGTTCCTTGTTCAGGAAGGGGATTCGAAGCCATCCGGCGATGAACAGCCCGAAGAGGATGATCAGGATCGCCCCGAGTTTCCTGATGACATCCTGATAGGTCAGCAGAAGCTCTCCCAGGAAGGAAGCCGATGCGCCGAATCCGATGAAGAGCGCCGAAAAACCGAGGCTGAAAACCAGGGCATGGAGAAGCGATTCCCGCACGATGACCCGGCGCGACAATCCTTGAGAACGTCCCGTCAGCTCCTCGAAAGAAAGTCCCGTGATATAGGAGACATACGATGGAACGATCGGCAGGACGCAAGGAGAAACGAAGGAGACGAGTCCGGCCAGGAAGGCCAGTGTCCAGGAAATCGGCTGATGCGCCATCAAAAACCCGCCTTTGATGAAATGAAGCTTTTCAGGTAGCGTCGAACACGCGGGTCATTCCAGTCGACCGCCCCGGTGACCCGGCTCACGACCCGGCCTCCTGAGTCGACGACAAAGGTTGTCGGAAGACCGCGAACGCCCATCGCCCGGGAAAATGTCAGCGATGGATCAAGTAGGAGGGGGAACGCCGGCCCGTGCTTCCCGATAAACCGCTTCAGGGCATCCGGCCCCGTTGGCCCCTCCAGGATCCCCTGAACCCGGATCATGCCCTCAGACCCCCGGGCGAGACTCGAGAGGGAGGGGATTTCCTGAAGGCAAGGGGCACACCAGGGCGCCATGAAATTCAAAATCAGAAGCGGGTGGCCGGAGAAGCTCGCGGTGTTGATCCGGCGACCCGTGAGATCCTTCAGAACCAGCGAAGGGAGCAAGGGGGGCGAGGACTGATCCCGGTCCATCCCGGCTCCGGATGCCGACGGCAACCCGACGGACGGGCCACCCAGGAAAAAGAGAACCCCCAGAAAAAACAAACCGAGCAAGTAATGGAACGGCCACGGAACGAGTCTCGACGTCACGGCGCGCCCACCGACCCTAAGCCCTTCAATACCCTGATCCGTCATCCTTCTTTGCGGCAAGATAGGCTGCCGGAGTGCTGGGACCATGGTCAAGAAGATTGTGAACGGTGACAAGGCTGTTTTTCATTCTCCAGTCGCGCGGGCCGATGACATGTTCCGCCACGACCCCCTTCTGGTCGATGATGAAGGTTTCAGGAACACCCGTGATCTTGTAAAGATGATCCAGCTTTCCCAATGGGTCTGTCGGAACGGGAAAGTCGATTCCGTATTTCGCGAGAAATGGCCTGATTTTTCCCTGATAGAAGACGTTGTTTTCGTTAACGGCGATCAGTTCAAAACGATCTCCCGCCAGATTCTTGAACCCGTGGTACATTTCCTCCATCGAGGGCATTTCCTGACGGCAGGGTTTGCACCAGGTCGCCCAAAAATTGAGCATCACGACCTTTCCCCTGAGATCTGCCAAATGGACGGTTTTTCCATCGACAGTGGAGAGGGTGAAGTCGGGTGCCACCATCCCGACGGAAACAGGGGTGATGTTCGCGGTCTTCACGACATATCCGATCACAAGAACCACGACCGCCGCCGCCACGATATAGGGCCATTTGTCTTTCATTCCGCCATTCATTTCCTTCCTCCCGCCTCCTCAGGCCGCGTAGGCATGGAGACCCGGGATGATGAAACTGACACCCCAGTACAAAAAGATGACCGCCACAAACCCGAGGATCGAAAAGTAGGCGCTCGGGGCCCCCCGGAGGCCACGGGTCATACGGGCGTGAAGGTAGGCCGCATAGACGAACCATGTGATCAGGGACCATGTCTCCTTGGGATCCCAGGACCAGTAACCGCCCCATGCCTCATAGGCCCACATCGCGCCGAAGATGACTCCCAGCGTCAGGAGGGGAAATCCGACGAGCACGGATTTGTAGGTCAGGTCGTCCAGATCCTCTGCCGAGGGGAATTCCTGCAGGATCCATCCCACTGATCCTTTCTTTTCAGCACGGCGCTTGGCGAGATAGATCCCGGCGAGCGCCGCCGAGATTCCGAATGCCGCATAGGATAGAAACATCGTGAACACATGAATTTTGAGCCAGTAGGAATTGAGAGCCGGATTGAGGGGCTCGACCATCTGATAGCGGTAAGGAAGCATGCGCGCCGCACCGACCGCAAACATGACGATTGTCAGGACAAAGGCCCCCGCCACCCGCACCTTGTATTTGAACTCCATGACCATGTAGCCAAGGACGGAGGCCCATGAGAACAGGAACAGGGTCTCATAGAGGTTGGACCAGGGAGCGTGATGATCAGCGACGCCTCGTCCGACAAGGGCGGCGGTGTTGACGATCCAGCCCGAAAAGGTCACGGTTGAGGCGATCTTCCCGACCTCTTTCCGGTGGGAGATAAGAAAGAGAAAGTACGCGACTGTACCGGCAAGGTACAGGACGATCACGGTGTTATAAAGAATGAAGGACGATCCGACAGAATTAATAAGGGACATCACCAGTCTCCTTGCTCAATGTTCGATATATAAGATCTCCGGAGCTCCGCCTCCGGTGAGAGTTTCTTTCGTTGGAGCATCTTGCAAGCCTCCCCCTCCTATCCGTTCGAAAGGGAAGGTCTCTGCGTCATCGCGCCGGACACAGGCTCCGGTGCGGGACGGTCGGGGGGTGACAACGCCGTCTTCAGGTCTGCCACGATCCCCTCGAACTCTCTCTCAAACCCGATCTTGTCCTTGTGTCCGAATCCGCCGACAGAGAGGGAAAGCCCCTCCCCGTGCGGACGGATCCGAAGCCAGATCTTCCGGTGGAAGATGAAGGAGGACAGGAAAAGACCGCCGACGAGAAGAAAAGATCCCGTCCAGACGACAGGGACCCCGGGATCCTTCGCAAGTTCAAGCCCGGTATAGAAAGGGGCATGATATCCTCCGAAGATGAAGAACTCCGGAACGCTTTTCAGAACCTGGACCTGAGGAAACTTGTAAAAAAGCCAAGGACTTCCCAGGAGCTTTCCATCCTGGTACACCTCGATCTGGACCGCGGGGTTCTTGGGCTTTTCCGACTGGGTGAAGACAGAGCCCGTCTTGGGGTCGAAGGCAAAGTCCGAGACATACCGGACCGCCTTCAGAGTGTAAGGGGTCCTCGGGATCGGGGTCGGCTTGTCCCAGGGCAGGGAGAACCGTCCGATGAACTGCTTTTTCTCTTTGTCGACGACGAGGACGTCAGCCGATTCGAGGCGGTCGGGTGCCTCTCCGAAACTCGCCTGATAGAAACGAAGTCCTTCAAATGACAGCGGATGGTTGACCTGGATGATCTTGTGCTTCAGGATTTTGCCATCCTTGAGGATATCCACATCGCTGAAGTAGGACTTGACCATTCCGTTCTTGTAGTGAGTGATCCAGAACTTGTTGACGCGAAGATCCCATCCCCCCTGGGGAATGAATGTGGTCGTGTGCACATAGAATGTTCCGAACAGGCGAAATCCCGTCAGGCTGCCCAAAAGTCCGCCCGCAAGTATGACAATCACGGAAAGATGGGCCACATGGGATCCGATGCGGCCGAGGACGCCCTTGTGCGCAAAAATCGCAGTTTCCTTGCCATCGTCCGACCTCTGGACCTGATAATGCCGGGCCTTGAGGGTATCGATGACCAGAGAGGGAACTTCGGTGGCGGGAACCGGGGAGCGTGAGATTTCTATCTCCTGGTACTCCTTCTGCTTTTTCAGAAAATCGCGGCTGACGCTCACGCGTTCCCTGAACAGGGAGCGGATGGTCACCGGGAAACGACGGTAGACGCAGGTCAGGGCGTTCACGCAAAGGAGCGCCAGGAGGCTCGTGTAGTACCAACTGTGATAGATGTTGTCGATCTTGAGATTCAGGATCCAGGGCCCCCATTTGGGACCATAGGAGGCGAGATAGAAGGCGGGATCCCTTCCCTGTTCGATAAATGTTCCGAAGATCGTCAGAACCGCCAGTGTCAGGAAGAGGACGATCGCCAGGATCAGGGAGGAGAGAAAACGGATCAGGACATGGTCTCGGGCTTTCGAACCGGGGGCAGAAGGGGAAGGTCCCGAGGATTTCCCGGACCCTTCGACTCCGGACGCCCCTTCGATTTCAAGTGTTTGCTGCTCGTCAGGACTATATCGCTCTGTCATCAACTATCCTTGGAATGATCGAAAAGACAACACACCCCTTTCCCTCTAAAAAAAGCCGGAGTCTCAGGGGGACTATCCTGTCAGAAGGGTTTCGGAAATCTTTTTCTGTTCCTTCAGAATACTGATCCGACGCCTTTTCGTCAAATTCCGGAACGATTGGATCCGACTCAGGGAAGATGGCCCGCAATGAGATACTTGAGTGTTTCGTCGTTCAGGATGATCCCTCCTCCGACCAGGGGAGAGGCCACGCTCGAGTTGAAGGCGTTGTAATACCCCGCATTGAGCCAGATATGGTTGAAAATCGTGTATGTCAGGTACAGACGGGAATAGGGGTTGGGAGTCAGCGGATCGTAAGTGCCGATATTGTAGACCGTCAGGGTGATGAAGAGATTCTTCAAAATCTGATAGTCGGCCCCGAACCCGAAACTGTTCTCAATCAGACCAGCCCGAACGTCGAAATCTCCAAACTTCTCCCCGAACTCCACGCTGAACTTGATCCCCTGCGTGGTCCCGGTGATCTGCGTGGGTCCCGCCACATAGTTTCCGTTGATCTGGGTGTAGGGCGTCGACTGGGTGTAATAGGGATTCGTGGTGCTCACCACCTGGATCCTGTAAAACTTGTCCGAGCGGGGATAGAGGTCGAGCGTGAAGAAGCCTTCGGCGGTCCCGGCCCTGGGCATGTAAAATCCGCGCATCCAGACGTTCAGTTGCATCCGGTCGGCCTTGTTCGTGACACCCGAGAGCTTTTTGAGCGTTTTCGACAGATTGTCGTAAACATCCGGATTGTTGACAAGCTTTCCGATCGTTCCCTGGCCGTCGTCGATTTTCTTAAGGATGCTGTTGAGGTGGGCCAGAGACTGGTCGGCGTTGGCGTAGACATCGTTCTTGTTGACCAGAGATCCGATCGTT
This sequence comes from Nitrospirota bacterium, assembly GCA_021840555.1. Classification (GTDB taxonomy): domain Bacteria; phylum Nitrospirota; class Leptospirillia; order Leptospirillales; family Leptospirillaceae; genus UBA4572. Next base: position 68,754 of record JAKBXW010000002.1, read on the forward strand.
CCCACCCCGTTGTCGATCTTGTTGGCGATGGAGTCGACCTTGTTGAGGATGTCCGGCGATTTTTTCTTGAGACTCACAGTAAAATCCCGGAGATTGGCCGTGAGTTCGTCCAGATGTTTGAGTGTCCTCCGAATCTGCTCCTTTCCCTGGGCTGTTCCGATCGACCCTTTGAGGGAATTTGAGACCGCCTGGATGTCGTCGGCGATCTTGTTGAGCTTTTTAACCAGCCGGTTGACGCTTACAGTGGTTCCCGGAGCAGCCAGAGTCGCACCCGGCTTGAGCTCTCCCGAAGACGACGGAGAAGGGGTAGCGGGTCCGGCTGACTGTGCAGCCGCCGGAGAAGTCGCAACCGCAGCGCCGGCCCCTCCCTCATCGGCCCAGGCCCTTTCCGTCAGGGAAATCCCTCCGAAGATCCGGTGAAGGATCCCTGGAGGCTCCCGGTCCCTTCCCGGATCCAGCCGGGGCCGAATCCCTGATGGACCGGGTTCGATCTCCACATACATCTTCCCGAGAAACCCGTTTGAAAAGATGATGGCCCGGGCATCAGCGGGGATGACCACTTGCTTGCTGACCAGCATGCGGACCCGTGCCAGTCCGGAGGAACTCAGGGTAATAGCGTCGACCTCCCCCACCTTGACTCCCGCCACCTCCACTTCGGTCCCTTTTTCAAGTCCATCCACGGAGGAGAACTCCGCGTAAAAGACAAAGGAGTGGTCCGGCTTCATCTTGTGATGGCCAAGACGCACGGAGAGAAATGCGATCACTCCCAGAGCGACCAGCACAAAAAAACCAAGCCGCGTTTCGGCGGACACCTTCAAGGAAAAGCTCCTTCAATAAGCAAACAGGGCAATGGATGCGGACAATTCAGGATTTTCACAAATCTTCGCCGACAATGACGGGGATGGGACCCGACGTTTCTCCGCGAACAAACTGTCCAAGAACGGGATCAGTCGTCTCCCGGACCTCCCGGGAGGATCCGGAAAAATGAATCTTCCCATTGTAGAGGAACAGGATCCTGTCGGAGATCCTGAAAGCGCTGTTCATGTCATGGGTAATCACAAGACTTGTCACATGAAGCTCCGCCTTCATCTTGAGAATCAGCTCGTCTATCGAGCTTGCCAGGACGGGATCGAGACCCGTGGTCGGCTCATCGTAAAGAAGAATTTCGGGCTCCAGGGCAATGGCTCTCGCGATTCCAACCCGTTTTTTCATTCCCCCGGAAATTTCGGAAGGGTATTTGTGTTCGACCCGGGACAATCCGACCAGGCGAAGCTTTTCCCGGGCTATCCGCTCGATCTCCCTGGCCGGGAGATCCCTCCGATGCATTGTCAGTCCAAATGAAACATTTTCAAGACAGGTCATCGAATCGAACAGGGCCGACTCCTGAAAAACCATTCCCATTTTTTTACGGACCTCGTCCAAAGGCTTTCCCGAAAGCCCGACGATCGATTCCCCGTCTATCCGGACATCCCCCGAATCGGGTGCCAACAGCCGCATGACATGCTTCAGGAGAACCGACTTCCCTTGGCCGGATCCTCCGATAATACAATAAGTCTGCCCCCTTGGAACCTCAAAGGAGATGTTCCGGAGAACCTCCTGATTGCCGAATCTTTTGCAAAGGTTCGAAATGGTGATCGAGGGCGGAGAGGCCATCAGAACAGCCATGCCGTCAGGAAATAGTCGACGATCAGGATGCTCATGGAGGCGCTGACAACGGAGCGGGTCACCGCCCGGCCCACTCCCGCCGCCCCTCCGGAGGCGACAAATCCTGTCCGGCAAGCCCACAAGGAAAGGATCCCTCCGAAAAAGACGGATTTTACGATTCCCGAAAGGAAGTCGTGCAATTCGACATAATGCCGGATCTCCTGAAAATAGAGATGGGGGGACAGGCCCAGCAACTTGACCGAGACAAAGTACCCTCCCCCGATTCCGATGAGATCGGCGAGCGCCGTAAGGAGGGGAAGCGCCACAAGGGAGGCATAGATCCTCGGTGTGACCAAATAGTCGGCGGGGTTCACCGCCAGACTTTCCAGTGCATCGATCTGCTCGGTGACGCGCATGCTTCCAAGTTCGGCCGCCATGGCCGATCCTGAACGTCCTGTGACCATGAGGCTCGTGATGACCGGTCCGAGTTCCCGGGTCATCGACAATGTCACGACGGCCCCGACTAGACTTTCGGCGTTGAACTTCCGAAAGCCGATCCACGCCTGGAGAGCCAGCACCATACCGGTAAAAAAGGCCGTCACTCCGACCACGATGGTCGAATCCGCCCCGATTTTCAAAAGCTGCTCGAGAAAATTCCTGAAAAGAAAGGCCGGCCTGAACACTCCCAGGATTCCACGGACACCCAGAAGAAAGAGGGCTCCGGATCCCTCCAGGAGAGCGGCAATTCCGTCACCTACTGTTTTCAAGAGACCTTCCGGCATCCCCGACAAACCTCCGATCTGACCGGTGACCGAGCAGGCACAGCACCTCGTAGGGAATTGTTCCAGTCCAGCGCGCGATCTGGTCGACTGTCATGGATTCGGCATCCCTCGGATTGATGATTTTCACCCACTCTCCGACCTTCGGCTCCCGCGGAAGACCGGTCAGGTCTACGGCCACCATGTCCATGCAGACCCTTCCGGCGAACGGTACCATCCTTCCGTCGATCACTCCCCATCCCCGACCCGAGAGTTCCCGGGACAACCCATCGGCGTAACCCATGCCCAGGATCCCGATCCGGCTATCCCTGGAGAGCACCTCCGTTCTTCCGTAGGAGACGGAATGGCCTTTGGGAAGCGTCCTGACCGAAAGAAGGCGCGCTTCGACAGTGAGAATAGGAGCGATCTCGCTCCAGCCGGTATCCCCGGCGAGTGGAAGATGCCCGTAGAGTATGAGCCCGGGTCTGGCCCAGAAAGTCAGAGGGCGGCCGGAGGGATGGAGGGCCTCAAAAGAGACCAGTCCCTGCATTACGGCCCCGCTGTTGGCCATGTGTATCACCGAGAGGTCCGACAGGGAGGGATGGGAGAGAATCGGAAGGACGGTATTCCGGAAGAGTTCGAGACAGGATTCGGTATCCTTCCGGTCTTCCGAGAGAGGAAAATGGGTCATGATCCCGGTTATTCTTGCATTGGAAATTCCGGAAAGGAGTCCAAGGATCTCTGGAATCTCTTCCGGCAGGAATCCGAGCCGCCCCATTCCGGAGTCTATTTTCAAATGAAGGTCCAGAATGCTATGGGGGGGAGAATCACCTTCGAGAAGACGCAATTGTTCGCGGTGATGAAGAACGGGGGTTAGACGTTCCTTGAAGCAGAGAGAAAGCTCCGGTCCGGAAAAGCCTCCCAGAAGAACGATCGTTCCGGTGAATCCACCCCTTCTCAGGGACAGGGCCTCGTCGGCCCCCATCACCGCCACGCGATCGATGCCCATGGAAGAAAGAGCCGTCATGACGGGAAGGAGCCCATGGCCATATGCGTTGGCCTTGATGACCGGAAGAAGCCCCTCGTTTTTCCGGAGAGATTCTGCCACTTTCCGGACGTTTCGGGCAAACTGATCCAGATCAACTGTGACACGGGTACGGCCCTCCGGAAACCCCGGCTCCGGCAGGGAATGCGAGATGGGGGCCCGATCTCTCATAGTGTCAGGTCGTCAGGATTTCCTGCTCCTTCTTGCGAGCATGTTCGTCAACCTTGGAACCCGCTCCGTCGACAAGCTTCTGGACCTCCTCCTGAAGCCGCTTCACGCGGTCTTCCTGAATGAGCCCTTCCTTGTTTTTCTTCTTGATGTCCTCGTTGGCGTCCCGACGGATGTTGCGAAGGGAGACCTTTGCATCCTCGGCCATTTTTTTGAGAAGCCTGACCATTTCCTTTCGCCGTTCCTCCGTCATGGGGGGAACGACGATCCTGACGGCCTTACCATCGTTCTGGGGAGTAAGTCCCAGGTTGGCGGCCATGATCGCCTTCTCGATATCTCCGATAAGCTTGGATTCCCATGGCGTGATGGTGATCATCCGGTTGTCGACGATGTTGAGAGCCGCCACCTTGTCGAGCGATACCTGATTCCCGTAATAATCGACCCGGATGTGCTCGATCAGCGTCAGGGAAGGACGGCCCGTCCGAAGGGTCTGGATTTCCTTGCGGAAATGTTCCACTGCGTGATCCATTTTTTCTGCAAATCCCTTCAGTTCCGCATCCATCTCAGCCTCCCGCTGTGCGCCCTCTGGGCCTAGCGAACCAGTGTCCCGATCGATTCTCCCTGAACCACACGGACGATATTGTTGGGACCGTTAAGGTCGAAGACAATGATTGGAAGATTATTGTCCATGCATAGGGAAACGGCCGTGGAGTCCATCACCTTGAGCTTTTTCTCCAGGACGTCAATGTAGCTGAGCTCAACATACCGCTCCGCGTTATGATTCTTGCGGGGATCATCGCTGTAGATTCCATCCACCTTCGTGGCCTTGAGAACCACCTCGGCTCCGATTTCCATCGCCCGAAGGGCGGCGGCTGTATCGGTGGTGAAATAGGGATTCCCTGTTCCCCCTGCAAAAATGATGACGCGGCCCTTTTCCAGATGACGCATGGCCCTGCGACGGATGTAGGGTTCGGCCAGAGCCCGCATTTCCAAGGCGGTGAGGACCCGGGTCGAGACCCCTTTCTTCTCGAGGACAGATTGAAGGGCCAGGGCATTCAGGATCGTTGAAAGCATCCCCATGTAATCCGCCGATGCGCGATCAATCCCCTGACTGATTCCCGAAAGTCCCCTGAAAAAATTTCCTCCACCGATGACGACCCCAAGTTCCACACTCCGGGAGACGACCGCCTGAATCTCCACGGCGATGCGATCAAGAACCGCGGGATCGATCCCGAAGGAAAGGTCCCCCATCAACGCCTCTCCGGAAAGCTTGAGCAGAACCCTCTTATAACCGGGCATCAGCCCTTCCCCTCTCCGATCTGGAACCTGGAAAACCGTCTGACGGAGATATTCTCGCCCATCTTCGCAATCTCGCCCGCGATCAGGTCCCGAACCACCATTCCCGGATCCTTGACATAAGGCTGATCGAGAAGGCATGACTCCTGAAAATACTTTTCAAGCTTGCCTTCCACGATGTTTCCCCGAACCTTCTCGGGCTTGTCCTGTACTTCGGCCAGGTATCCGGCGCGCAGCCTCTCGATTTCATCCTCCCGGATGGCACTCCTGTCGACATAGACCGGAGCGGCAGCGGCAACATGCATGGCCAAATTCCTGACCAGCTCCTTGAAGTTGTCTGTCCGGGCCACGAAATCCGTTTCGCAGTTGACCTCGATCAGGACCCCGATCTTGCTTCCGGCATGAATATAGGAGCCGACGAGCCCCTCAGCCGTTTCCCGGTCCGCCTTCTTGCTGGCTTTGAGCGCTCCGCTCTTCTTCAGGATTTCGTAGGCCTTTTCGGGGTCTCCATTGGCCTCCACCAGTGCTTTCCTGCAGTCCATGAAGCCCGCCTGGGTTTTTTCCCGAAGCTCCTTGACCACGCTTGCTGCAATTTCCATATTGCTCCGTTCCTCCGTCTCTCTCCGTTCAGATCCTTCCATTACATCGCCGACGCAAAAAAAGCGGGAAGGAGACTCCCCTCCCGCTGCGCAACTCTATTTCTCTCCGGAATCCCCCCCCGAAAAAGCCTCCGCTAGTTCGGCATTGGCCGCAGATTGCTCGGCGGTCGTCTTGGCGGGAGAGCGTCGGGAAAGAGCTCCTTCGAGGACAGCATCGGCGATCCCTTCGGCCATGAGCCGGATGGAGCGGATTGCGTCATCATTGGCAGGAATCGGATAGTCGATCAGGTCGGGGTCGCAATTGGTATCGACCATGGCCACCACCGGAATTCCGAGCCGGTTCGCTTCATGGATGGCGATATGCTCCTTCTTGGGATCCACAACGAAGATGGCTCCGGGAAGCTGGCCCATGCCCCGGATTCCCGAAAGGGTCGATCGCAGCTTGGACTCTTCCTTTTCGATCTGGGCCAGCTCCTTTTTTGGAAGTCGGGCCCACTGGTCGCTTTCCTTCAACGATTCGATCTTCTTCAGGCGCTCGACCGATTTCCGGATCGTCTGATGGTTGGTCAGCATGCCCCCAAGCCACCGGTGGGTGACATGGAACATCCCGCATCGGTCTGCCTCTTCCTGGATGATGGACTGGGCCTGCTTCTTGGTCGCAATGAAGAGGACAGACCTTCCTTCGGCCACCAGGGTCTTGATAAAACGTGTTGCCTGGCGGTAGCGGCGGGTCGTCTGTTGAAGATCGATGATGTAGATTCCGTTGCGCTCTCCGTAGATGAACCGTTTCATCTTGGGATTCCACCGCTTCGTCTGGTGTCCGAAATGAACGCCGGCATCCAGAAGTTCCTTGATTGTAACATTGGCCATTCGTGCCTCCCGATAATTGGGTTGTCCTTTGCGAACCATTCCCGCCGCAACGGATGGCGACATTGATCTTCCGCGCGGACCCATGGGGTCTCCGGATTTTTCCGTGGTTCGCTGATTTTTTCTGATTGAGCGATCTTGGCCGACAGCCGGACTACCCTCAACGGATATTCGCAATTTCCCGTCGGAGTAAACCGGCAGAGAGGAATGAGGTCGCCACTCCTCCTCTGATAAAAGCGTCTATTTATACCATAAAATAATTACGAATACAAACTTCCTAGGTTCTTCCCTTGTATCCGGCATTGATCCGGACGTAGTCGAGGGAAAGATCGGTCGTCCAGTACTCGGCTTCCATCGATCCCAAACCCAGCATGACCCGAAGAGTGATCTCCTTCCCCTTCATCACTTCCAGGGCCTTTTCCTCCTGAAGCGGTCCAAGCCCCACCCCCTTGTGAACGAGCGCGACGGGCCCCATGAAAATATCGATCCTCTCCTCAAAAACCCTCACTCCGGAATTCCCGATCGCGACCATGATCCTTCCCCAGTTCACATCCTCCCCGAAGAATGCCGTCTTGACGAGAAGGGATCGGGAAATGGATTGGGCGACCTTGCGGGCATCTCCGCGGGACCTGGCACCCGATACCTGGATGCGGATGATCTTCGTGACACCCTCTCCGTCTCGCACCAGCTGGTCTCGAAGGGATTCGCAAACGGACTGGACCAGCGCACAGAACGCCTCGAAATCGGAGGAATTTCTGGATATCCTGCCATTGCCCGCTTGTCCGCTGGCCAGGATCAGGGCCGTGTCGTTCGTGCTTGTATCCCCATCGACGGTCAATGCATTGAAGGTCCTGTCTGAAGCCTGCCCCAGAGCGCTCCGAAGGGCGGCCTTTTCGACGCACGCATCTGTGGTGAGAAACACCAGCAAGGTCGCCATCTGCGGATGAATCATCCCAACCCCCTTGGCGATCCCCCCCACCCTGACGGTGTGTCCATTGATCGTCGCTTCGGCCTGGGCGGACTTTGAGCGCGTGTCGGTTGTCATGATCGCCTGAGCGCAGGCCTCATTGCCAAAAGGATCGGTCCCGGCCACCAGATTGGGGAGCGATGAAAGGATCGCTTTCATGTTGAGGGGGCGGCCGATGACCCCCGTCGACGCCATAAGAATCTTCCGGGGATCACACCCGAGAATCCCCGAAAGCTTTTCGGAGATCTGGAGGGCGTCACGTTCGCCCTGCTCTCCATTGCAGGCATTGGCATTTCCGCTGTTGACAATGACAGCCCGAACCCCGGAGCCACGAACGCGCCGCTGGCTGATCCGGACAGCCGGTGCCTTGATTTGGTTCGTCGTGAAAACGCCGGCTGCAACGCATTCCGATTCGCACAGGATCAACGCTAGATCCGGTTTCCCGTTTTTTTTGACACCGGAGAAGACCCCTCCTGCCGAAAATCCCTTAGGGAAGGTTATTCCTTCCGCCATTTTTTTTCTGGCCATGCCGTCTTTCCAATAAAGGTGAGCTGTCTGGATCTAAGGGAAGAGAGCTCCCCGCGTCAATCCCTCCTGTTCGCCAAAACCGAAGATCCGGTTCATGGCCTGGATGGCCTGCCCTGCAGCCCCCCTGACCAGATTGTCGATCGCGGTGATGACGACGAGACGATTTTCCCGAACTTTGGCATAGAGATGGACATTGTTTGTTCCCCGTACGCCCATCGTGTTCGGAGGGGAGGAAACCCTCCGGACAAACGGACTCTCCCGGTAACTTTCATCGATGGTCCGGTCAATTTCTTCCTGGGAACACGGATGCTCCAAAACCATGTATATCGTCGAAAGAATTCCCCGGTTGAACGGCATCAGGTGGGGCACGAAGGTGACCTTGCCACCGTCCAGACACTGCTCCATCTCAGGGATATGCCTGTGGTCAAGAACTTTGTAGGCAAGAACACCTTCCGAGATTTCCGGGAAGTGGGTCTCGAGGGTCAGGGAACGTCCCGCTCCCGTGATTCCCGACTTCCCGTCCACGACGATCATGTCCCGCCGGATATGGCCGGCGCGAAGAAAGGGCAGGATCCCCATGAGAGCCCCGGTGGGGAAGCATCCCGGGCAGGCGACCAGTCGGGCCTTGTCGAGGGAATCTGCCGTCCACTCCGGGAGACCGTACACCGCCTGGGCAAGACCCTCGGGATATCCGTGTTCGAGCCCGTAGACACGGCGATACAGCTCGGGATCCTTCAGGCGATAGTCGGGGCCAAGATCAATGACGACCGTCCCTTGTTCGAGATAGCGGGGCACAAGGGCAAAACTCTGTCCCGCCGGAAGGGCGAAAAATACGACATCCACATCGGTCCAGAGCGGTACATCCGAAAGTTTTTCAAGGACCACGGGAGAGTCGAGGTGGGGAAACAGATCCCCAATTCTTGAACCCGCCTTGGATTCACCCGCAAGGCGTACCACACGCGTCGACCGGTGGGACGCAAGAAGGCTCAATAATTCTGCTCCGGCATACCCCGAAGCCCCTGCAATTCCGACACGAATATCTTTTTTCCCTGGTCTATCCTGCATTTATCTCCAAAATCCGTACAAAAAAAGGGGAGACCGAGGCCTCCCCTGAATAGTGGAACACACTCCCGATCCTACCGCTTTGAAAACTGGAAACGCTTTCTGGCGCCTTTCTGGCCGAATTTTTTACGCTCCTTGGCCCTGGCGTCACGCGTCAGAAATCCTTCCTTTTTGAGGGAGTCCCGGAACTCGGGATTGATCTCGAGAAGAGCGCGGGAAATTCCATGGCGAATCGCCTCCGCCTGTCCCGTCAACCCTCCTCCCGTCACCTTCGCAAAGACATCGAGCTTTCCGACCATATTGGTCAGCTCGATCGGAGCCTTGACCTGTGTTGTCCAGAGCGTCCGGGGAAAATACTCTTCCAGAGGGCGGTCATTGACCTGAATAAGACCGGTTCCGACCTGAACCCTGACACGTGCGATCGCTGTCTTGCGCTTCCCTGTTGCAGAACCCCGTCCGTCCTCGTTCGGTTCTCTCTCCATCAACGACCTCCTAGCGCATAGACTTCAGGGTTCTGGGCCTGGTGGGGATGCGTGTCCTGCGCATAGACCTTGAGCCTGCTCATGAACTGGTTGGACAGCTTGTTTTTGGGGAGCATGCCCTTCACGGCATGAATCACCAGATGTTCCGGATTTCGGCTTCGAACCTCTTTGGCTGTCGCCGATTTGAATCCACCCGGATATCCGCTGTGCCGGTAATACATTTTCTGTGTCCATTTTTTTCCGGTAAAGGCCACCTTTGCGGCGTTGATCACGATGACAAAGTCCCCGGCATCCTGATGGGGGGTGAAAAAAACCTTGTTTTTGCCTCTCAGAAGAAGCGCAACAGCGGTCGAGAGCCTTCCGACGGTCTGACCGTCGGCGTCCACGACATACCATTTCTTCTGCGAGAGCTCTTCAGCGGTTGCGATACGCGTCATTTTTTCCATCGCCAGAAAATCTCCTTCGGCCCAGAGTTATCTCAGGAGGTCAACTGGACCATGACCGGCTTCACCTCATCGACCGACGAAGGCCTGATGGTTCTGATGCCAGCCATGGTTTCCTTGTACGCCTGATGCACCCTGTCCAGATCTTTTGTAAAAAACGCTCCTAGTTGAGCCAGTGAAGAGTAAAGGGAGCCGTCCTGTTTGTCGAGAACCAGGGAGACGGCTGTCGGAGCCGACTGCTTGTGCTGGTTTATCCATTGTTTCAGATTCTCGATCTTCTGGAAAAACTCTTCTTCTCCCTGTCGTGCTCGCTCCATCACCGGCAACACGATACAGTCGACCTTTCCCCGAATCCGCGAAAGGGCTGCCGGATCCTCCTGCCCATCGGATGGTGATTCGGAAAAGGGGACCACTGAACTGCCAAGCCTTGCAAAAAATGCCACAAGGCCTGAACCCAGCTCCGAGTCAATAATGAATCTCGGAACTCCCACACGGTTCGTGCGTGGAATTTGGGAGGAAGACTCGCTCCCTTCCTCCGCTTTTTCAAAGACTGTCGACCGGAGTTCCTCCAGAAAGCTTTTGTTTTCCCGTCGCCAGTTCTTCAAAAGGTTTTTCGCGCCAAACTGGATCAGCGTCGAATAATAGTCCCGCCTCATGGCGCTTCGCGCGATGTTTTTCCAGGAATAGAAATCCTCCATTGCCGCGATCGCCGCCTCGTTCAGCTCGTAGGCCGTCATGTTCTTCGGACGATAAACCGTATGATGGCCGTCGTAGAGACTCCAGTCCTTGTATAGGAGCTCACGGTTTCCAGTCGCATAGAAATGATCGAAGTCCGGGGAACCCGGCAAGGGCGTAAGAATCATCAGCTGAATCGACTGAAGATTCCATTCCTTTGCAAGGCGCGCCGTTTCGAAGATTGTCGCCTTGTCGTCGGTATCGGCTCCGACCACGAACATTCCGTGAATTCTTATCCCATGCTTGTTGAATGCCTCAACCGAACGGACGATCTTCTCATAGGTCTGCCGTTTGTTGAAAAGATCGAGCGTCTGCGGATTGATCGACTCGAATCCGATAAAAACATTGAAACAGTTGCTCGCCTTCATGAGCTCAAGGAGCTCCGGATCGAAGGCCGTCTCCGTCCTGATCTGGGCCCCCCATTCAGGAGTCAATCCCTCCTCGATCATTCTCTTGAGAAGGTCCTTCGTTCTTTTCCTGTTTGCCGTAAACAGGTCGTCGGCAAAAAAGACATATTTCGGGTTGTTGACCCGAATCTCCTCAATGACGCGTTCGATGGAGTGCATCCTGAAGCCATGCCCGTACATTCCCGGAACGGAACAGAAGGTGCAGGTAAAGGGGCATCCCCGGGAGGTTGCGATGGAAATCAACCCTCTCTTTTGAGTATTCCAGCCCTCCACAATCCCATAATCGGGAATGGGATTGGAGTCGAGATCTTCCTTGAGGGGCCGGTCGGGGTTATGGGTCTTGCGATTGTTTTTCCAATAGGAAAGCCCGAGAATTTTTTCCATGTCACCACGACCATCCATGGCGTCCAGGAGCTCAAAAAGCGTTTCCTCGCCCTCGCCGCGCACCACATAATCAGAATAGTCGAGGGCCTCGTCCGGAAGAAAGGACACATGAGTCCCCCCGATGATAACGGGAATTCCCGCCTCCCGTACGATTTCCGCGAGCCGGTAGGATTGGGGAGCCGTGGAGGTCAGGGTTGAAATTCCTACCACATCAGCAGAAAGCACTTCCTTCATGTCGACAGGCGCCACATCCTCAATATAAACCCGGACATCCCACCCCCTGTCCCTCAGCATGGTTCCGAGGAGAATGACTCCGAGTCTTGGAATGGTAAACGAACTATAAACATGGAGATGGGTCGATTTCGGCTCGATTAGTACAAATTTCCTGGCCATTCACTGCTCCCTTCAGGGGACCCCCCTGCGAAAAGCGCAAGGGGGAAAACCCCGTTATCCGTTCGGATGAATCCGGTCTTTCTTGGCAAGAAGCTGCTCTTTCGTTTCGACGTAGTTGGGATCAGGTATGCAGCATTCGTCAATGGGACAGACAGCGGCACACTGGGGTTCGTCATGAAACCCGATGCATTCCGTGCAGAGGTCCGGATCGATCACGTATATGGGATCCCCTTCGCTGATAGCGTCATTCGGACACTCCGGAAGGCAGGCTCCGCAGGAAATGCAGTTATCGGCAATCATAATAGACATCCAGGCCTCCTTGACCAGTTCTTTGCTTGAAAGAAAACAAGCCCCGGACCCGCGCCCGAGGCACTCTCCATTATCCGGGCCCTAAAAACAGGACCGCGCTCAAAAGCCACTCTCCATTGGAAAAGAGGCCGAGACTACTACAAGATCCTTATTCTATCGACAACCCCATAGACAAATCAACTCACGCGTCCAGAATTCCACGCAGGCCTTCCGGATCTTCCGACTCTCAAAAATCTTGAACCATCATAAACCATCATATCAGAATTCCGAGATTGAGAAAGAGAAAACGGGAAAAGGCTTCTCCGAACAGAATCATGAGGAGGGCCACATAGAGAAGTCCCGTTGCGGCCTGTGTCGAATGCATCCGCACCGTCCTGTAGGCGAGATAGGAGATCACCAGCCCCCCGACGACACCGACCAGAAGGCGGCCCCACAAGTACAGACCCTGGAATGATTCCAGGAGGAGTCCCTCGGAAAATCCGGGGTGCCCTCTCCAGTTCAGCACAGTCATGACTCCGGAAAGCAGGGCGGTCAGGCCGGCGCAACCCAGGAGGGCCCGGGAGAGGAAGGCCAACGGCTCGATGGGAAGGGTGGGATTTGTCAGGTAGAAGTGCCCCCAGTTCATGGCGAGGAGCACGGCCCCGAGAAGAAAGGCCGAGACGAACATCGAGACGAGGAGGACCGTACCCGACGCGGACAGGGACAGGGAGGCATTGAGAAAGAGCGTGGCCGTCCCCGTTGCCCCCAGAAGCAGAATGGCAGACAGGTTCAGGAGAGGCCTCGAGAAGGAACGGGCGCGGTCCCATGCGATGAAATTGACGAGGACATTGTAAGCCAGGAGTCCTCCCGTCCCCAGCATCATCAGATAGACCGTCAATTGATCCAGGCGGCCGGGATGAAACGCGGGGATCCTCATTCCGGACGGACCGAGTGCAAAAAGTGCCCCACCCGAAAAAAGAAGGAAAAGGAGACCATGCAGTCTGTAAAAGGACCGATTGACAGAAGGATAACGGTAGAGGAAGGTCATGAGAAAGCACCCTCCGGCTGTCGTCTGCAAAAGAAGCAATCCAAAAACATTGGGATGAAAGATCATGGTGCCCCTTCCTGGCTGGATACGATTCCGGTTCTCCGGCGGACTTCCCACCCTCGCCGGGTCTCGCTGACCGTCAGCCCGACCCGGTCAAGGGCAAGAGGAAGAGGAGGCGGATCCTTCCAGAGAGACAGGCTCGCCGCCGCGATTCCGGGGAAGAGCCCCAGAACATGGTCCAACAGAACCTCTCCCAGTCGCTCGAGCAGACAGCACTCCGAGGCCTCTCCTTTCGCGACGATCTCCCTGAGAAGCCGGTCATAATCCACTGTCTTATGGATCGCGTCGTTTCCCCACGCGACATCGGACAACTCGAGATTTCCGGACATAAAAATCTTCTGGGGGCGCGCCCTTTCCTCCGATCCGGTGCCAATTTTCACCATAAGGACGAGCTTTTCGAAAAAAAGCGTCTTCGACATGGCTTATGGTCCGTTTCCGGAAAGAGTGGGCAATTTCCTGTCGATGACGATCCGGACCGGAGACCCTCCGACGGTGGCATCCACAGGAGCCGTCCCGCTATATTCCCCGCTCGTCACAAGGGAGCTTCCCGACTCAAGGGAGAGACGGGCCACAAGGCGGACATTCCCCTGAAATGTGATCCCGGTGAGACGGACATCCTTCTGGGAGATCTCGAAGGGGACGGGGAATGTCGGATGGACGAAGACCACACGGGCCACGGGAAGCCAGTCCGGGGAGGTGGGACCCTTCATCAGGGCGACCACGGCCAGGGAACCGTGAGTCATCCACAGCGGGACCTTCGGATCGAGGACAACCGTTCCCACGACCTTGCCGGGAACAGTTCTCCCGTCGGACGAGGTCCGGGAACACCCTCCGGAGAGGATTGCGACCACGATCAGAAGGACTGACAGGATCCTGCCGACAGACGTGGTATTTCTGAGTTGCATGGACATACTCCTTCGCAAACGGTCACATCAGGGGGACACGATGACAAATTCTTCGATATGGTAAAGGGGATCGCTCTTGATGATCACCTTTCTCCGGATCACCTGCTGGACAGCCTCCAGAAAGATCTTTTCCGAGGCGAGTTCCGCCTCCACATCGGGATGGACATAAAGGATCACACGGCGATCCTTCGCCCCCCTTCCCGAGGGAAGCTTCCGAAGGTCTTCAAAGATTTCGTAAATGATGGTGCGGACAGACTTGACGTAACCTTTTCCGTCACAGTAGGAACATGTTTCCCCCAGAAGATGGACGAGGTCCTCCCGGACCCTCTTTCTCGACATCTCGACAAGGCCAAGGTCGGAAATCTTGAGAGCATTCGTGCGGGCCTTGTCCCGGGTCAGCATTTCCTGAAGTCCCTGAAAGACCCTTTCACGATTCTTTTCCTTCTCCATGTCGATGAAGTCGAGAATGATGATCCCGCCGATATTGCGGAGCCGGAGCTGGTGGGCGATCTCCTCCACCGCCTCGAGGTTGGTCTTGAGGATGGTCTCCTCCGGATCCTTGTCTCCCACGAAGCGGCCCGTATTCACATCCACCACCGTCAGTGCCTCGGCCCTGTCGATCACGAGATATCCGCCCGACTTGAGCCAAACTTTTTTCTCCAGGGCCCGGGCAACCTGCTGGTCGACAGAATACTCCTGGAAAAGAAGGGTCTTTCTGTTCCAGAGTTCGATCTTGTCCGCATAGGCGGGAAGATAGGTCCGGACAAATTCGATCACTCTCTGGTATTCCTTCGGACTGTCGATGACAAGCCGGTCCACTTCGTTTGTCAGGTAGTCGCGGATCGTCCTGAAAACCACATCGAGGTCGACACGGACGAGCGCAGGAGCGCGGACTGTTTCCTTCTTCGCCTTGATGTCCTCCCAGAGCATATCCAGAAAAACCATGTCCATCCGTGCTTCATCCTCGGTCATCCCTTCCGCGACCGTCCGGATGATATAGCCCCCCTTGTGCGTCCGGAGACCGCCCACAATCTCCTTGAGCCTCTGCCGTTCCGACTCGTTCGTGATCCTGCGCGAAACCCCGATGTGGTTCACCTGGGGCATATAGACGAGATATCTTCCAGGAAGACTGATGTAGGTTGTCGCCCGGGGGCCCTTCGTGCTGATCGGTTCCTTGGTGGTCTGAATCAGGAGCTCCTGCCCGTCGGTCAGCAGCTCCTCGATTGGCCGCCTGCCCGAGCGTTTGGCTGGTTCGGGAGCCGCCTCTCCCTCCGGAGAGGCCGGAACAGCTGCTTCCTCTTCGATGGCCCCTCCGGAAGGGGATTCCTCCCGGAGGGCGTCCGGAAGGGTCTCGGTCCCCTCCACAAAGACATCGTCCACATAAAGAAACGCTGCTTTTTCGAGCCCGACATCCACAAAGGCCGCCTGCATTCCCGGCAGAACCTTGCTGACCTTTCCCTTGTATATGTTCCCAACGATCCCCTGGGACTGCTTCCGGTCAAAAAAGTATTCGACCAGACGCTTGCCTTCGATGATTGCCACTTTTGTTTCTTCCTCTGTCACATGAATCAGAATCTCTGAACCCATTCTCACTCCTCCTACAACCACTATGAACCAATGAAATGTCAACCATCGAAAACCGGAGTTCCTCCCCTCGCTAACATCGAGGATTCAGCTTCTGGAATCCGGACAATCTTTTCCGAAAACGCCACAAATTCCACTTTTCAAAACAGAAATCAAAATCGATGCAAGGCTTGTTCTTCTCTATCTGTTTACCTATTCGCCCCTGCCAATGAATGTGGAGAGGTCAGGGTTTGACGGATGCAAAAAAAACCTTTGGAATGGCCATCACTTTTCCGGGATCGGCGCAGGAACCCACCGATGGGCCCAACCCCATCCTACCTTTTTGCATAGAGACGGACATTCATCAAAAGAGCCATGGCTCCCAATGAAACAATCATGGCCGAACCCCCGTAGCTCATGAGAGGCATGGGAACCCCCACCACCGGCAAAATCCCGAGAACCATCAAGACATTGATAAGAAAACAGAACAGAAAGAATCCCGTCACACCGGCGGCCAGGTAGAAGCCCGAAGTTTCCCGGCATTCCATGGCCGTCCGGAAGCCAAACCAGACCAGATATGCGACCAGAGCCAGGAAAAGCAAGGCACCGACAAATCCCCATTCCTCCGTATAAACGGCAAAAATAAAGTCCGTATGGGCGCCGGGAAGA
>JAKBXW010000122.1 GCA_021840555.1 Nitrospirota bacterium
CACCGCATCCACAAGACGACCCCGTTCGAGCTTCAGACTCTCAGGAATGGCCTTTCCGCTGAGCTCAGAGATGGCCATGAGCCAGCGGTCCGTAGCCCGGATGCCGATCGGATACTGGAACGCCAAAGTCTTCTGTCCAAGAGAGGCCGCATATTCGAGCGACTTTGGAGTGTTGTACTCCTGGAAGGAAACGGTCGCTTTCGCATTGACAGCTTCCTGCATATCCGAAAGTCTCGTTCCGCCCATGTACATCCGGAATGTCCCGTCGGTCGGGGTATCAAAAACATCGCTGGTGTCGCCGACGAGGAGAAAATTCACGCCCATTTCGGAAAGGATCCTCTTCACCTCCCGGATGTTTCCGACGCTGTACCCGTCAAAGCCCATCACAATGTTGATCAGGTCCGTCTCCGACCGCTCCTTGCCGGCCCAGAAATGCTCCAGGATTCCCTTCAGCGCATTGTCGTAGCCGGTGATGTGCGACCCCACGAAGGCCGGGGTATGGGCAAAGGGAACATCGTATTCCTGGGGAACCGATCCTTTTTCCTTCGCGTTCTTGATGAAGGCATTCAGATCGTCCCCGATCACCTCGGCCATGCAGGTGGTGGAGACGGCGATCATCTTGGGCTTGTACATGGCATAGGCGTTGGCCAAGCCATCGATCATGTTGTTGAGCCCCCCGAAGACTGCCGCATCCTCTGTCATGGAGGAAGAGACGCAGGAGGTCGGCTCCTTGAAATGCCGGGAGAGATGGCTCCGGTAGTAGGCGACGCACCCCTGGGATCCGTGGACGAAGGGGAGTGTCTCCTCGAAACCCAGAGCCAGAAAAACGGCGCCGAGAGGCTGGCAGGCCTTGGCGGGATTGACGGTCAGGGCCTCCCGCTTGAAGTTGAGTTCGCGGTATTCCTCGGTCTTGGTCCACTCGATGATTTCCGCGACCTTCTCCTGGGGATGGGGATTTTCAAAGTTCTTCTTCTTGTTTTCGAACATCTCCACATATTCCGGCTCCCGGAACAGGTTGAAGTGGTCGAGGACGTGCTTGGGGTTCTGGCTCATTGTCGGATCCTCTTTTTGTGGCCGGAGCGAAGGGCTCCGGCCGAACCATATTGTCTTTTCCCGCTCAGAAGGGCGCCTTCGCCATCTGCCACACCGGATTGTTGATCGCCATATCCATGTCGCGAGCAAAGATCGAAAAGCCGTCGTATCCGTGGTAGGGACCCGAATAGTCCCAGGAGTGCATCTGCCGGAAGGGATAGCCCATCTTCTGGAAGACATATTTTTCCTTGATTCCCGAGGCCACCAGATCGGGTTTCAACGCCTCGACGAATTTTTCAAATTCGTATCCCGTCACGTCGTCGTAGATGATCGTTCCGTCCTTGACGTAGTGGGTGGTCCGCTGGTAGTCGTCGTTGTGGCCAAATTCATAACCGGTCCCGATGACATTCATCCCGAGATCCTCGTAGGCCCCGATGACATGCCGGGGACGGAGTCCTCCGACAAAGAGCATGACGGTCTTGCCCTCAAGGCGCGGCCGGTATTTTTCGACGGTGGCCTTCGTCAGGGCTTCGTACTTGGCAATGACCTTTTCCGCATTTTCCCGGATCTTGTCGTCGAAGAAGGCGGCAATCTTCCGGAGGGATTCGGCGATCTTCGTCGGGCCGAAAAAGTTGTACTCCACCCAGGGAATCCCGTATTTCTCCTCCATGTGGCGGGAGATGTAGTTCATCGACCGGTAGCAATGAAGAATGTTGAGCTTGACCTTCGGGGTGTTGATCAGCTCCTCGATGGAGCCGTCCCCCGACCACTGCGCCACGACCCGGAGTCCCATTTCCTCGAGCAGGATCCGGGAGGACCAGGCGTCTCCCCCGATGTTGTAATCGCCGATGATCGCCACATCGTAGGGGGTGGTCTCGATCTCCGCCCCTTTTTTCTTGTCGAAGACCCAGTCGCGAATCGTATCGTTGGCAATGTGGTGGCCCAGGGACTGGCTCACCCCCCGGAACCCTTCGCAGCGAACCGGGACGATGGTCTTGCCGTCGTACTCCTTGCTCTTCTTCTTGGAAACGGCTTCGATATCGTCTCCGATCAGACCGATGGGGCACTCCGACTGGACCGTGATCCCCTTGTTGAGCGGAAAGAGCTCCTGGATCTCGTCCATGATTTTTTCAAGCTTCTTGTCGCCTCCGAAGACGATGTCCTTCTCCTGGAAATCGGAGGTGAACTGCATGGTGACGAATGAGTCGACGCCGGTCGTTCCGATGTAATAGTTGCGGCGGGCAGCCCAGGAATACTGGCCGCAACCCACCGGCCCGTGGCTGATATGGATCATGTCCTTGATGGGCCCCCAGACCACACCCTTCGAGCCGGCATAGGCACATCCCCGGATGGTCATGACCCCCGGAACGGTCTTGATGTTCGACTTGACCCCGCAGTCGGGCTTTCCTTCCTCAAAAACGTTCAGATGCTTTTCTCGTTTCTTTCGGGTCTTTTCCGGATAGACCTCCAGAACCTCTGCGATGATTTTCTTGGCTTCCTCGATATTCTGACTCATGATGGAACCCTCCGTTCGGATGACGATCTCTGAATGTCCTCCCGGAAAAGGCGGGAGAGAGAAGAGGCGGCGGAGAGATTCTCTCCGCCGCGTGGGGAATGAAAAGGTGGATCAGGCGACGGCGACTTCGTCTGCCTTCTTGCCGACGATGCTCTCGTCGACCGTCTTCATGACGCCGAACTCCATGAGAAGATCCTCGAGCTCGTCCATCGTGATCGGGGTCGGAATCGTTCCCTTGCCCCCATTGGCATCGATCTTCTTGGCCAGCTGGCGATACTCTTCCGCCTGGGAGGAGTCGGGGGCAAACTCCATCACCGTCATCCGTCTCAATTCGGCATGCTGGACAATATTGTTTCTCGGAACGAAGTGGATCAGCTGGGTATTGAGCCGCTTGGCCAGGGCTTCGATCAGGTCATACTCCCGATCCGTCTGGCGCTCGTTGCAGACAAGGCCCCCCAGGCGAACACCGCCGGAGTTGGCATACTTGAGAATGCCCTTGGCAATGTTGTTGGCGGCATACATGGCCATCATTTCGCCGGAGGTGACGATGTAAATCTCCTGAGCCTTGTTCTCGCGAATCGGCATGGCGAATCCCCCGCACACCACGTCGCCCAGCACATCGTAGGAGACATAGTCCACGCCGTCGTAAGCGCCATTCTCTTCGAGAAAGTTGATCGAGGTGATCACGCCGCGGCCGGCACATCCGACACCGGGCTCGGGGCCTCCGGACTCCACGCAACGAATGTCGCTGAATCCTTGCTTCATCACATCCTCAATCTCGAGATCCTCGACCGTTCCGGCTTCGGCCGCCAAGGAAAGGACCGTGTTCTGGGCTTTCGAATGCAGGATCAGCCGGGTTGAATCGGCCTTGGGGTCGCATCCCACGATCAGGATCTTCTTGCCCATCTCGGCGAGGGCCGCCAGCGTGTTCTGGGAGGTCGTGGACTTTCCGATGCCGCCTTTACCGTAAAAAGCAATCTGACGCATAGTGTTCTCCTCCTGGTTGTCCGGAATCTGCCTTGGGCAATCTCCGGAATGAAAAAAGCCGAACGAAGGCAGTCCCTCATTCGGCTTCAGCGCCTGGCCGGTATACGATTCCTCGGCCCCATCTCTTTTTTGAAGTCACTTAGCTCATCCCACTCTTGCGGAGCATCCTTCAGCGAAGGCTTCGAAGAGCGAGCTTGCCCAATTAATAGCAACACCTGTGCCAGAATATTTAAAACATTAAAAACAAATGATTTACAAAAAACTACCCTTGAAAACCGCTGAACGACATCGTCACCTTTTGTGAACAAACGAACAAAGAGCGGACAAAAAAGGAGGGGGGGCGCCCCCTCTCGCCCCCCCTTCCCCGTGGCTCACGGCAAAACAGCGTCTCGTTCCATTCTTGCTTTTCCAGGTCCAAGAATCGGCTCTGCCACAAGATGTCCGGCGATATTCATCCCATTGAACCAACGCTCAATGGGCTCCTCTTGGGCTGTCGCATCTTTGATAGACCCTTGCAAGATTTTGGCGAAACTGTTTGGACCGGCCTGCCAGACAAGCACTGAGGAATGTCTTCTGGGCCCGATCCGCTTCTCCCATCTGTCGGTAGACAATGGACTGGTACCCGAGAGCGACCGGATCGTTCGGTCTTTCGCGGAGAATCTCATGGAGGACGATGGAAGCCTCTCGGTAAGACCCTGTCCGGATGTCGGAATAAGCCTCCACCAGACGGAATCCCTTGGGCCAGCGTCCCTCAATGAGAATTTTCCGAAGATCATTCTGGGCTCTCCGGTAATCATGCTCATGCAAATAGGCATTGGCCCGGGCGAGGCGAAAGTGGCGCTCTCCTTTCTGGCCGGGAGGCAAGGCCGTATCAAAGAGTTGGAGGGACTCCGTCTTCTTTCCCTCCCGGTAGAGAACAACGGCAAGGTTGCGTCGGAATCGCAACGAACTCGGGTCGTTCTTCAACGCTTCCCGATAATCTTTTTCCGCCCCCGAAAGATCACCATGACGGTAATCCGCATATCCTTTCTGCTCTGCCAGGTAAGCCTGCTCTTCGGAGGT
>JAKBXW010000028.1 GCA_021840555.1 Nitrospirota bacterium
ATGATACTGCACCCGCGAGGGTGTGGGAAAGTCGGTCGCTGCCGGACTCCTTTCTTCTCTCTCTTCCTCTTTTCTTCTCTCCCCCCCATCGCCCCCAACGAGCCTCCCGCTCCCAGGGGGTTTTTTTTGACGTCTTTCTGATAAGATTTCTCATCAATCGTTATTTCTGAGATGTCTTCCTGTACGCCCCTCACTTCATCCGCCTTTGCCGGCATTCGAATCCTCCATACAAAGGAGATTGTGTATGTGGAAAACGGCCCTTTTTGTCCTTGCCATATCCCTGTACTCCGGCCTGGTGCATTATCTGGTGGAGCACCACTATATCGTGAAGGAGTCCCAGGAGACCTTCATGGTCGGAGGCATCCTCGTCATCGGCTATGCGCTTCTCAAGGTTCTCCAGGCACGCCTGATGAAGACCCTTGAGGGCCACATGGACCATGACCGGATCATCACCCTTCGCTATTTTCTCGATGTGGGCTATTTCCTGATCTGGGGGGTTCTTCTCGTGACCTTTCTGGGAGCCGGCTTCAAGAATCTCGTCCTTGGAGGAGCCATTCTTTCGGCCCTGGCCGGAATTGTCGCACAGAACAGTCTGACCAATATCTTTGCGGGGATCGTTCTGGCGGCGACCCATCCTTTCCGGGTCGGCGAAAAAGTGTCTTTCGTGGCCTGGCAGTATCCCCGCCTGGCGGCGACCTATCCCCATGGACTGGTTTCTCCCGAGCATAGGGGGACGGTCCTTGAAATCGGAAAGATCTATACCCGTCTTGCAGGAGAGGACGGGAGAGAGCTCCTCGTTCCCAACAATATCATGCTCCAGGCCATGGTCATCCGGAATGAAGGCGTTGAAGAAAGACCGCTCCGCCTTTTTGCGGACCTTCCTTCGGAGACCGATCTCGAGTCCCTGAAAAGGAGGCTGAATGATTTGTTGTCCTCCGAAGAGCGGCTGGTGGGGCCGGTCGAACTCTTCCCCCATACGATGACGCCCAGCGTCCTGACCGTCGAAATCCGCTCCAGATGGAAGGGAGAGGAGCTGCTCGACGCCAATCGCATTCTCTTTTCCGCCCTCCGACCACTGGCCCTCCGCTCCCGGGAGTCAGAGAATTCTTGATAGGGAAGTGGCTGGATTTTTCGGCGGGAACCCGGTTTTCTTCCGAACGGCTTGCACATCCGCCCGGGGTCGTGATAAAGTTCGGACAAACGGGGAGACGGGTCGCGGGATTTCGCCCGTCTCTTCTTCGATCCCGAAAGGGAGCCGGACTTCCTCCATGAAGGCGGAAGGAATCTCCACCGGCTTCATCGGTCAAGTTCTCCTCAACGAGGAGGGGGCTCATGATGTTTCTTCTGCCACTTCTGAAAGCTCGAATTCATACCGACTCCATGCCTCACATCAGGACCCGGGACGCGGTCTCCGTCCGTTCCGTCAATGACCCCAAAGAAAGGCTCTGACATGGACAAGTCCTCTTCCATCTATATCGGGATGGCCACCTGCGGGCTGGCGAGCGGCGCCCGGAAAATCCACGACGAGGTCGTGCGGCTTGTGGCCGAAAATGGTTACCCCGTGACCGTCCATCCCACCGGCTGCGTCGGCATGTGCCACAATGAACCGCTTCTTGATGTTCAGGTGGCGGGCCGCCCCCGGGTTACCTACCACCAGGTCACCGTCGAATCGGTCGAGAAGATCCTGAAGGCGCATTTTGTCGACCGGACCATCTTCCCCGATCTGGCTTTCGGCCAGTCGACGGAAGATGGAGTTCCGGCCTTTGAGGGGCTTTCCGCCTTCAACGACACGGATTATTTCCGGAAGCAGAACAAGATCGTCAGCCGCCGCTGCGGGGTGATCGATCCCTCCTCGATCGAGGACTACCTGGCAACGAACGGGTACAAGGCGCTGGAAAAGGTCCTCAAGACGATGACCCCCGAGCAGGTGGTCGAGGTCATGATACAGTCCGGTCTGCGGGGAAGAGGCGGAGCCGGTTTCCCGACGGGCCTCAAGTGGAAGTTCACCTATCAGTCCCAGGGGGACGAAAAGTACGTCGTCTGCAATGCCGACGAGGGAGACCCCGGAGCCTTCATGGACCGATCGGTTCTGGAGGGGGACCCCCATTCCGTTCTCGAGGGAATGACCATCGCCGCCTTCGCCATCGGACACGCCCAGAAGGGGTACATCTATTGCCGCGCCGAATATCCCCACGCCATCAAGCTTCTGAATCGGGCGATCGGACAGGCTAGGGAGCGGGGGTTCCTGGGGAAAAACATCTTCGGGACGGCGTTGAGCTTCGACATTGAGGTCAAGGAGGGAGCCGGGGCTTACGTGTGCGGAGAGGAGACCGCTCTTCTGGCCTCCCTGATGGGGGACCGCGGCATGCCGTGGCCCAAACCGCCTTTCCCGGCCCAGAAGGGCGTCTGGGGCCACCCTACCGTCATCAATAACGTCGAGACCCTGGCCAATGTTCCACACATCATCCTTGGCGGGGCCGAGTGGTACGCCTCTTTCGGAACCGAGAAGACCAAGGGAACGAAGACCTTCGCCCTGACGGGAAAAATCAAGAGGACCGGCCTGATCGAGGTGGCCGCCGGAACGACCCTCAAGGAAATCGTTTACGAAATCGCAGGCGGCATGAGCGGCACGAAGAAGTTCAAGGCCGCCCAGCTGGGCGGCCCTTCGGGCGGCTGCATCCCGGGCAGTCTTATCGAGACCCCGATCGACTTCGAATCCCTGATTTCCGCGGGGGCGATCATGGGATCGGGCGGCATTATCGTTCTCGACGAGGCGAACTGCATCGTCGACACGGCCAAGTACTTCATGACCTTCACGAAGGACGAGTCATGCGGGGAGTGCACTCCCTGCCGCGACGGAACGAAGGTCATGCTGGACATGATCGAGCGGATCAGCGAAGGTCGCGGAGAGATGAAGGATCTGGACGACCTCGTGAACCTCTCGACCTATGTGAAGGCCAACTCCCTGTGCGGACTGGGACAGGCCGCCCCCAATCCGGTCCTGTCGACCATCCGGTATTTCCGGGCGGAATACGAGGACCACATCAAGCGGAGAAAGTGCGTCTCCCAGTCCTGCAAGGAAATCGTCTACGCTCCCTGCCAGCATGAATGCCCGGTGGGAATCGACATCCCGCGCTACATCACCCAGATCTTCCGCGGCGAATTCAAGGAGGCCCTGGAGACGATCCGGGAGCGACTTCCCTTCCCGGGAATTATCAGCCGGACCTGCTATCGCCCCTGCGAAGGTCCCTGCCGGCGCGGCGATCTCGACGAGCCGATCGCGATCAACGGGCTCAAGCGCTTCGCCTACGACTGGGAATACAACCAGGGCATTCGCCCGCATTACGAGCCGGCGGCCGATCTCGACAAGAAGGTCGCCATCATCGGGTCGGGACCGGCCGGCCTCACCTGCGCCTTCTATCTCGGGCGCATGGGGTACAAGGTGACCGTCTTCGAGCAGTACAATGTGATCGGCGGCATGCTGGCGGTGGGGATCCCGGCCTATCGTCTCCCGCGCGAGCTTCTCAACTGGGAGCTCGGAATCTTCGATGGGCTTCCCGTGACCTTCAGGACCAATACCGCCCTGGGCCGGGACTTTTCGCTGGAAGATCTCTTCAAGGAGGGCTACGATGCCGCTTTCCTGGGAATCGGCGCCCACAAGCCCCAGAAGATGGGGGTGAAGGGAGAGGATCATCCGGTGGTCCAGAACGGGATCGAATTCCTCAGAAAGGCCCTGACCAACGAGCCGGTCCAGGTCGGAAAGAGGCTGGCGGTGATCGGAGGGGGCAATGTGGCGATCGACGTGGCCCGTTCCGCCATCCGACTGGGTGCGGAAAAGGTGACGGTCTTCTACCGCCGGACCCGGGAAGAGATGCCCGCCCACGAGTTCGAGGTCCAGGAGGCCGAACACGAAGGGATCGAATTCCGCTTCCTCCTGGCGCCGCTCGAGATTCGGGACCGCGCCAACGAGGACGGCTCGACCGAGACGGTGATCGACTTCCAGGTCAACACCCTCTCCCGGGAGTTTGACAACAGCGGCCGGAGAAAGCCCGTGGCGGTCAAGGGACAGATCGAATCCGTTCCCGTCGACACCGTCGTGGCCGCCATCGGCCAGACGATGGACACCACCGTTTTCGAGAAGAACGGAATCGGGTTCCACAAGTGGGGAACGGTGAAGGTCGACCCCGACACTCTCATGAGCGAAAGCCGGCCGGCCGTCTTCGCCGGTGGCGACAACATGACCGGACCGCTCGACGTCATTCACTCCATCCGGGACGGAGAGCAGTGCGCGGTCTTCATCGACCGCTATCTCAAGGGAAACCCCGACCGGACCTTCCCCTTCCATTTTCCGAAGGTGGACAACGACGCCTTTGTTCTGGGGGATGTTCACAGGGTTCCAATGCCGGCGCTTCCGCTGCCGGCACGACAGGGTTTTGCCGAGGTTGAGACCGGATTCACCGTTCAGGATGCCTGGATCGAGTCGACCCGTTGCATCCGGTGCGAGCTCGAGGGACGTGTGGATCCCGCCGAGCGCATCGAGCGTCAGGAGAATCCGGAGGCCCCCGTCTTCATCCACTTCAACACGGTGACGGGCTTCGAACACCGGACCCAGGCCGTACCTGGCTGAAACAGGTTTCTTTTGTAGAATATGAAAAAGGGGAGGGCGACCTCCCCTTTTTTGGTTCCTGGGGATAGGGGAGACAGGATGCCGGGTGGTCCGCCTCAGGTCCTGCTCCCGGAAGAGAATGTATGAGATTGGAGGGACACCCTTTCGTTCCTGTCAGGCGCCTTTTACCGGGTTGACGCTCACGGACGCCGGAAGGCGGACTTCCGCATCCCATCGGATTTTCGTCGACCTAACGCCGATGGAGAACGCCCTCTTTTGGACAGTCTTTTTCAAAAGCACAGACGGAGCATCGTGGCGACAGAGGAAGGCACAGGGCCTGCCCGAAGGAGACGAGCAGGGGATTGACCCTGGATTTGATTGCGGGAGGAAGGACCCCGTCAAGCGTCCGGAAGGTTTCGTCGGCCGAACCTGTTTTCAGGGATCCCCACCGGTTCAGGATCCGGTGGACGTGGATGTCGACGCACAGAGCCGCTCCTCCGAACCCCGCCGACAGAACCAGGTTCGCCGTTTTGAGCCCGACGCCCGGAAGGGAAAGGAGCTCTGGAAGCCGGGATGGAACCAGTCCGTTGTGCTTCTCGAGAAGTGATTTTGCGATTTGCTTGATTGTTCTGGCCTTTGTTCTGTAAAATCCCACCGGATAAATGGCCTCCTGAATCTGGCCTTCCGACAGCCGGGCCAGACGGTCAAGGTCGGGGGCCATGGAAAAGAGCCTTTTCGAGGCCTCTTCCATGACCCGGTCCCGGGTCCGCAGAGACAGGATGGTCGATATCAGGACGCGAAAGGGGTCTCCGGAGACGCCGAGCTGCTCGATCCCCGGAGCCGGAATTTTCCGTTCCAGAAGCATGACCTCGACCCGCACGAGCCGGTCCGTTATCGTATCGGGGGATTCCAGGAGCATCCGGATCTCCTCATTCTCTAGCGAAAGGATCACAAATCATGGATGAAAAGGGGTTGCGGTACCAGCGCCTTCACGATCTTCTGTCGGAGAAGAAGGCCGCGATCGAACGGGACATCCGGACCCACCTTGTCCGGCAGATCGGTCCGGACAACGCGAACCGGGTCGACTCCGTCCTCGACCAGGGAGACCTGTCGGCCATCGACATGGGGGAGGGGGTGGATCTCGCGCTTCTCGAGATGCGCAACCGCATGAAGCGCTCCGTCGACCAGGCACTGCTCCGACTCGACGAAGGGGTCTACGGAAACTGCGAGGATTGCGGGGGAGAGATCGAAGAGAAGCGCCTGATGGCCATGCCCTTCGCCCAGCTCTGCATCCGGTGCCAGAGAAAGAAGGAAGAGCTTGAAAAAATCGAACGCGAGGAATCCCTTCGCGATGCCGATGAAACCTGAGAACCTTGTCTCCGGAACGGACAGGGGACCTCTCCGTTCCGGACGCCTCTCGTGATCGCCTATCCCCATATCGACCCCGTGCTCCTCTCCATCGGTCCCCTCAGGATCCGGTGGTACGGCCTCATGTACGTCCTTGCCTTTCTCGGCGCCTATTATATTCTGAAGAGGGAGTCGGAAAGAAGGAGCGCGCCTCTCTCGAAGGAGCAGGTCTACGATCTCCTCTCCTATGCCGCCGTGGGGGTGATCCTGGGGGGAAGGCTGGGGTATGTTCTCGTCTACAACCTGCCCTACTATCTGGCGCACCCGTTAGAGATCGTGGCCGTCTGGAAGGGCGGGATGTCCTTTCACGGAGGATTTCTGGGGGTCGTTCTGGCTGGCTGGTGGTACTGCCGGAAGAATGCCCTTCCTTTCTGGAAGCTGGCGGATTTTTCTGTATTGCCCGTTCCGCTGGGGCTCTTCATGGGGCGCATGGGCAATTTTATCAACGGAGAGCTCTTCGGCCGGCCGACCGATGTCCCTTGGTGCATGGTCTTCCCCATGGGCGGGCCCATCTGCCGGCATCCGTCACAGCTTTACGAGGGCTTCATGGAGGGGATTCTCCTGTTTTTGATCCTCTACGGACTTTCCCGAAAGTCCCGGCCGGATGGGGTGATTTTCTGGAGCTTCATCGGGCTGTACGGACTTTTCCGGTTCGTGGGCGAGTTTTTCCGGGAGCCGGATCCCCAGCTCGGTCTCGTGCTCGGCCCTTTTTCCATGGGCCAGATCCTCTCCTTTCCCATGGCGCTCCTGGGGGCGGCCATGGTCTTCCGCGCCTACCGCCGAAGCCGGAGCGGGGCGGGATCCGCTCCGGCCTCCCCCTAGACGGGAGTTTCCTGCGTGGCTTCGCAACCCGAAATTCTGAAGACTCCCGGCGAGCGTTCCAGCTCCGATCTCCCGGGGCGGGGGAGGACAGAAAGGGACCCGGCTCCTCCACTCTTTGCGATGGCCCCCGTTCCCTGGACGCGGAAGGTCACGACCCGCTTCTTTCTCTGGCTCTTTCTGGCCCTTTCCGTGGGCTTTTCCGTGTTGGCCTACCAGATCGACCGCCAGGAGAATCGGGAGGCTGTCCGCTCCATCGACCGGAGGCTTTCTGCTGAGGCGGACGTTCTGATGGCCTCCCTCGTCCGTCTCCTCGAGAAGGACGATCTTCCGGGGGCGCAGGCCCTTTTCAGGACGATTCGCCAGTCCTCTCCCGACGAAGCGGTCCTTCTGGGAACGGACGGGCAGAGCGTTCTCCTCTCCTCGGGTCCGGAGCTTCCGGTCTCCGTCTCCCGCCTCCTCTCGGACAGGCCGGGAAAGGGGTTCCTGGAGGGACGATCTCGGTCGGGGAGGCGGGTTTTTCTCGTGCGCCTTCCCCTCTCCAGCGATGCCTCCTGTCCCTCCTGTCCGCAGGGCGGGAAGCGACTGGGAACCCTTGTCCTCTACTCCGACGGGACGGCCTTCGCCCGGGAAATGCGGGCCGGTCGGTGGGCCCGCTTCTGGATGTTTTCGGGAATCCTCGAAACGCTGGTGCTGGTGGTGATCCTCCTGATCCGTCGCTCTCTGGTCCGTCCCCTCGACGGACTCTCCCGGGCCATCGCCATGGTGGGGCCGGACAACCCCGACCTGCGGCTCTCCTTTCCCCGTACGCGCGACGACGAGCTGGGGAGGCTGGTCTATTTTCTGAACCGGTTCGTGGATCTCTTCCGGGGGTGGATGGGGGAGGTTTCCGACAGGGTCCGGTGGATCGAGGCCCATGCCGAGCTTCTGGACCGGGATCACGAGCGGCGCTACCGCAAAGAGGAAGAGGTCCGCCTGGCTTTAGACGAGCTCAGGCTCCGGGTCCGGGATCTTCTGAGCGGCAAGTCCGGTCTCTCCGAGAACGAGGTGGCCCGGAGCTTTTCCTGGTTTTCGGAGAAGTCCCGGAAGATTGGTCAGGTGACCCAGTCGGTCCGGGACTCCGTCCGGGAGGCCCGCAGCCTCTCCGGAAGTCTGGTCGGGGAGGGGGAAGGGCTCGAAAAGATGCGCCGCAGCCTCGCCCAGGCCTTCGCCACCATCAACGAGATCGCCAGAGAGCTGCATCTCACGGGGATGAACGCGGCGATCGAGGCCTCCCATGCCGGTGCCGGAGGCCGGACATTCCGGATCGTGGCCGACACGGTCGCCGACCTCTCCCGAAAGACCGAGACGGCCCTCGGGGCCATCGGGAACGAACTCTCGGAACTGAACGGCCGGCTCGACCATGTCGCGGCTTCCCTTTCCGGAAGGGCCGAGGGGCTGGAGACGGCCGACCGGGGCCTTGAGGGATTTCAGGAGACCTGGACGCTTTTCCAGGAGGCTCTCTCCCGGGTAGCTCTGCAATGGGAGGGGATGGCAGAGCGGATCCGCACCGAGACCGAGGCCATTCTGAAGATCCAGGCGATTCTCGACTCCCTGGCGGAGGACTTTCGCGGACAGATGGGCCAGAAGCCTCTGGAGGAGCGCCATCTGGGAGAGATCCTGAAGGTGGTGAAGGAGCTCGACAGGGAAATCGACCGATTCCGTCTTTAAAAAAAGTTTCAAGGAGGTTTGATATGTCCTGCAAGCTGTCCCAGCGTGTGGATTACGGGATCCGGGCCATGGTGGAGATCGCCAACGCGGGGACCCAGGGGATCACCGGGGCCAACATCGCCCAGCGCTCCCAGATCCCCAAACCGTTTCTGAAACAGATCATGGCCACTTTGGTGAAGAACGGATTTGTGGAGTCGAGTCGCGGACCCCAGGGGAAGTACAAGCTGGTCCGGGAACCCTCCGAAATCCGTCTTTCGGGGATCGTGCAGGCGCTTGAGGGCACGGTCTCTCTCTACGATCCCTCCTCACCGCCTGGGCCGGCCCTGCGATTTCTCTTTGACCAGCTGAGCCAGGCGGTCAACGCAGAGCTTGAAAAGGTGACTCTGGCCGACTGCATCAAGGCGATCGACAAGGACCGTGGAGAGCAGCCCCTCATGTTCTATATCTGAGACTCGTGGGATCATAGAGGATATCTGAGGATGACAATCTCTCCGATTTGAGGCTCTGGATCAAATGACGTAAGGCTTATAAAGTGTAATACGTCAAAAGGGAGAGGGACATGCCAACAAAATTGACACTTCGGATGGAAGAGACATTGATCAAAAAGGCAAAGAAACACGCTCGTGACAATGGAAAATCTTTGTCCCAAGTTGTTTCGGAGTATTTTTCCCTTATGGATCAGGAGAAGTCCGGGGTTAATGAGGATATTCCGCCCCTGACAAAAAGCCTTATCGGAATTCTTCGTGGATCCGAAGTGGACGAAACGGATCATCGAAAGACTCTCGAGGAAAAATATCATTGAATTCCTGGCATGGGATCAGACAGGGTTCATTCTCATCATTCCAACCCGGAGACAGGACCTTTCCTAACCCTTCTCCCTTAAAAGAAAGGTCCATTGTTTCATGACGACATTGCAGGCACTCGTGATCGGCGCGACCCAGGGGCTTACCGAACTTGCTCCCATCAGTTCGCTGGGCCACGGAGTCATCCTCCCCGCCCTTTTGGGCTGGGGGGAGATCGAAAAGGATCCTTCCTATCTTCCATTCATGGTCTCCCTCCATCTGGGAACCACGCTGGCCCTGCTCCTCTATTTCAACCGGGAATGGCGGGAGATCCTGGGGGCCTTTCTTGTCCCCGGACGAGCGAACCGGGTTCCGGAGGCCCGTTCGGCCCGCCATCTCTTTTGGCTTCTCGTCGCGGGAACCGTTCCCGCCGGACTGATCGGGCTTCTTCTCGAAAAGAAGATCCGCCATCTCTTTGCCGCACCCTCTCTGGCGGCGGTCTTTCTTCTGCTGAACGGAGGAGTCCTGATCCTTTCGGAAATCCTCCGTCGCTGGCGGACGGGGGCCCTGTCGGTCGACCTAGACCGGATGGGACCCCTCCGGGCCTTTTTCATCGGGATCTTCCAGGCGGTCGCGCTCCTGCCGGGAATCTCCCGCTCGGGGATCACGATGGTGGGAGGGCTTTTCGGGGGGCTGGGACATGCGGAGGCCGCCCGCTTTTCCTTCCTTCTGTCGACGCCCATCATCGGGGCGGCGGGGGTTCTGGAAATCCCGAAGCTGATCCGGTACGGCACTCCGGCCTCCATCAAGCTCGCCCTGGCCGGGGGAACGGTCGCCTGCGCCACCGCCTGGCTCACCACCTTCCTTCTCATGCGCTACTTCAGAAAATTCGAGGCGAACCAGGCCCTGGCCCCCTTCGGCCTCTACTGTCTGGCGGCGGGGGCTCTCTCCTTAATAATCTTGCGCTAGGGGCGAATGGCGGGAGGCGCGGCCGGGGAGGGGGCGCCGAAATCCGTTCCGAGCCGGTCGTCGTAGACGAGATGGCCTCCCACTGCCGCGGCTCCCAGAAGGAGCAGGAGGCCGGCAAGGCCGATCGACCGGCGTATGGGGGGAGCTAGACGGAGCCGCCGAAGCCCTGCGATCCAGAGAAGAGCCAGGAGAGCGGACCCGGAGAGGGCCAGAAGCCTGTGGATGGCGGCGGCGGGAGGAATAGGAATCCGTCGCTCCTGGAGGGTCTCGAGGGAGAGCCACCCGGAAAGAGCGGCCAGGGCGATGAACACGACGGTGCCGACTCCGATCAGACTCCCTTCTTTTTCCGGTATCCGCTCGCGAAGAGAAGGAAAAATCTCCATTGCCGCAAATAAAAACGCCAGTGAAAGGGTGAAGTGGACGAAAAATGGGTGGATCGGCACTGGGAGTATTTCCTTTGGTCGGATCTCATCCCGGATCCCGGAAAGCCCCGGAAAGGAGCGGTGAGGAGGGCGGGACTCCGGTGATTTTTTGATTTGTGGTCGATATGTTCTGTAGTATGTGCATGGGGTCTGGACTTTTTTCTAGTGTGGGGAAGTCCCTGGCGCTTGTCAACGCGGAACGACAGGAAAGGGGAGCAATAGGATGAAGGTTCTGGTCACGGGGGGGACGGGGTATATCGGCTCCCACACGGCCTTGGTTCTGCTCGAGGCGGGATTCGAGGTGGTCCTTCTCGACAATCTCTCGAACAGCGAGCGGGATGTGGCGGACCGGATCGGGGCGATCGCCGGGAGGAAGGCTCCGCTTTACGAGGCGGATATCCGGGACCGGAAAGGGATGGAGGAGATCCTGGAGCGGGAACGCCCCCGGGCGGTGATCCACTTCGCAGGACTGAAGGCCGTGGGCGAGTCCTCCCGACTTCCTCTCGAATACTACGACAACAACGTGACCGGAACGCTCTCCCTTCTCTTTGCAATGCGGGAGAAGGGGGTGAAGACCCTGGTCTTCAGCTCCTCCGCCACGGTCTACGGGGTTCCCGAGCGCCTGCCGATCGCCGAGGATGCCCCCCTTGCCGCCACCAATCCCTACGGGACGACGAAGCTGGCGATCGAGGAGATCCTCCGGAGCCTGGTGGCCTCCGATTCCTCCTGGAAGGTCTCCCTGCTTCGATATTTCAATCCTGTGGGGGCCCATCCTTCCGGAGTGATCGGGGAAAATCCCCGGGGGGTGCCGAACAACCTGATGCCTTTCGTGGCCCAGGTGGCGGTGGGGATCCGGCCCTTTCTCCAGGTCTTCGGGAACGACTACCCCACGGAGGACGGGACCGGGGTCCGGGACTACATTCATGTGATGGACCTTTCGAAGGGCCATCTGGCGGCCCTGAATGCTCTTTCCTCCTGGGAGGGGCCCGGACCCCTCACCGTGAATCTGGGGACAGGGAGAGGGACCTCCGTCCTCGAGATGGTCCGGGCCTTCGAGAAGGTGTCGGGACGGTCTATTCCTTACAAAATCGTTCCCCGGCGCCACGGGGACGTGGCGGCCTGCTGGGCCGATCCCTCCCTTGCGGAAAAGCTTCTGGGATGGAGGGCGGAGCTGGGGATCGAACGGATGTGCGCCGACGCCTGGCGGTGGCAGAGCGGGCTGGGAAAGCAGACAAATGAAACCCATGGGACGGTCTCCGGTGCGTGACGAATGGTTCGGGTACCTCGGCGGAACGATGACGACGGTCGCCTTCTTCCCCCAGGTGGTGAAGACCCTCCGGACGCGGGACACTCGGAGCATATCTTTGGGAATGTATCTCCTCTTTACGGCCGGGGTCTTTTTCTGGCTGGTCTACGGGATCCGTCTCGGGGCCCTTCCCATGATCCTGGCCAACGGGATCACCCTTCTGCTCTCCTTTGTCCTCCTGGTGGCCAAGTGGCGGTGGAAGTGAAGAGAACCACCCCCTTCTGGCCGGGAGACCCGCGCCAATGACCTTCTTTTTCTGGAAGGATCCGGCCTACCAGAGGATCAAACCCTATTTCCACGGGTGGATCCGGCCTTACCGCGCCCACATCGTCGGGGGGATCCTCCTGGGCTTTGTGGCCTCCGCCATGACGAGCGGGGTGCCTCTCGTTCTCCGGGAGCTGATCGACAAGATCTTCACTCAGAAGAACACCCACTATCTCTTCATCCTTCCCTTCGCCTTCTTTCTTCTCTTTGCGCTGAAGGGCGTTGCGGTCTTCTTCCAGAACTACCTTCTCCGGATTGCCGCGCTCCGGATGGTCAACGATGTGCGCAAGAGCCTTTTCGGACATCTGCTCTCGCTTCCGTTGGATTACTTCGGCAGGGAGGGGACGGGATCCCTGATGGGGCGGGTGACCTACGATGCCGAGCGTCTCCAGGGCGGGGTGGCGAACACCTTCCGGGATCTGATCCAGCAGGGGTTCACGATCGTGGGCGTGCTGGTCTCCATGTTCGTCATGAGTCCGAAGCTCACCCTCTTTTTGCTGGTGACGCTTCCGACGGTTCTGATCCCGATCCGAAAGACCGGGAAAAAGCTCAAGACCCTCTCGCGAAAGACCCAGGAATCCTTCGGTGACGTGAACCAGCATCTCTCCGAAAGTCTTTCCTCCATCCGGCTGATCAAGGGGGTGGTCTCGGAGGATCGGGAGCGGGAGAGCTTCAAAAGGTACAGCGACGAGTTCGTGGGGTTCCAGATCAAGACCGCCAAGTATTCGAACCTGCTCTCTCCGGTCATGGAGACGCTGGGAGCGCTGGCGGCGGGGCTCGCGGTCTGGATCGGGGGCTACGCGGTCATCCACGGCACCCTGAGTTTCGGGACCCTGGTGGGCTTCATCGCCGCCGCCCAGATGCTCTATCAGCCCATCAAGGGATTCGCCGGGGCCCAGACCGACATCCAGCAGTCGCTGGCCGCCGCCGAGCGGATGGTCGACATCCTTTCGGTTCCGGAAGAGCGGGTTCATGAGAACGGCAAAAAGGAGGTCAAAGGTCTGGAAACAGGGATCGAACTCCGAAATGTGTCCTTTGCCTACCCTGGCGGCAGCAGTAACGCCATTTCGGAGATTTCTCTTTCGATTCCGGCGGGGGCCTTTGTGGCGCTTGTGGGGGCTTCGGGCTCCGGAAAAAGCACGATCGCCAATCTTCTGCCAAAATTCTACCGACCCACTGAAGGTGAAATCTATTGGGACGGCATTCCTCTTTCAGAGATCGATGCGGCGAGCCTTCGGAAAATCATCGGGTTCGTGACTCAGGATGTGATCCTGATGAACCAGACGGTTCGCGACAATCTCCTCTATGGTCTCGAAAGAGATGTCTCCGATGAGGAAATGGTCGAGGCGGCCCGGGCGGCCTATGCCCACGATTTCATTTCCGCCCTGCCGAACGGCTATGAGACCCGGGTGGGGGAGAGGGGGATTTTCTTATCGGGGGGGGAGAAGCAGCGGCTCGCCCTGGCCCGGGTTGTTCTGAGAAACCCCACGCTACTGATCATGGACGAGGCGACAAGCGCGCTCGACTCCGAGTCGGAGTGGATGGTCCAGAAGGCCCTCGAGAAGATCATGCGGGGGCGGACGACGCTCGCCATCGCCCATCGTCTTACGACAATCCGACAGGCCTCTGTCGTGTATGTCCTGGAAAAGGGCCGACTGATCGAGAGCGGAACTCACGACGAACTGATGTCCATCGACAGCCGGTACAAGGGCTTCATCCTCCACCTGATGCGGTCGGGAGAGGTCCTCCCGGAAGAGGTGGTGTGAAAGAAGTGTCCGATCAAAGGAGGCTTCCATGAGTGCGGATGCAGACAGCATGAAGGTGGATCCCGAACGCATTTCAACCCAACTCGGATCGATCGTCCGGGAGATCGACGCCGCGCTCCGGACGATCGGGGCCTTGTCCGGACCGCTTCTCTCGGCACAGGCGACCCTTCCGCAGACGACCGAGTCCCTCTCGGAAATCTCGACCATGACGGAGGAGGCGAGCCAGTCGATCATGACGGTGATCGAGGAGCAGCTCGAGATCCAGAAGATGATGCAGGCGCTTCTTCACGAGGGCTCCGGGACGGTGACTCCTTCGGAGATCTCCCGTATTGGATCGCTCCTGTCCCAGGACCAGCAGGCCACGCTTCGCGTTATGGGAGCGCTGGGGTTTCAGGATCTGGTCCGCCAGAATCTCATGAAGATCGGACATTCCATCCAGCTGGTGGAGAACAAGCTTCTCGAGGTTCTGATGCTCCTCCACTGGGAGAAAGGCTCCGGGACGGAAGAGGGGAAGAAGCTTTTAACAGAGCTTTACAAGGCCAGCATCGGGGATCCCTCCCGGCAGAGGGTGGTAGACGAGATCTTGAGGGAGTACGGGGTTTAGTCCATGACGGCGGAAAAATTTCCCTCTATTTCGGTGGTGATCCCCTGTTTCCGGGCGGGACGGTTTCTGGCGGATGCGATCCAGTCTGTCCTGTCTCAGACCGAAAAGGATTGGGAGCTGATTCTTGTCGACAACAATGCCTCGGAAGACACCCGGGAGATCATTGAAAAATATGCCACAAAATATCCCGAAAAAATAAAAGCGGTTCACGAAAAAAGGCAGGGGAATTCTTTTGCACGGAACAGGGGGCTCGCTGAATCCCGGGGGGCTTATATCGCACTTTTGGATGACGATGACCTGATGTATCCCGAACGATTGTCTCTCCAGAAGGAGGCCCTGGAAAGGCACACTGAAGCGGTCCTTTGCTTTGGGCGCATTGACCGGGTTTCCTTTGACAACACGACCATTTTTGAAGCCGATGCCAGGGCGACTCCCTTTTCTTTTTTCATGAGATCCTCTGGATTGGATCCTCTAGCAGCCAATCTTCGATTTTGGGATCCTCTCCCATCTTCTGTTATGCTCCGAAGGAAAGTAGCTCGTATGATCGGGGGGTTTGATGAACATTTTAACCCCTGTTTTTTGGAAGAGACGGATTTTTATTTTAGGATTTTTCAAATCGGTTTCTCGGTCGAAATCCCCCAGACTGTCATTCGTTTTAGAATGTCCTCCCCCGAATTTCTCAGGAAAAAAAGGATCGACATTGTCAGCCGATACAGGCTCCTGTTAAATCAGGACTATTTTTTTTTAAAAATAAAAAACTTCCTGCAGGAAAAGAGGTTGTTGGATAACGCCCTTGTTCGCCAGGATTTGTCCCGATGGAAGGCCCGGTGGCTTCGGGAGGCGAGCTTCGATTTTATGGGGATTTCTGAAGGACTGAAGTTTGCGCGAATTCTCCTGAAACGATCAATCAAAGAAAATCCCTTGGATCTCAAGTCCTGGAAGCACTATCTACGCTCCTACCTTCCTTTAAAAACGAGACAACGTCGTTATCGCAGTCTTCATGTCTATGAAGAAGGGATTCCAAATGAGATCACGGAGGATTTTATCAACTCTTTGTTTTCCGGTGATCATCATTGTCCTTTCTGCCATAAGGATCAGATTTCAGGGAGTATTGTTGCTCATTCTTCAGCTGACCCGGGTATAAATTGACAGGAAACTTTTTTTTGCACGAGGTCCTGTGAATCTCTGTGCTCATGCTTCCCATTTTTACGATCCTCTGATTCCGGACAACAATCTCTATTGGCAGTCGTTTCCCATTTTTCATGTTGGGATGGCGCCCGGAGATTTTGGGGGAACCCTTTTTTTTGTTTTAGGTCAGGGATTGGGAGACCATGTCAATGGTCTCCGGATTCTTCATGAGTTGCAACTCCGTTTCCCGCGGGCGACCTGTATTGTGTACGGGGATAGACGGTGGGAGGAGATTCTCCGGCGTATGGAAGATGTCCGGATCCGGTGGTACCCGAAGGCCCTGGATCCCCGGACAGGGAAGGGAACGAACGACCCTTATGCCCTGACCCATGCCGTAATCCGAAAGGAGATTGGGCGCCTGGAGGGAGGGGCCTTTCTGGCTCTGGATCATTTTCCGATGCCGGATCGCCATGCCCGAGGCGAAACAACCCTCGAAGCGATTTCCCGATCCATCGGTATGCCATTGGGAACCGAGGCCCGTCCCTATTTTCCGTTTCATAGCGAAGATAAGCGTTGGGCGGAGGGTTTCCTGAAAGATCATTCCCTCGAAGCCGGAGGGTTTGTGGTCTTGGCGCCCTTTTCCTGGCCCAACAAAATGTGGCCGAAGGATCGGTTCGTCGCCCTTGCCGACTGGTTGTATCAGGAGCGAAATCTTCGAAGCGTGATCGTGTCCTATCCGGAAATCGGCGGCTTTGACAGCCCGGGAGGAGTGTTGGCGACCGATCTCTCCCTGGGGCAGATCGGAGGGTTGTTGTCGATGGCGGGGGCCTTTGTCGGACTGGACTCCGGTCCGAGCCATCTGGCGGCTGCCTTTGATCTTCCTATGGCCGTCATCTTTGTCGAGCGCGGGACGATTCCCTTCGAGGTCCGGGCGCTCTCCCCATGGGCGCTTCATGTGGTCGAGGGCTTCGTTTCTCCGGAGAGGGATCCTTCTTTGAATACGGTATGCAGGACAATTGCGTTTTTGCTGGATCATCGACCAAGGATTCCTGAGATGCGTCCTGTCTGTCCGGCATGCCTCAGACCAGCACATTTTGTGACGGGGGTGACTTCGGCCGGACCTGTATTCATGTGTGTGTGCGGAATGAGGATTCTGTCCGAAAAAGAGGAGGGGGATTTTTTCTTGTCATCCTCCCTGAAAAAGGGAGCTGACGGGCAGGAGGCTTCCAGGAGAGGAGACTCCAGGCTCGAAGTCGATATCTCGTCCGATCTGGGAACCCTTTCTTCGACAAAACATATGGATACGGTCCTGGAAGCTGGAATTTATGAAACAGTGACCTGTCGCCTTAGCAGGGTTCCTCCTGATTCCCGATCATCAAGGGATGGAGACAGAGCGTCACGGCAATCCCTCATATGGTCTCAGGATGGTCTTGTCTTTTGGATGAGGCGGAATGGGTATGGGTTGGGAGCGGTGAGGCGTGAGGGAGAAGGCTCCTATTTGGTCTACCAGTTTTTTAAAGAAAAGATCGGCACAGGGGGTTGCCCGAAAGGGGGGGCCATAAGAATCCCGTGGTCGGAAGGGACTCTCCGGTTGGCCCACAGGTCGGATTATTTGGCATGGTTTTCTTTTGAACGGTGGGGACGTTTCGAGGATCTGGTGGGGATTGTCAAATCTCTGAACGCGCTGGGGTATCATAGGGATGCAGTGAGAGTGGCATGGGTGGCGGTTCGGGCCCGGCTGTCTCTTCGGTCAATTCGGTGGCTTTTGAAGGCCCTCTATTACCGTGTGATCCGTGGAGACAAATCTTTTTGAAATCGAAAGGAAGGGAATGATCGTTTCAGGATTTACCTTTTGCCGGAATGTCGAAAAGCTGGATTACCCCTTCGAGGAGTCGATCCGGTCTCTCCTTCCGATTGTCGATGAATTCGTGATCAATGTGGGGGATTCCGAGGACAACACACTGGACCGGATCCGCTCCATCAATGATCCGAAAATCAAGATCATCGAATCTGTTTGGGACATGGCACTTCGCAAGGACGGGCTCATATATGCCCAGCAGACGAACATTGCCCTCGAACATTGCCGAAAAGACGCGGATTGGGCATTCTACCTTCAGGCCGACGAGGTGATTCACGAAAAGGATTATGAGGCTCTGAGGGCCACGATGGAAACATATAAGGACAATCCCAGGATCCTCGGTCTGATGTCCCGCTACAAGCACTTCGTGGGCGACTACCAGTCACTTGATCCCTGGGCCTATCGTCGGGCCATGCGGATTGTGAGGCCGGGGGGTAAAGTCGTCTCGGTGGGGGATGCGGTGGGATTTGCCCGGTCCTCCGACGCTCTCTATCTTGGAAAAAAAGAGCGGGATCTCTGGGAGTATGCTCCCGGACACATCTATCATTACGGATGGGTCAAGAGCCCCGCCCTGCTTCGCGAAAAGGTCCGGACCCAGGTCGATTGGTACTGGGAGGGAACGCCGAATACGAGAGATACAAAGGTTCTGTCCCTCAAAGAATTCATGCCGGAGCACTATGCCATCCTGAAGCGATTCGACGGAACGCATCCGGAGGTTATGAAAAAGCGGGTGGCCGCCTTTCCGGAACTTCCTCGGAGACGGAACCGGTGGTTGAATCCGGAGTTCTATAAATACGTTTTAAAGCACGGATTCAAGGGATGATCAATTTCAAAGGGCCGGGCGTTTCGCCTGTCATGGATCTTGTTGTTCCCATCCATGGACAGATCGAGATGAATCGGATTTTTTTCGAGACCCTCATCCGGAACACGCGCGCCTCCTTTCGGCTCATCATTATCGACAATGCCTCTCCCGACGGCTCCGCCGACTATTTTGAGGCAAAAAGGGGGGGAGGCTTTCCGGTGGATGTCATTCACAATCCGACCAACCAGTGCTATCCGGTATCAATCAATCAGGGAGTCCGTGCGGGAATGGCTCCCGTCATCGGATTTTTAAACAATGACATTCTTGTGGGGCCAGGCTGGGACACACCGCTTCTTGACGCGTTGATGCAGGAGGGCTATCCCGTTGTCAGCCCGGGAGGACTGGAACATTTTCCCGACAAGAATCTCGAAGAAATTTTTTTCCAGCGATGGCGCTACATCAACAAAAGGCGATGGAGTGAGAGGCCGCAGGAAAATCTCTCTGAAAAAATTCGACGGATGTATGGGAACTTCGACGAGATTGCCCAAAAGATCCAAATTAAATATCAAGGCGTCCGCTATCCGGGAATCATGGGACATTGCCATCTTCTGAAGCGGGAGACATTTGAAAAAATCGGGGGACTTGATCCCCGGATCCAGTCCGCCGACTGGGACCTTTTTTTGTCTGTCGAAAAAATGAAGCGAGAAGGACTTTTTGAAAAAAGTCCCATCATTCTTGGGGGATCCTATGTGCATCATTTCATCCGGTTGACGGATGCCACAGTGAAACGGGTTCCTCCCGTCTGCGATCATCCGCCCCATTTGAAGCTGGAGGAGAAGTGGGAGAAGAGGGAAATTCAGGAATTGTGGCCTTTCAAGGACCAGGTTCCGGAAGCTAAAAAAAGTCTGTCTAAAAAAATCTATAAAAAATATATTCGGGGAAGGACCGGTCTTTATTACTGGCGTGTTGCCATGGAGAAGCTTGTGGGGGATCAAGTGTGAGCTGCATGAATGAAGGTGTCATATGTAACTCTGATATAGACATGGCCGATGTCAAGCCCCTTGAGCAAAAGAATCATGCTGTTTCGTTGGATA
>JAKBXW010000029.1 GCA_021840555.1 Nitrospirota bacterium
TGCTGTAACCACGTTGCTTCTGCAATAGTGGCGAGAGCCGGAAAGACCCCTGAACTCAGCATCGGAACCCCCCGGCTTTAGCCGTGGGGAGATTCAGCCGGTGGGGTGCCCGGTGGGGTGCTCCGCCCCGGTCTCTTTGGTCCCCCTTCCCTGGCGGGAAGGAGCGGTCGGACCGAAAAAGCCGGGACGGAAGGAAGGATGAACGAGGGTGGGTATCAGGCAGGCTGGCCGAGAGGCCGGACAATTGCAGGAACGGAACCATGATTGGTCCTAGTCCGCTGCGGTTGTCCGTGTCCCGCCCAGTGAGAGGCGACCGCGCCTTTGGCAGGGAAGGTCCGGGCCCAGAGTTCAACAAGGCCCTCTTTCACTTTGTCGGTTTTTTTCGCCACCACGGGAGTCTCCTCGATCCGGATCGAGGAGCGGAGCGCCGTTTCGACACGATCGATGTCGTCGGGGGCCACTGAAACGC
This sequence comes from Nitrospirota bacterium, assembly GCA_021840555.1. Taxonomy (GTDB): domain Bacteria; phylum Nitrospirota; class Leptospirillia; order Leptospirillales; family Leptospirillaceae; genus UBA4572. The sequence goes on from JAKBXW010000029.1 coordinate 470, forward strand.
ATTCACCCGGCTTCAGATCCCGGGGGGTCGGGTCCGAGGGAGACTCCATGATCACCAGAGAGCTCTTGAGACGGGCCGCACTGGCAAGGAAGATCCCGCCAACCGACTCGACGGAAAGGATCCGTCCCGTTGGAGCATTGCAAAGAGGGCGTCCGGTCCGGTCGATCCGTGTTTCCCGGATCGTGAGGGAGATGTTCCTTGTCCCCGGCTTGCGGTGAACCTTCATGACGATTCCTCCGACCACCTTCTTCGCCAGATGGCGGTCGGAGGCGCCTTCATCCTCGAGCGTCGCGGCTGGAGACTCGCCTGTCTGAAAGAAGGCCAGCGCCATTCCGATCAGCAGTCCCACGAAACCTTTCGTTTTTGTTGCACTCAGCTTCTTATCCATTTGTCATCCATCCTGTTTCATTGTGTTCTTTGAATCTTTCATTAATCCTCAAGGCTATTCTTAAGCAATTGATGTGCCAATTTTGTTAATCATTATTCCATGAATCTTTAATGTTTTGTTGTCATATGGGACCATGAATTTTTGTCCGGAAGGATGACACGATTGTCCATTCCGGATGACAAAATTGTCCTGATTCTGATTCCGATCTCCTTGAAAAACATTTAGAGATAATAGTGGAACCCGACCATAAAGTTCATGAGGGATCCCAGGAAGGTAAATCCGATCCCGGTCGGCCCCCCGTTGGGAAGATTCCAGTTGAGGGACAGGGGGTTCCACTGGGCGAACCAGGCGAGTCGCGGAATGTCAGCGATCTCGGTCTCGAGTCCGATTCCGGCGGAGAGGCTTACGGCGGAGGGAAGTCCGGCCCCGGTGTTCAGGGCGGGAATGAGGTCGAGGTTGGCGTAGAGCAGGGAGTGGCGCCGGGTGATGAGAGCCAGCATCGGCTCGACATTCAGTGTGGCGAGCAGGCTCGATTGGGGGGATACCTGCGGAAGTCCCAGTCCGATCCCTCCGGAAAGTCCGAATCGGTCGTTGAACCAGTATCGGGCGTCTACGAAGCCCACATTGCTGAAGACATCGCTACCATTCTGCTGGACCATGTCCATGGGAGCCCAGGCGAGACCCACCCCGAAATGATGGACGTTGTCATAGACTCCTCCGGAAGAGGACTGGGTGGTTGCCGGGGAGTCGATGCTTTCGGCGGCCGCCTCGTCGGCATGGGCGGACTCAATGGCCAGGGGGGAGGCGACAAAGGAGACGGCAAGAAGGAGAAGCGCAAAAAGTTTGACTTTAGCTTGCGTTTTCATCGGAATTCATTCCTCGTCAAGAAATTGGGTTAAATGGCGCCGGTGCCCTCATGTCTGGCATACGGCTATATGGTTGCAATTTTATCAGGGATCGCCCCGGGTTGTTATGATCCTTGTCGTGGAAAAGTGTGACGACGGTCACAGGGAGAGAATGCTATCCGCTGTGAGAAGCCGGATGTGGGCCACGGTCCGGTCCGCATCCCGAAGCTGCGAGAGCGGATAGGTGTGGCCAACGCCCACCGTCTTCATCCCCGCCTCCCGGGCCGCGGAGATTCCCTGCACCGAATCCTCGATGACTGCGACTTCGTGGGGCCCTCCCGTATGGAGCCCATGATCGATAAGCAGACGATAGGCCTTCTGGTATCCTTCGGGATGGGGTTTCCCATGAATGGTGTCCTCCGCGCTGACGACAAAGGCGAAGAGATCCCCCAGGCCGTTTTTGTCGAGTGCATGGAGGATCTCGGGCCGCAGTGCTCCGGATACGATCCCGAGGGGAACCCGTCCGGCCAGCTCCCGGATCAGGGAGGAAGCGCCTTCGTAGAGAGGAAGTCCTTCCGTCATGCGTTTTTCGTAAAGACGGGATTTGGCCTCGATCAGTTCCCGCAGTGTGGACTCCGGGATAGCCCGTTTCTTGGCTGCTTCCCAGGCCGTCGAAAGACAACCCCGATCGTCCATCCCGAGGTAAAGGGTTTCGTAGTCTTCGGGGGTCAGGGGCACCCCGTGGGGAGCGAGCACCTGGGTAAAAAGATCCCGATGGACCGTTTCATCGTCGAGAATGACGCCGTTGAAGTCGAAGAGAACCGATCGAATCATTGTCTGTCCTAAGCGCCGGATGAGGTGAAAGCCAGGTCTGGATGGTCCAAAAAAAAGGTCCCCCGCACGTGGCGAGGGACCCGGGCACCCCGAATGGGAGCGAATGACGAAAATTAAAGCTCCTTTGCGTGGTGGGCAAGGTAATCGGCCACGCCGGCGGGTGAGGCCTTCATGGCAGGCTTGCCTTTCTGCCATCCGGCCGGACAGACTTCTCCATGCTGTTCGGTGTACTGAAGGGCGTCGACCATGCGGAGCATTTCGTCCACGTTCCGTCCGAGGGGCAGATCGTTGACCACCTGATGGCGGACGATGCGGTTCTTGTCGATCAGGAAGGAGCCGCGGAGGGCCAGCTTCTCTCCGAGAAGGACGTCGTAGTCCCGGCTGATGCTCTTGGTCAGGTCTGCCACCATGGGAAAGCTCACGTGGCCCAGGCCGCCCTTGTCCACGGGGGTGTTCTTCCAGGCAAGGTGGGTGAAGTGGGAATCGATGCTGACGGAAATCACCTCGACGTTGCGGGAATGGAATTCCTTCAGACGGTGTTCGAAGGCCAGGATTTCCGAGGGGCAGACAAAGGTGAAGTCAAGGGGATAGAAAAAAAGGACGCCGTATTTTCCCTTCAGGACCTCCGACAGGGTGAACTTGTCGTTGAAGGAGTTGTCCCCCATGACGGCGGTGGCGGTGAAATCTGGAGCAGGCTTTCCAACGAGAACGGACATAGGTATGGTTCCTCCGAAGATCAGTCATTGATCGTTTGGGTTGTGGTCTGAGGTTCCGGCGCTTACAAGTAGAGTTCCGCGTGCCGGCCATTTTCGTTTCAGGCGCGCATTTCCATTATACGACAGCTTACCTCCGGAGTCGACTCCATCCCCGAAGAGTTTAAATCATGAGAGGCGGGCCCGGGGATCGATGACGATGGCATCCCGGAGGACAAGGCTCTCCCTCGACATGCTCTCGTTCCCTCGGAGCATGGCAAGGATCGGTGGCCCGTTACCCCCCGGATGCGCGTGTCACAGCTCGCAGGACTGGTCTTGCCCGATATCCCGGGTTTTGTGGTTTTCATATTCGGGCAAACAGACCCGAGGGCGCGCGCGGGTTCCGACCCGGGCCGTGTTTCCGTGAGAGAGAATTCACAATGACCGGGGATTGACGGATTGAGCTTTCGGGGTCATTCCCCGACTGGTTGCGCGAGATGCCGGGGATGGTCCTTCGGCGGATCGCGGAGAGCCAGGGGGAGAGATCACGAATGCCCTTCTTTTGATGGCATTCTTTTTCTTCAACCAGTCGAAGTCCCCGGGTGAGCTCCGACCAGAAGAACCATTGTGGGTCAAAGCGGTCCAGGAGAAGCCGTGCGACATCGTCCTGAGTTCGTTCCTGGTCCATCATCATTCTCCGGATGGGTGGTGCCTGGCCCGAATCGTTCATGCACCCCTTCAGAATCCCGCAGGATGATGACGTCCGGTTCAAGGTCCTGTTACGCGAGCGTCACTGAAGAGAAAAGAAGAATGGGGAGTCCGGAAATGGACTCCCCGAAGGGGAACATTCAGTGCGAGCGCGTCCAGCCGCTGGTCCTGGAATAATGGTAGCCGGCCGCTTCAAGCTCGCTCTTCGGATGGAAGACGTAAGCCCCCGAGGGAAGCATCTCGGTCATGGAATTTTCGTCCTGCTGGATCACGGCCCCACCGAGAGGGCCATGGACCGGAGAGGGAGGGAGAGCGACGATGTGTCCCCGGGAGCTTTCCCTTGCCTTTTTCTTTTCCTTTTTCAGGGCCTGTTGGGCTTCCCATTCCTGTTCTGCCTGCCAGTCCTTTTTGAGAGCGACGAACTTCCCAGTGTAAAGATAGCGATAGGGACGACCTCCGAGCGGACGGATCCACCGGTAGGGACGCTCGGGGGTATCTTCGGCATAGATGCGCCGGCGGCGGAAGTCCATCAGGTACAGGCGCCCATGGTAAGGCCGGGGTTTCGACTGGTAAATGAAATCCATGGGGGAGAGACGGTGCTTCGTCTCCAGGCGGACTTTTTTGACTAAGACGAGGTCCCGGGGATTGCCCGGAACGGGAATGGTCTTGACGTAATTCGGGAGGGAGCGGGTGTTGATCAGGTAGTTCCCCTGCCGGTTGTCTGTCCCCGATGAGGAATAGAAACTGCAGGAGGCGAGCAGAAGGAGTGTAGGAAGCAGATGGGGGCGGATCCTGGGCATAAGGGACGACTCCCGGAAAATGGTTATGAGGCTGATGATGCGAGAGTCCTCATGGTTTAACCGAAAAGCACCGTAAAACTGCGGCATTCATACCGGAGATACAGGGCGTGTTTTGAGCAGGGTCTTTCCTGTATATGGTATCATCGGCCCATGAAAAAAACCTTCGAATGCCGGCTCTATCCGACAAAACATCAGAAGACGGAATCGAATCGCACGCTGGATGGCTGCCAGGTTCTCTGAACCATTTTCTCCATCAGAGAATCCGGGCCTACAAATACTACGGGATCTCCCTTTCCGCCTTCGACCAGAGCGATGATCTCCCCGATCTCAAGACCCGGTGCCTGGAGTTCGCCCGGGTCCATTCCCAGGTCCGCCAGGAGGTGGCCCGGAGAGGGAACGCAAAAAGAAAGCACTTGCCGAGACACGCCAGAAGGTCGTGAACCGGCGGACGGATTGCTTCCGCAAGACGGCCAGCGGACCCGCCGGCGAATACGGAAAGATCTTCGCCGGAGAGCTGAGACCGTCGGACACGTCCCAGAACTGTTCCCGCCGCGGACCGGACCTTCCCCGGGACGTCAACGCCGCCGGAAACATCCTGAGACTCGGGCCGGGGTCTTTGGCGCAGAGCGCCTGGAAGTTCCACCATTCAGGGCGGGGAGCAGTCACCGATAATGTTGTCATGTCGGAGCAGGGCTGGCAACCGCACCGCAGGGATTTCCCCGGTTGGGACGAATTCCGAAAATTGCGTTAAACTTCAGGAAGACATCATCTCTCAATCAGGATAGGGGATCAATGTTAAGATTGTCTCAAGAAAGGACGGCCCGCCAATGATCAAAGCCTGGAAGGGAATCTGGCCCGTCATTGAACCGTCGGCATGGATCGCTGAAAATGCCGTTGTCGTGGGAGACGTGATGATCGGTCCGGAATCGGGAATCTGGTACGGTGCGGTTGTCCGGGGCGATGTCCACCGCATCCGGATCGGGGCCCGGACCAATGTGCAGGATCTGTCTGTCCTCCATGTCACGCGGGATCGCTACTCACTGACGGTCGGGGACGACGTGACGGTGGGCCATCGGGTCATTCTTCACGGGGCCACGCTGGAAAACAGAATTCTGGTCGGCATGGGAGCGATCGTCATGGACGGGGCGCATGTCGGGGAAGATGTCATCATCGGGGCGGGTTCCCTGGTGACGGAGGGAACGGTGATACCCCCGGGCCACCTTGCCTTCGGGTCTCCCTGCCGGGTCCGCCGGGAGCTGACGGCGGAGGAGCGGTCGTGGATCCTGGAATCGGCGCGGCATTATGCCTCCTACCGCCTCGAGCATGCCTCCGCGCCGTCGGAGAGGACCTCGTGAATTCCTGGCAGTCGAAAACCCCCGGTATCCGGACCATTCTCGCTCTGGTCGTGGCGGTCCTGATCGTTGGACTGGTGGGCATCCTGGGTGCGGTGGACGAATTCCTTGTCCGCCACAATGCCTTCAAGATCCTGTCCCGGGAAGGGCGCCTGGTCGCCCAGGAATTCGCCTTCGGAGTGGACATGCGCCACGAGGCGGACCAGTTCCTCTCCGCTAACGGATCATCCCAGGCCGACCAGTGGACCCACGTCAGGGAACTCGTGGCGATCCGGCGGGAGATGTCGGCCGTCCTGGCCATTCGCCATAATGTGACGCGGGTCGACCTCCTGTCCCGCCAGACGGGACTGCCCCACATCGTGTCGACTTCGGGAGTGCCGATGACCTCCGATGAGCGCGCGGCCCACGACGCCGTCGGCATGGAGCAAAGGCCCTGGATGTCAATGCGGGAACGCGCGGGGGGGGATGCCATCTATGTTGTGGTTCCTTTCCGTCACAACAACCGGATCCTGGGCACGGTTGGAGTCCGCCTCTCCTATTATGAGGTCGATGCCCTGGTCAGGCAGGAAAAGGAGCGGATGGCCTTTATCCTTCTGGCGGGATTCCTCCTCCTCATGGGGGGGCTGAGCTTCGTCCTCAAGCGGTGGCTGATCGATCCGGCGCGGGATCTCGAACGCGCCATGAGGGAGGTTGGCGAAGGCGACCTGACCCGGGAATTCAGTTCTTCGGGGTCGGCAGAGATCCAGCGGACGGGAGAGTCCTTCAACCGGATGGTGGACATGCTCCGGGACCGGACCCGGGAAAAAGAACTCCTGCTGGAAGAGGTCCGATCTCTGAACGCAGGCCTCCAGGACAGGATCCAGGAAAAAACCCGGGAGCTTCAGGCCAAGAATCAGGCCCTCGCGCAAACGAACGAAGCCATGTACTTTCTCCAGCGGCGTCTGTCGGAGCTCGAGCGGAGAGCGGCGATCGGGGAGGGAATGGCGGTCGTGGCCCACGAACTCGGAAATCCCCTGCATTCGATCTCCGGCCATCTCGAGCTTCTCCTCGAAGAGACCGATCTTCCTCCTTCGATCGAGGCTCCCCTCCAAATCATTTCGGGGCAGACGGACAGAATGATCAAGGCCATCAAAAAGCTTCTTTCCCTGTCCCGAAGGTCGGAAAATCCGCGGGACAAGGTCATGATCGAACCTCTTCTCGCGGACATGGGCCGGCTTGTCCAGCCACGGCTCCGCGCAAACGGGGTGACTGTTCTCATGGAGATGGAATCCGGAGGCAGTCCCCTTGAGGTCAGGGGGGATGCCGACGCCCTTCAGAGCCTCTTCCTGAACCTTCTTGAAAACGCCCTTGATGCCGCGGGAGAGGGAGGGCAGATCGTTGTGCGGGCCGAACATGCCAAAACGTCTGTCCGGGTCAGCGTCCGCGATTCGGGCTCCGGCATTCCGCCCGATATCCGTTTCCGCGTTTTCGATCCGTTCTTCACGACCAAGCCGTCCGGAACGGGGCTTGGCCTCTCCGTCTGCAAGAAGATCGTCGAGGATCTCGGGGGCGCCATTCATCTCGGTGACGGCCCGGGAGGGGAGGTGATTGTCCTTTTTCCATTGGACAGGGTGGGGGAGTCCGGCGAAACTGTATCCGATCCAGGGACAGAGGTCGCCTCCCGGACTTGAACAGCCGTCCTCTTTTTGGTAGTGTGGGCTATGTGCTCGAGCAGAAAAAAAAGTTCGAATATCCGTCTGGTCTCCGAAAGCGATGTTTCGGGAAAGTCGATCCTCGTTGTCGAGGACGATGCCGTGGCGCTCGACCTGCTGGCGGAAATCCTTCGCAGAAACCATTTCCGGGTGTGGGTAGCGTCCTCGGTGGAAATGGCGCTTGGACTTCTCGAAAGAACCTCCGTTGATCTCGTTCTCTCCGACATACGCATGCCGGAGCGTGGAGGGATGGACCTTCTCAGACATCTCCGGGAACACCATCCGGACCTTCCAGTCGTTCTCCTCTCGGCCTTCGGGGATGAACACCTTTGGGTGGAAGCCCTGTCTGCAGGGGCCGTCGACCTTATTCCGAAACCGTTCAAAAAACAGGAAATCATCGATGTCATCAATCGGACTCTGTCCGGTCGCGAATAATTCTGCGGCTTCCAACGATAACCACGTTTTTGAGGGGTGGTCCTGATCATGAGAGAAAGAGAACAGCATAAATCCGGCCTGAAAATCCTGACCCTTGTCGCCCTTTTGACCGGATTGGTCATGGGAATTCCGTCCCCTTCGGCAATCGCCCTGGCGGCGTCGGCGCCAAATGGCGATCCTTTGGTCCCCGAGAAGGACGTTGCGGCGGGGCTGGCTCTCCAGAAAAGTTTCGAAGCCGTTTCCCGGGCCGTTCTCCCGGCGGTCGTGAACATCTCCACGACCGCTCTGGTTTCGACATCCCCCCACCTTCCGCCCATGTTCGACGATCCGTTCTTCAAGCGCTTTTTCGGGAACCCCTTCGGCCCAGGGGGGGGGCAGGCTCCACAGAAGCACGTCGAGAGGAGTCTTGGCTCTGGTTTCATCATCAGCTCCGACGGAACGATCGTGACGAACAACCATGTGGTCAAGAACGCCACCAAGGTGACCGTGCTTCTCAGCAACAAGAAGTCCTACCAGGCGAAGGTGATCGGGACTGATCCGATGACCGACATCGCCGTGATCAAGATCAACTCCCGGACTCCTCTTCCGGTGGTCACGTGGGGAGACTCCAAGAATGTTGACGTCGGGACGATCGTCCTTGCGATGGGCTCTCCCTTCGGTTTGACCCAGTCGGTGACGATGGGGATCGTTTCCGCCCTCAAGAGAAGCAACATGGGAATCGAACAGTACGAGAACTTCATCCAGACCGACGCGGCCATCAATCCCGGAAATTCCGGGGGACCCCTCGTCAATCTCAGGGGTGAAGTCGTCGGGATGAACACGGCCATCTATACCACCAATGGGGGTTATGAAGGGATCGGCTTCGCCATTCCCGTGACGATGGTGCGCCAAGTTGTCCAGGATCTGATCACGAAGGGCAAGGTTGTTCGGGGATGGCTCGGGATCTCGATCCAGAACGTGACCCCGGTCATCGCGAAGCAGTTCGACCTCAAGAAAAACGCGGGCGTTCTGGTCAGCGATGTCCTTCCGGGCAGTCCCGCCGAAGCGGCCCGCCTCAAACGGGGCGACGTCATCACCGCCCTGAACGGAATGGCGGTGGAAGACGCCAACGATCTCCGGATGCATGTGGCCCGGATACCGCCCGGTAAAATCGCCTCCCTGACAGTGGTGCGCTCCGGGAAGACGATACATATCGACGTGAAGGTCGGGGAACTTCCCAAAAAGCTCGCCATGAACAACCGCCACAGGGAAGGCAGCACCGGGAATTTCAACAATGTCCTGAAGGGTCTGCGCATTCTGGACCTCAACGGCGAAATCAGGCAGCAGCTCGGGCTCTCATCGAACGTCCACGGGGTCGTGATCCAGGCTGTCCAGCCCGGATCCGCGGTCGAGGCCGCCGGTCTCCGGCGGGGGGACATCATTGTGGAAATCGACAGGAAGCCGGTTCGCTCCGTATCAGCGTTCGTGCGGATCGCACGCCGGATCCCTTCGGATGCGGAGGTGCTTCTGACCATCCTTCACGATGGGCGGCACAGCTATGTCTCCGTTTCCCCTTAAGGGGGATACGCTCCGGCATCCTTCCCCTCCATGTTCCGGGAAGGGAGCCTGTGCGGTCATGGGGGTCGATCCGGGTCTCGCGCGGACCGGGTGGGCGGTGGTTTCCGGAGAATCCTTTCAGCGCCTGAAATTCCGTGGCGGAGGGACGATCAAAACCTTTCCGGGGGAAAGGTTGTCCGATCGTATCGGGTCCATCTGCGAGGTGCTGGAAGAGCAGATCAGGAACCATGGAGTCTCGGCGCTCTGCCTGGAGGATCATTTTTCCAGACGAAACGCTCCGGGCGTGGGACACCTCCTTGGGCCGGTCATCGGGGCCGTGGCCTATCTCGCTTACAGGCACAATCTTTCCTTTCTGGCGATTCCCCCGAAGGAGCTGAAGCACCGCGTGACGGGAACGGGAGGTTCTTCCAAGGAAGATCTGATCCGCGCCCTCTCTTTCTGGTTCGGTCCCGGGCTGACGGTCGGGACGACCCACGAGGGAGATGCCCTGGGGTTGGCCTTTCTTGGTTTCGGGAGGCTTGGTCGACTGTGATCGCCCGTCTCTGGGGTGTTGTGGAGGAGTCAGGGACGGAGTCCGTCATCCTCCGGGCCGGATCGGTCGGCTATCGTGTCCTTCTCTCCCCCCACTCCCTTGCGGTTCTTTCCGTTTCCGCGGGGCCGGTCTCCCTTCGGACTTTCCTTCTCTGGAGCGAACATCAGGAGTCCCCGCTCCTTGTCGGATTTCTCGATGCCGAGGAAGAGGAGCTGTTTCACGAATTGCGGCGTGTCGGAGGCCTCGGAGCGACCAAGGCAATCCGGATGATCTCGCTGGCCCCTCGGGAGATCTGGCAGTCCATAGCGGCGGGGGATGTCACACGCCTCAGGAAGCTCAAAGGCGTGGGAGAGACGACCGCCAGGAAGCTGGTTTCGGAGCTCAGGGACCGCTTGCCAGCCCATGTTTCACAGTCTTCATCCGGATCCGCGCCCTTTCCCGAACCGTCTCCGGCGACGGACGCGGCTCCGAAAGCCCCTGGAATCGTGGACTCCGTCATGGAGATCCTGACCCGGCAGTTCGGACATTCCCCGGGCGAGGCCGAAAAAATGATCCGGCGGGCTCTGTCCCGAAATTCAGCCGTCAGATCGGTGGAGGAGCTATTCGATGAAGTCTACAGGCATGGAGTGGACTGATCCGGAGGCCGGTCCCATGGACATGCCGGACCTCCCGTCTCCCGAACTTCCGGACGGCGCTCCGGGGATCCGCCCCCGAACCTTTGACGAATACATCGGTCAGGAAGCAGTCCTCGCCGGACTTAAAATCAGCATCCAGGCGGCCCTTCTCCGTGAGGAGTGTCTTGATCATGTCCTCCTTCACGGTCCTCCCGGTCTGGGGAAAACCACTCTGGCAGGCCTTATCGCCGGAGCCATGGGCGTTCCGTTCCTGACGACATCGGGACCCGTTCTCGAAAAAGGAGGAGACCTGGTGGGAATCCTGTCCCGGCTTGTCCCCCGGACGGTCCTCTTTGTCGACGAGATTCACCGGCTTCCAAGACCAGTCGAGGAGATCCTCTACGGGGCGATGGAGGACTTCGCCATCGACGTGGTCTTCGATCGGGGACCCGCCGCCCGAACCTTCCGCCATGTCCTCCCCCCCTTCACTCTCGTGGGAGCCACGACCCGGGCAGGCCTCCTGTCGGCTCCCCTCAGGGATCGTTTCGGCATCTTCCAGGATCTCGATTTCTATAGTCCGGACGAACTGGTCAGAATCCTGCTCCGTTCGGCTTCGGTGCTTGGCTTTCCCCTCCCCGAGGAGGCCGCCCTCGAAATCGGATGCCGTTCCAGGGGAACTCCCCGGATCGCCAACCGGCTGCTCCGTCGTGTGAGAGACTATGCTCAGGTGAAGGCGGGGGGAGAGGTCACCCGGAATCTCGTTCTGGAGGCGCTGAAGGTGGAGGGAATCGACGATCTCGGACTGAACCGCGTCGACCGCAAGGTTCTTCAGACCATCGGCACCGTCTACAACGGGGGACCCGTGGGGGTGGAGGCGCTTGCGGCGACGCTTCAGATCGAAGTGGATACGATCATCGATGTTGTCGAGCCGTATCTTCTCAAGGAGGGGCTCCTCGCCCGGACGCCTTCGGGAAGGCGCCTGACCGAGTTCGGGCTCAAGAGGATCTCGGGGACGCTCTTCCAGGAGGATCGTCTTTAGGGCGGGAAACCGGTGCGCGATCAGGAGCTGTGGGGCATCCTGAAATTGTAGGTAATTCCGAGGAGGACCGGAAGGGTCCACATGACGCTCGATGAGACGTCGGTGCGGGTCTGTGGGTCGTTCGCGGAGATGGGGCCCTGGATCATGGTCGGAAGAACTTCGCCGTAAAGAGAGAAGGAGGAGGACAGGGGAACGAGAAGGCCGGCCCCGGCATCGAAGGTGAAGGAGACCGATCCCACGTTTCCCTGATTGGCCGGGAGGCTGTTGAAGGACGGGCCCATGTCGACGGCCAGATAGGGAATGACCGGTTCCTGTGCGACCCTGGGATCAAAGAGCGGAACGGTGGCTCCTACCGTGAGAGGAAGAGCCGAAAACCCATGGAATCCGAGACTCGGGGAAAAGGAAGCGTACCCCACTGAAAATCGGAGGCCCAGGTGGGGAGCGAGCTGGGAGCTCCAGCGCAGATGGAAGTCGAGCCCCGTGTTTTCGAGCTGGTTCATCTGGGTGGCCGGAACGGGGGTTCCGTCGATCGGACCGGCGATGCTTCCGGAGAGAATGGGGTCGACTCCCCCGTCGAATGAAAGGCTTTGCCAGGCAAATTCTCCGGCGGCCACCGCTGCGGATGACATCCCTGCGACGAGAAGCCCGGTCATAAGAAGCCCGGTCAGGACAAAGACGAATTTTTGACGGATAAGGTTCATGTGCCCATTCTGGCGGGGTGGGCCGACAAAGTCAAACAATGAAATGTAAATCGAGGTGACGCGTGCAGCTTGGAAATCTGATCTGGCTCTTTTTCATTCTGATGATGATCCAGCCGATCATGTCGCGCCGGATGCTCGAGTATGCCCGTGGACAGGCTCTCCGGAATCTCGAGCGTTCCCGCGGATCGAGGGCGATCGCCCTCGTTCACCGTCAGGAGACGATGAATCTCCTCGGATTTCCCATTCTTCGCTATATCAACGTGGAGGATTCCGAAGAAATTCTGCGCGCGATCAAGATGACCGACCCCGAAACCCCGATCGACCTTATCATCCATTCCCCGGGAGGGCTTGTCCTGGCTGCCATGCAGATCGCCCACGCCCTGGCGAACCGCAAGGCTCCCGTCACCGTTTTTGTCCCTCACTTCGCAATGAGTGGCGGTACCCTGATCGCGCTTTCCGCCACACAGATCGTCATGGACGAGAATGCGGTCCTGGGGCCCGTTGACCCTCAGATCGGGGAGTTCCCGGCCGCTTCGATCCTGCGCGTCCTCGAGCGAAAAAGCCATGACGAAATCGACGACAAGACCCTGATACTGGCCGATGTCTCCGAAAAGGCCATCCGTCAGCTGACGGATGGAGTGACGGCCCTTCTTTCGAAGCGCATGCCGGAGGAGAAAGCCCGGGGGCTTGCCAATCTTCTGGCCACGGGCCATTTCACGCACGATTATCCCCTGACGGTCGAAGAGCTGCGGAGATTCGACATTCCCATTTCCACAGAGGTTCCGGAAGAAATCTATCTTTTCATGAGGCTATTTCCGCAACCGAAGCAGATGTCGCCTTCCGTCAGCTATCTTCCGACCTTTCCCGGGAGGCATTCGCGTTCCTGAGAAGGGCTTCGGTGTTTCAGCATCCGGTGCTCTGGTATAATGCTGAATAGAAGTCACCCTCCAGAAAGAAAGGACAGACAGATGGTTGTGGTCGCAAACAGGATACGCGTCGCGAAAGGGCACGAAGCGGATTTCGAGGAGCGCTTCAGGAACCGCAAGGGAATGATCGACGGATTCCCGGGATTCATCCGGAATCTGATCCTTCGTCCTGTGGATTCCGAGTTCTACTCCGTCATGACCTTCTGGGAGTCCATGGAGGCCTTCGAAGCCTGGACGCATTCGGATTCCTTCCGGCAGGCGCACTCCCAGAGGCCGCCCAAGGAGATGTTCTCCGGCCCGAATGTTCTTGAAATTCATGAGGTCATTATGGATACCGCAAAAAATGACTAAGGGCGTCCTGCTCCTTTCCGGTGGGCTTGATTCTTCCCTGGCCGGGCTGATCCTTCGGAGGATGGGGATTCCCCTTGTGGCCCTTCACCTCGAGAGTCCCTTCGGGTGCGATTCGATGGCGGAGACAATGGCCCGGGAAATCGATGTTCCTCTTGTCGTCCGGCCGAAGGGGGAGGCCTTTCTCGATCTTCTGGCCCGTCCGAAATACGGATACGGGAGCGCCATGAATCCCTGCATCGACTGCCGGATCCATATGTTTGCCCTGGGAAAGGCCTTTATGGAAGAGGTCGGGGCCTCCTTCCTGGTGACCGGCGAGGTGGTCGGACAGCGTCCCATGTCTCAGAAAAAGCGAGCCATCGAGGCCATCGACGCAGACTCCGGCATGGAAGGGCGGGTTCTTCGTCCCCTGTCGGCGAAGCTCCTTCCGGAAACGTACCCTGAGAAGGAGGGAATCGTGGACAGAAACCGTCTCTTTGGCTGGGCGGGCCGATCCCGGAAGCCCCAGTTGGCCCTGGCCCGTCGCCTCGGGCTCTCGATCCTGCCTTCCCCCGCTGGCGGATGTCTGTTGACGGATTCCCATTTCAAGGAGCGAGTCGGCGATTTCGTGGCGATCGACTGGGAAGGGAAGAGCCGCGCCCCGGTCGCCTCTTTGCTTCGGTACGGCCGGCATTTTCGCTTCGATGAAGGGGAGTGGGTCATCGTGGGCCGGGACCAGTCCGACAACCGCCATCTGGAGAATCACATCCGTTCCTCCGGGGTCGCGTTCCGGCCTGATGGCTTCGATGGACCCCTCGTCTGCATTCTGACATCCGAGACGGAGATTTCCTCCCGAATGGGTGAACTCGCCACGGGAGCCCTTCATGCCTTCGGGGGAGGAAAGGTTCCTTCCGGTCCACTGACGGTGACGGTGCTGAGCGCCTCCGGAGAGCGCCCCTTTACTCTCCCTCCCCTGACCCCGGATCGTTCCCATCTCATGACGAGGGATACATGGCTGCCCCTATGGCGACGGTAGCCTCCCTTCATTCCGATCATTCCCGTCTCTTCACGCTGGCCGGACGTCCTTTCCGGTCTGTTTATCCTGTCCTGTCGAGACGGTCGGGAGGGATCTCCGTCGGAATCAACCTGAATCTCGACAAGGGATGCAATTTCGACTGCATCTACTGCCAGGTCGACCGGACCGTTCCGGGGATGGAGGAGAAAAACTTTCCCCTCCTCGAGAGCGTCATGGAGGAGATCGGCCTTCTCTTCCAGTCCGTCGATTCGGGGGAATTTTTCGGGGACACCGTCTTCGGGTCGCTTTCTCCCGAGTTCAGGGTGGTGAAGGACATTGCCTTTTCAGGAGACGGGGAACCGACTCTGGCGCCGTCATTCCTGGAGGTTTCCCGGGCTGTCCGACAGTTCCTGTCCGGGCGCGACTGGACAGGGGGGACTCCTCCCCTCCTTCGGCTCATCACGAACGGAAGCGGACTCTTTTCTCGCGAAACCAGGCTTAGGACAAGAGAGATTTTTCTGCAGGAGGATCCCGGAGAGATCTGGCTGAAGCTCGATGCGGCCGACCGGGAGCGCTTCGCTTTCATCAACCGCTCCCGCATTTCCTTCGAACGGATGATGCAGGGACTCGACCAGGTCGTGGCCGATCTCCCCGTCACCATCCAGACCATGATCCTCGATTACGGGAACCCGGGAGAACAGGGCTCTTTCACAGCCGGGAGGGATCTCTGGGATCCTCTTCTGGAAAGGGTGTCCGACTGGAGCAGGAAGGGGGCGCAGATCAGAGCCTGGCATCTTTACAGTGTGGCCCGTCCACCGGCCGTCACCGGGGTCCGGAAGGTTTCCGCGGATCGTCTCGAGGCGTGGGCGCGGGAAGCGGCCGCGCTCCCTTTTCCCGTCATCGTTTTTCCATGACCTCGTCCCCGATTGAGGTCTTTTTCGGATACGCCGGTCTCTCCCACGACAGCGGACCGGACCACCCGGAATCTCCAGGTCGCCTCTCCTGCCTTCTTCCGGTTTTCGAATCCCGTGTGAAGCGGAACAAGGGGAAATTCCTCGACATTCGCCCGGAACCGGATCTTTCCATGTATCGGGAAAGCCATGATTCCGCGCATGTCGACTTCCTCGAATCCCTCTCCTTTCCGCTCAACCTGGACGGAGATACCCGGGTTGGCCCCCCCACGATCCTTGCGCTCCGGGAGATCGCGGGAGCCCTAAGGGATCTCTCCGGAGTCCGGACCGGCATGCCGCGGCGGGTGTTTTGCGCGGTCCGCCCCCCTGGCCATCACGCCCATTTCCACGGAGGGATGGGATTCTGCGCGGTCAACCACCTCGCCGCCCTTGCGGTCTTGCGCGCGCGGAGGAACCCGTCCGAGCGGATTCTTGTCCTGGACTTCGATGTCCATCATGGAAACGGGACCATCGATATCCTGAACCGACTCCTTACACCGGAACAGTTCCTTTTCATCAGCACCCACCGCTATCCCTTCTATCCCGGCACGGGGTCCGGCCGCGAAAACCGGGAAGGCTCCTCGGGAGAGGGTATTCTGGACATTCCCCTACCGGCCGGGACCGATGACGAAGATTACCGGATAGTGCTGGATGAGTGGATCCTGCCGCGATGGGACCGATTCGCTCCCGCGACAGTTCTGGTGAGCGCCGGATTTGACGCCCATGTCGCCGATCCGCTAGGAGACATGGCGTTGACAGAAACGACCTACCGTCGCCTCGGAGAGGCCCTTTCGTTCTGCGAGGGGGGGCTCACGGCCTGCTTTCTGGAGGGAGGTTACAGCCTGCCGGCTCTGGCGGCTTCCGTCGACGCCTTTCTCTCCGGATGGGATCGGGATTGAACTGCTCCCGCCTACCGTAAGGTTGGAGGAGTTTCGCGCTTCATCGCGGTGAGATTTCCACCGCTCCACATCTCGGATGGTGAAGTGGTAGAATGGGACCACTCCGGAAGGATTCGGTGCCCATGGTTTTGGACACGACAAGAAGAGGCGATGGTGGAAAATCCGTTCGAACAGATGAGAAAAGGAGTCGAGGAACTTGTCCGGCAGGTGGAGATACTGCCTATGGAGACGGAGGATGGCGCTCCGGAGTGGCGCTTTGCCCCCGGGGAAGGGGAGGAGCAGAAAATTGCAAGCCTTCTTTCTCTCTTCGATGAGTGGGAATCACGGGCGCGAGAAACCCTGGTCCGCTTCCAGCCGGAAAGGACTCAGGAAATCAATGAAATCCTGAGAATCGTCCGTTCGAAAATCGCCTTGAACAGGACAAACCGGCACTTTATGGGATACCTGCGCGAGGGAGCGCCCCCTTCGATGGGGAAGGATTTCTATCAGACCACCTTTTCGCGAACTCTGGACCATCTTCAGGAAATATGGGAGGAGTCTCTCAGACGGGAAAAGGCAGGTAATTCCTCCCCTCTTTTTCCGGAAGGACGATGACGATGGAAAAGACCGACCAGCCCGGACGCTGCGACTCGTGCTGCCGCGTCAGTTCGATTTTATACAAGGTTTCTTTGGGGCACGATTTTTTTGATCGCGCATACAACCGGTTGTCGGCGGTGGACGACCAGGCTCCGCGCTGGTATTGCGAGGAGTGTTCCAGGGAAAAGGATTTCCAGCGCGATGTCAGGAGTATCCGGGAAGAGCTCCTTCGCCTCAGGTCCGGAGCGGAATCCCTGCTCGCCGACCCGTCCACATTCCTGCGGGCGAGACAGCGGATCCGTGAAATCGACCAGCAGATCAAGAAAGGTCGCAGTCCCCATGTGATTCTTTCACCCCGGGATGTGGCCATTCTTCTCATGGATCTCGATTCGTGGGCCGATGATCACGGAATTGCGGGATAGGGGCCGAACCAAAAAATTAAGGAGGATTCGTGTGGGGGAAAACACGTCGGGCCGGGTAGTTCACCATAAAAGGGAAAGCTGTCTCTCTCTGGAGGAATTCGTCGAAAGGGCCCCGGATCTGACCGCCGGAGAGCGTATCGCGGTCCGGGAAATCCTCGAGAGTATTGCCGAAGGGGGACGGGAAGTTTCTCGCCGGCTCGCGCTGGGTCCTCTTCACGGCCTGACGGGAAGTGCGGGGCAGGTCAACGTCCAGGGGGAAGAGGTCCAGGCCTTCGACGAAATCGCCCAGGAGGTTTTCTCTGGGCTCCTGGGCGCCTCCGGAAGGGTTTCGGTCCTCGTCTCCGAGGAAAGGGAAAAACCCGACGTCTTCCCTTGTCCCTCCGAATCCTTCTTAATGGCCATGGATCCCCTCGACGGATCCTCAAATCTGGCCGTTTCGGGACCCGTGGGATCAATTTTCGCGCTGTACAGGCCGGGAGAAGGAGATGACGATCCGTCCCGGGCCATTCTCCGTGCGACCAGGGATGTGGTCTGCGCTGCTTATGTTCTTTACAGCGTCTCGACCCTGATGGTTGTCGCCTTCCGCGAAGAGGTGCGGATGTACGCCCTTGATCCCGCTTCGGGCCGTTTCATGCCCCTCCCGGGACCGGTCCGTTTCCCTGACGGAGGGGGGCAGATCGTGAGCATCAACACCGGCAACTACACCCGGTGGGAGCGGGGGATCCAGTCCTACGTTGACACCCTCCATTCCCGCTCTTCATGGAGCGCCCGTTATGTGGGAGCCCTCGTCATGGACTTTCACAGAAATCTTCTCAAGGGAGGAATCTACATCTATCCCGGAGATCTTCCCAGGGGGAGCGGAGGAGGGCATCCCGAAGGGAAATTGCGCCTTCTCTTCGAGGCCATCCCCATGGCCTTCATAGCCCGGGCGGCCGGAGGTCTTGCCACGAATGGCCAGAAACCCATCCTGGACCTTCCCGCGACCCATATTCATCAACGGGTTGCACTCGTCGTGGGATCCCGTGAGCTGGTTCAGGAATTTTCCCGCATAGCGGGAGCCCCTGAACCGGTTTAGGTTGCGGGAACCCTGATTGCCAGAAGGCGGGGGCGGGTCATTTCCTCCATGGCATAGCGAACCCCTTCGAATCCTGATCCGGACTCCTTGATGCCTCCATAGGGCCAGTGGTCAAGACGGAATGTGGGGATTTCGTTGATGAGGACTCCGCCGGTCTCGATTTTTCTGGCCCACCCGATGGCCCGGTCGATCGAACGGCTGAATATTCCGGCCTGGATTCCGTATCTGGAGCGGTTGATCCGTTCGATCGCCTCCTCGGGAGATTCAACGGGGTTGATTGTGGCGACAGGTCCGAAGACCTCTTCCTGTTCGATCGGCCATTCGATCGATGTGTCCGCCAAAAGGGTGGGGTAGAGAAGGGCCCCCTCCTGTCGAAGCGGCAGAAGAAGCCGTCCTCCCCTTCCGACCGTCTCCTCCACCTTTTTGCGGACGCTGTCTGCATGGCTTTGCCGGATGAGGGGGCCCACCAGTGTTCGGGGAGACGAAGGGTCTCCGATCTTCCCATCCG
>JAKBXW010000123.1 GCA_021840555.1 Nitrospirota bacterium
GGGAGTTGACGGGAAGGAATCCTCTTCCTGCCCGCTTTCGCGGCGAGCGAAGCGAGAGGAAGGGAAGGATGTCAACGGATAGGCGGCATTCTGTTGGAAAAATCCGGGGAATCGACGCAGGGGGGGGTCCCCTCAGTCGCGGGTCCGCACCCCTTTCGTGGTTTCCTTGAGTCCCCGGACCAGGTCGTCGAGCTGGCGCCGGACATCGGAGACGTTCTTCGACTGGGATTCGGTCACCCCCACGATGGAGGTCAGAGAGTCGGAGAGGACGGTCGCATGCTCCACGATGGATTCGAAGACCGCCCCGACCTCGCCCGCCCGTCCCTGGCTCTCCCTGACCTGTCCCAGGGTTCCGTGGATCAGCGTCACGGTTTTGTTGGTCTCGGTCTGGGTCTCCCGGATCGTCGCCCCGATCTCCTTGGTGGCCCGTATGGTTCGCTCGGCAAGTTTTCTCACTTCGTCGGCCACGACGGCGAATCCGCGTCCCTGGTCGCCGGCCCGGGCCGCCTCGATCGCGGCGTTTAAGGCCAGGAGATTGGTCTGGCTGGCGATGTCGTCGATCACCTCCACGATCTTTCCGATTTCCTGGCTCCGGAGGTCGAGGCCGTTTACGACATCGACCAGGGCCTGCATCGCCTCTCCGGCCCCCTGGACCTTCGAAAGAAGCTCGCCAAGGGTATTGCGGCCGTCCTCGCCTTCGCTTCGGGTTTTCCGGGCCTCCGCGGAGACCTTCCCGGTCACGTCCACGATTTTCCGGATTCCGGAATCAAGTCCCTCCATCGCCGTCGAGAGGGTGACGGAGGCGGCCTCCTGGGCGGCGACGGATTTTTCGAGGAGCAGGTCGGTGGTGACGTCCCGGAAGAGGGTCATGTATCCGACGATCGCCTTGCTGGAAGGATCGGTCAGGGCCTCCGTGGTCGAGAGAAGGGTGATGCCGCCGATCTCCATCACCTGGTTTTTCCGGACCTCGCCGGGGCGGATTCCGGCGAGGATCTTCCGGATCCTGTCGGGATCCTTGTGGAAGCGGTGAATGGAGCCCCCCTCGACGGCCTCCGCCGGGACCCCGAACTCCCGGATCATCTCGCCCTCCATCCGGCGGACGATCTCCTTCATCGCCCGGTTCATGTAAAGGATCTCGTTTCCCGATTGTCCGCTTCCCATGTCCGTGGAGGCGATCGCGATTCCCAGGTTGGGAACGGCATCGAGAATCTGGAAGAAGATGCGGCTATCCCCAAACAGAGAGGGCTTCATTGTCTCGGGGAGCGAAAGCTTTTGGGGTTCCTTGTCGAGCCTTGTCCTGTCGTGTGTGAACCAGCCCATTCCTGCGTCTCTCCCTTTTCCGGATGATATCCTGTTTCGTTCCTGCCCCCGCGGTGTCTTTCCCCGGAGTCCTCAGCCGCTCGCATGCGCTCCCGGCTATCTGCCTCGCGAAGTAGCATGAATGATGCCAAAATCATGAAGAGGTGTCGGGCTGTCATGAAAAAAGATAAAAAAAAGAGATCGGTCTTTGAGTTGTCGTGGATCTCTTCGGGGGATCCGGCGGGAAGGGAAAAACATCCGGAAAGGAGCGGCCGGCGATCCTGTCCGTTCCCGGACAATTTGGGAGGGGCTATGAGGGGGGGATCCGGGGGTTTAGGGCTGAAGCGGAACGGGAAAAGGAAGATCCCCCCTCCGGTCGGAATCTCCTCGCCGTCCGGCTTCTTCAGGAAGGCCGAAGAATGAGATGCATGCAGGATGTTTCTTCTCCCTGGCGTTCGAATAGACGGGGATCTCTCTCGCGAAGGGAGACGAAGCGGACGTCCGCTCCGCCAGATGCGGACAATTCACACTCTTTGGGGATCGCGCCGGTATCCGGGACGAAATGGCGGACGAACAACTTCCCGAAAAAGGGCTGCTGACTCTCTCTCCGGCTAAAGCCGGGGGGAGAGTCAGTCTCAGGATATTGAAGGAGGCGGGAATCAAAGGAAAATCGCTGATCCGGTCCGGATCGAGAAAGAGGAGGGTCTGCGGGCCCTTCCCCTTCGGGTCGGAGAGGAGAAGACCGGCCTCCAGGGGGCCGCGATCCCGGAGGGGAACCCTTGTCCCCTCTTCTCATCCCCCGGCCTGACCGAATTCGAATGTCCCCGGACCGTCGGGGGGCCGGAGGGTTCGTTTTGGATTCCCGGAGCGCGGCGGGTTTCGGGAGGTGCTCCCTTCTCCTGGCCGCGGGGGATTTCGGGAGCGGAGGAAGCGGGGGGAAGGGCATGGCGGAAGGATCGGTCACCACGGAATACCTGATCGTCGGGGCCGGGATCATGGGGCTCGCTTTGGCCCGGGAGATCAGGGAGCGGGATCCCTCCGCCAGGGTCTCCGTGGTGGAGAAGGAGCCGGTTCCGGCCTGGCACGCGAGCGGCCGCAACTCCGGGGTGCTCCACGCGGGATTCTACTACACGAGCGATTCATTGAAGGCCCGCTTCACCCGGGAGGGAAACCGCCTCTGGCGGGACTACTGCCGGGAGAGGAATCTCCCCATGAACCCCTGCGGCAAGGTGGTGGTGGCGAAGAACGAGGACGAGGCGGAAGGGATCCGCGAGCTCAAGCGGCGGGGGGACAAGAACGGGGTCGAGGTCAGGATCGTCGACGAGAAAGAGCTTGGCGAGATCGAGCCGAACGCCCGGACCGCCGGGATCGCGCTCTGGTCTCCGACCACGACCACCGTCGATCCGGTGGCGGTCGCTCGGAGCCTCGCGCAGGACCTCGCCGCCCGCGGGGTCCGCTTCTTCTACGGCACTCCCTACCGGAAGAATCTCGGCAACCGCCGGATCCTGGCGGGAGAGACGGTCTTCTCCTACGGCACCTTCATCAACGCCGGGGGGCTTCACGCCGACCGCATCGCCCGGGATTTCGGGTTTGCGCAAGGGGTGACGATCCTTCCCTTCAAGGGGGTCTATCTCGAATACGAGGGGGCCTCTCCCGACGCCCGTCCCGTCCGGACCAACATCTACCCCGTTCCAGACCTCGCCCAGCCCTTTTTAGGGATCCACTTCACCATCAAGGTCGACGGGACGGTCAAGATCGGTCCCACCGCCATCCCCGCCTTCTGGCGGGAAAACTACGCGGGGTTCTCCCGGGTCGATCTTCGGGACCTCCGGGAGATCCTGGGCTGGGAGGCCCGGCTCTTTGCCGGCAACGACTTCGGATTCCGGGATCTGGCCTTCTCCGAAATCCGGAAATACTCCCGCGCGTATATGGCCTCCCAGGCGAAGGCGCTCGTCAGGACGCTCGATCCCTCCCGCTTCACCCGGTGGGGACGGCCCGGCATCCGGGCCCAGCTCCTCGACACGAAGACCTGCCGGCTGGTCTCGGACTTCCGGGTGGAGGGCGACCGGGAGTCGATTCACATTCTGAACGCTGTCAGCCCGGCTTTTACCGCGAGTCTCCCCTTTGCCGCCTGGACGCTCGGGCGTTTCCGGAGCGGAGAAGGGTGGAGGCCGTGAAGAAAGGGGAGGGGGAGGAAAACCCGGAGGCCTCCCTCCCCTTCGGACGTTTTCTTCCTCCACTCGGCCCGACGAAGCTTTGGGAGGGGAGGGGACGGGGATGAGCGCCTCCCTTCGGGCCCGGTCCAACGCCCCCATGGAGGAGAGGGGAGATTATGCAGGGGTCCTGGCCGACGGCCGCTGGCGGGGTCCCCACGGCATCGGACGCTTCGCCGCGGAGGTTCTCGCAAGGCTTCCGGGGGTCTCTCTCCTCGAAGGGGGGAGATCCCTCTTTCTCTCCCCCCTCGATCCGCTCTGGAGCGCCTCCGCGATCCGGAAACTCCGTCCCCGTGTCTACTTCACCCCCGGCTTCAATCCGCCCCTCTTCTCCTCCGCCCCCTTCGTGCTCACCCTCCACGACCTGATCCATCATATTCGGCGGTGGTCCAGCAATACGGTCAAGATCGCAGTGGCCCCCAAGGCACTGGACGCCTTCAAACAACGCATAAAGGAGATCACTTGTCGTGTTGGTGGCCGAAGTCTGACACAGGTTGCCGAACAACTGGGGCTCTACCTGCCGGGGTGGAAGTCCTATTTTCTCCTGGCCCAAACGCCGAAGACGTTCAAAGGCCTCGACTCATGGATTCGCCACCGACTCCGGGCGGTCCAGCTCAAGCACTGGCGACGCGGGCCTACAATATACCGTGGTCTGCGAAGCCTTGGTGCACCACACGAATTGGCCGCTTTGGTGGCAGGGGGAGGCAACCGCTGGTGGCATCATAGCCAGTCGGGCCTCAACAAGGTTCTCACGGTAGCTTACTTCGACAGCCTTGGAGTGCCCCGACTCTCCTAACCTCAACTTTTCGAACCGCCCGGTGCGGACCCGCATGGTGCGACGTGAAAGTCGTTGCAATGATTGTTCAGTGCAGGCCAGCATCTGCCTGCAAAGCGAACCCCGTTTTCCCTGACGGGTAGCCTACTGGAACTGGCGT
>JAKBXW010000030.1 GCA_021840555.1 Nitrospirota bacterium
CCCGAGATCACCCTTCCGGTGGCGGTTGCCGTCGACGGCTTCTTCGTGACACACGCCCGGGGCTATGTGAGCCTCCCGTCGAAGGACATCAAGCTTCCTCCGAGGGATCCCTATGCGGAGGCGGTACCGGCGATGGACAACGAGAATCCCCCGGCCAGACTCTCCCGCGACGCGCCCATCCAGAAGAGCAACTTCATCAGCTATCAGGTCCATGCCTCCTGGCAGCAGGAGGTCTGGGCGGCGAACGAACGGGCCAGACGGTACATCAACAAGTACATGGGTGGATTGATCGAAGTCGTGAACCCCGATGCGGAAATCATGATCATCGCCTCGGGAAGCGCCGTCTCCCAGTCCCGTGAAGCCGTCAGACAGGCGGAGGAAGAGCACAACACTAAGGTGGGTCTCATCAAGATCCGTTCCATCCGGCCCTTCCCCACGCCCGAACTTCGCGCGGCATGCAAGCACGCGAAGCGGATCATCGTTCCGGAATTCAACTACATGGGATGGCTCCACCGCGAGATCGTGACCGCTCTTTACGGTCACAGCAAGGCGGAAATCGTGTCCGGCCCCCGGGTTTACGGCGGGATGTCGATGCCCACGGAGATGATCCTCCAGACGATCTTCCCCGAAAAGAAATTTGTATTCTGACAGAACGAACGGCTTCACCTCCTGCCCAATGGCAGGGGGTTCACAGTCCATCGACGAACAACTTTAAAGGAATATATCGGAGCCCGCCATGAGCGTTAAGAATATTTCGATCACTCCCGGATGGGAGAAATACATGACCAAGGAATACCTCGACCTCGTCGAGCGAGGCCCTTACGGGAAACAGAAAAAGGTCTCGGAGATGGGGTCCTTCAAGGAAGTCCTCGAAGAACATCCCATGTGCGCCGGATGCGCGATGACCCTGTTCATCCGCCTGACCATGGTCGGACTTCCCAACCCGGAACACACGATTCTGATCGGAACCGCCGGTTGCGGACGTCTGGCTCTGACCCAGACCTCCATTCCCTTCATTTACGGAAACTACGGGGACACCAATGCCGTAGCCTCCGGATTGAAGCGGGGTCTTGAGGTCCGGTTCAAGGACCAGGCCAAGGATGTGGTCGTCATGGCAGGCGACGGCGGACTGGCTGATATCGGCTTCAGCGCCGTCATGCATTCCTGGTTCCGCAAGGAGCGCTTCACGACCATCATGCTGGACAACGAGGTCTACGGCAACACCGGTGGCCAGGAAAGCGGAATGACCGAAAGGGGCGCCCTTCTCAAGATGGCTCCCAAGGGCAAGATGTTCGAGAAGATGGACATGATCGGCCTGGCCCAGACCGCAGGGGTCGCCTACATCGCCCGGCTCACCCCCACCAATCCGACCCGTGTCGCATCCGTCGTCCGCAAGGCCGTCCTGATCGCCCGGGAGGTGGGACCGACCTTCATTCAGGCCTATACCTCCTGCAACATCGAGTATGCCATCCCGACCCCCAAGGTCCTCGATGACGCCCGGGACATCGAAGCCAAGCGCTACGGGTTCATGGAAATCATCTCCGATGAGGCCAAGGCCTACCTCGACTCCATCGACACCGCGAAAAAGGCGAAGAAGTAAGGAAGACGTCAATCAGGCGGGTCCGGAAACAGGACCCGCCAACCAAGGAGAGAGTCTCATGCTCAAGCGCTACAACATTCGTATGGCAGGAATCGGGGGCCAGGGCGTCGTCACTGCGTCCCACATCCTGAGCAACGGAATGGTCATCAGCGGGGGTGAAAGTACGCTGGTGCCATTTTTCGGATCGGAAAAGCGCATGGCGCCGGTCGAATCCTATGTCCGTATCGCCGTCGACAAAATTTACGAGATCGGGGAAATCATCTACCCCAATGTCATCATGATTTTTCATCCCCAGGTGATCACCCATGGAAAATCCTACACGATGCCTTTCTATTCTGGCCTGAAGCCAAACGGGGTCGTGCTGATCAACTCCGATACCCCAATCGCCCTTCAACCTGATGAAGTTCGGGAACTCGAGGAGCGGCAAGCTCGCATCCACTATCTCCCGGCCACAACTATGGCCCGGGAAATCGGCGGAACCGATCTCGCGACAAACATGGCGATGGTCGGTGCCATCGCGTCCATTCTCGGAATTCCCGACATGCCCTCTCTGGAGCAGTCCGTGAGGGAACGCTTCCTCGGAAAGGGATTCGTTGTTTCCGGCGGAACGGCGGCCCTCGACAACGTGATCGAAAAGAAGTTCGCCAAGAAGGAGCAGCTGCTCAAGAGCAACATGGCCGTGATCGCTGGCGCCTACCAGTATGCGCAGGAGCACGGTTGGGCGGCCAAACCCCAAAAGGCTTCGGTCTGATCTAACCCATAAGGAGTGGACCCTTGTATTTAGTCGCACATATCGATCAAGCCATCTGCAGCGAAACCGCCTGTCGGCTCTGCACCCAGTATTGCCCCGAGGCGAACACCATTCTTTACGACAATGCCGCCAAGACGGCCTTTGTGGCGGTCGATCGCTGCAAGGGTTGCGAGATCTGTGTCGGAATCTGCGACGATTTGGCAAAGCATCATGCGATCAAGATGATCATGATCACCGATCTCGAGTCGCCGTTCGAACTCTCCAAGGAAGGCTTTCGGCCGGAAAAATGGGATGGCAACCATCCCTGACCAGACCCACCTGATCCACATTTGAAGACTGTCTGATGGGACAGAAGGAGGGAAGACCACTTGGTCTTCCTTTCTTTTTTGAACCCACACGAAACCCCATTCAATCAAAAAACCGTGCCGTGGGTAATTTCAAAGGACCGAGGAAGATGAGCCGCAGCTTCCGTATCGTGACAAACATGACCCTGGCCGTTCTTGTTGTCCTGACGTCGATTCTGTTCCTGGCCCCAGAGAACGCCCAATCCCAAGAACCCTCCCTCGAGGGAAACGGAGGATGGATCGGTCCAAGGGGACCGGTTCCTCCTCCCGATCTCGAAGGGAAGGTCGTCCTTTTCGATTTTTGGGACTATACCTGCATAAACTGCATCCGTACATTTCCACACCTGAATGCGCTGTATAAAAAGTACAAAAATCGGGGGCTGGTCGTCGTCGCGATCCACGCGCCGGAGTTCTCATTTGCGGCCGAACCGAAACGGGTCGAAAATGCCATCCGTCTCTACAAACTGACATTTCCCGTCCTTCTCGACAAAAACCAGCGCCTCTGGAACCGTTTTCACAACCATTACTGGCCGGCGGACTACCTTTTCGACAGAAAGGGTCATCTGGTTTATCATGCTTTTGGAGAAGGCGGTTACGACCTCCTCGAGGGACAAATCCGGCAGGCCCTTCATCTTTCCCCTGAAATGGGGCCCTCGAATGAACCTGAATTTCCAGAATCCCTGACTCCGGAGCTTTACGCCGGAACGGACCGCGGACACATCGGCAATCCCTCGGGTTTTCATCCTGAAGGAATGGCCCTCTACGCCGGCAATTCTCCGCCGCCTTCCCTCATCACACTCCGTGGACCCTGGAGAACAGAGGCGGACAGGATCGTATCCCGGCGCCCCATCAACGGAAAGAGCTCCTCGCTGACCGTCATTTACCACGGCACCGGTGTCAACGCCGTCCTGAAGCGCGCCGAGGGCAAAAAGCCCCTCGACGTTCTTGTCTATCTCGACGGGAAACCCCTCCTGGAAAAAGGCTTTGGGAAGGACATCCGGATCCTTTCTTCCCACCGGCCCGGAATCCTTCTCAGGGAGGCCCGAATGTACTCCCTCGTTTCCGGTTTGCCCTTCAGCGAGCACCGTCTGGAGCTCGTTTTTCCGGACCGTGGAGCCGCCCTCTATACGCTGACCTTCAACCCCTGAGGACATTGACGGATGAGTCCCCAACACCGCGTCCCCTCTGACCGCTACGAGGTGCTCTCCCTCCTCTGCAGCCCGGACGATTCGCCCGCCCTCGAGCAATGGATCGCCCAAACCTACCAGATTCCCGTGCTGGTTCAAGGGGAGGACCCCTGTCAGATCTCCTTTACACCGCCATCGGACGAGTCTCTCGAGCGGTGGCTCCTGGAGGAAGCCCTTCGGTCGCTGGGCGCCCGGGATATCCAATCGGAGTCCTACGAAAGGCAGGACTGGCAGGAACTCTGGAAGGAGCAGGGGTTCAAGCGATTTACGGTCGGCGAATCCCTGACTGTGGTTCCGGCATGGGATCCCGATCCCGTCCTTCCCCCCTCCATCAGGATTGATCCCCAGCTCGCCTTCGGGACCGGATGGCATGAAACGACCCTATGCTGTCTCGAACGAATACTGGAGAGGGCCGGCCGAGAGGGCGCCTGCGGACGGGTATTGGACTTTGGATGCGGCACCGGCATTCTGGGGATCGCGGCGCTTCGAATCGATCCCGGGGCGAGCCTGCTTGCCATCGACAATGATCCCTACGCCGTCCTGGCCACGGAGGAAAATCTTCGACTGAACGGGATGGCCGCGCGGGGGAAGATCCTACTGGGAGATGGGGATCTCTTCTCTGACTCTATGAAACCGGATACGGTCTTCGATCTTGTCGTTGCCAATGTCACGGGCTCTGTTCTGATTCAAATGGCAGCGATTCTTTGGAATAGGGTGGCTTCGGAAGGATGGCTCATCTGTTCGGGAGTGGCCGGGGAAGAGGCTGCGGCCGTGGAGGGCGTCCTCCGCGGGATCTCCCCTTCCTTCAGGGACTTTCCCGGGAACCGTTACAACACCTATCTCCTGTCGAGGGAGGGATTCCGTTGAGTAGCGAGCCGTCGATCCGGACGTCTCTCTCCCTTAAAAATCCCGTTTGTCTCTCCCTCGATCTCTCAGATCCGGAAAAGGGACTGGCCGTTCTCGAAGGAGTGGGACGTCAGGCTGGAATGGTGAAGGCGGGTCCTGTACCATTTCTCTCTTATGGGGAGCCGCTCCTCCGTCAAGCCGAGAGGCTCGGGATCCCGCTTTTTCTGGACCTCAAATGGCATGACATTCCCAATACCGTCCACGACGCGATCCGGAGCCTCCCCTCCTCCGCCATCCGGATGATCACCATCCATGCGCTTGGGGGGCCGTCCATGGTACGGGCCGCCAGACGCGCGTGCGAATTGTGGGGAGAGAATCGGCCTGCGCTGGTCGCGGTCACCGCCCTGACCCATCTGACGGATGAGGAGCTTGGTCTGATCGGACTGTCGACGCGGGAGGAGGCGGTCAGGCGACTCGGGGCGATGGCACTTGAATCGGGTGCGGACGGACTCGTCCTCTCTCCGAAGGAGCTTCTCCTCGCCCGCTCTCTCTGGGGAAGCGCGCCCTACCTTGTCACCCCGGGAATCCGGCCAAGGGACTCGGCCATAGCAGGAGACGACCAGAGCAATGCCGCCTCTCCCGGAGAAGCGCACGCCATGGGCGCCGACCTTCTGGTGGTGGGCCGACCGATCCTTCGGGCGGATTCCCCGGAAAAGGCCCTTGCGGCCATTCTTCGGGAGCTTCAGGGATGATTCTCTCCGAAGAGGTCAGCGCCCTTGGGCTCAGACCTCTTCGACATTCTTTTCTCCCTTGATCCAATAACGGTGAAACTCGCCGAGATGGGTCAGGGTGCTCATGTCCTTCATGCGGTCGACAAACAGATGGCCCCGCAGGTGATCGATCTCGTGCTGCAGGACGACCGCTGGAAACTCTTCCCAGTCCAGCACGACAGGATTTCCGTTCCGGTCGAGGGCCTCGAGCTTGACGGCCCGGGACCTCGGGACCTTACCCCGCAGATTGTCCAGGGAGAGACACCCTTCCCAACCCGTCCGAAGCTCCTTCGAAAGGTACTTGAAGACGGGATTGACGAGGACGAGAAGCGGAAAAGGCGGCGCCTCGGGGGTGCGATCATCATCGAGGGACTCGATGACGACGACCTGTTTGGAAACATGCACCTGGGGGGCCGCAAGCCCGAGCCCGTCCTCGTCGCGCATGGTTTCGATCATGTCGTCGATGAACCGTTGAAATTCTGCGGTCTGAATCTCTTTTTTCGAGACCGGCTCCGATATCTTTCTCAGGACGGGATTGCCCATCTTCGCTATTTTAAGCAACGCCATTAGAAATCGACCCCTTTCTGAGCCATGATCCCCTTGTCGAAGGGGTGCTTGATCATCTTCATCTCCGTTACGAGATCGGCCCGCTCGAGTAGCGCCTCGGGGGCGTTCCGGCCCGTCAGGACCACATGTTGCCCCGGAGGTCTCTCGTCGAGGAAGGACAGGACCTGCGAGACATCGATATAATTGTATCGAAGAGCGATGTTGATTTCATCAAAAACCACGATGCCATACCCACCCGACAGGGCTTCGGAGCGGGCATAGGCGAAGGCCTGCTGGGCAACCAGACGGTCCCGGGCCGCATCCTTCGTCTCCCAGGTGAAGCCCTCCCCCATGGGAACGATCGTGATTCGTCCGTCAAATTCGAGAGCGGCCTCCCGCTCCCCGGAATGCATGCGCCCCTTCATGAACTGGACCATCAGGGAGGGAATGCGGTAGCCCGCGGCCCGGAAGAGCATGCCGAGGGCGGCGGTGGTCTTTCCTTTTCCGTCTCCCGTATAGACGATGACAAGACCCCGGGATTCCGGCTCCTTCCCCCCGCTCACGCGTCGGCCTTCCTGAGACGCGTCCCTGTTTCGAGGTCGTACTTGTTCCGGTATCCCCGGGGAGTGACCATTCTTCCTGAAACAAGACGCGTCTGGGAGTTTCCCACAAGAATGGTCGTCAACATGCCGATGGGATGGGTCAGCATCTTCTCGAGGGTCGAGATCACCACCGATTCCCCCTCCCGCATGGCGCTCTTCACGATCCCCACAGGAGTTTCAGGGGAACGGTGGGCAAGAAGGATCTCGCGGGCCTCCTCGACCTGCCGCACCCGCTTCGAAGAGCGGGGATTGTAGAGGGCCACGACAAAATCCGCCGCCGCAGCGGCTTCGAGACGTTTTCTAATCATCTCCCAGGGGGTCAGAAGGTCCGAAAGGCTGATGGAGGCGAAATCGTGCATAAGTGGAGCCCCGAGAAGAGAGGCGCAGGCCGACAGGGCGGTAATCCCGGGAATCACTTCGACCGCGATTTCGGACCCGGTCCACCCCTTCTGGTCGAGAACTTCATAGGCAAGTCCGGCCATTCCGTATATCCCGACATCTCCGCTGCTCACGAGAGTCACATGATGGCCGGAGTAGGCGAGTTCAACCGCCTGGGTGGCCCGGTCGATTTCTTCGGTCATCCCCGTTTCGATCACGGTCTTCTGGCCGATGAGAGGGCGGACGAGATCGATGTAGGTGCGATATCCGATGATGATGTCGGCGTCCTCGATCGCCCGGCGTGCAACCGGCGTCAAATGGTCTTCCGATCCCGGACCGAATCCCACCAGGGTCAAGGCCCCTCCCTTCGTCTCCCGGGAAGGAGTGATATAGCTCTTTGTCATGATGTCCTCTTGCTAGGAATTTGAAGTAGGTGGATCGGGCACCCAACGGGCCAGAGCCAGCGTCACATTTCCGGATTTCCGCTTTTCGACCTCGAGTACAGCATGTCCCTTCCAGGGGGGAGATGACTGGGACAGGGCGAGCAGGGCGGCCGGTTCCGCCACGGCAGGGGTCCCGACATATTTCTGGACCACCCCGGACGGATTGGGAACGTTTACCGTCCCGAGGCGGTCGCGGGAAAAAAAGAAAAGAGGCCTCGCAAATCGGGAGGCAGTGTCGAGGATTCCGGGTTCGTCCGCCTTGAGGTCGATCGAGCCGAAGGCCTGAATGGACTTTGGATGGATTCGGGACTCTTCGAGCAGGACATGAAGAGCCGCTGTGATTTCATCCGTGGATGTCCCCCTGTTGCATCCGATCCCGACCCCGTAGACCCGGGGAATGAGCGAAATCCCCTCGATTCCGGCCGGCAGGGAACGAGAGGGGACATGACGGGAAATCACGACTGCCGCCCGGACCGATGGAAAAGGATCCGGATAGCGATCGGTCACATGGATGTTCGGCTTGAGCTGTCCCGACAGGGAAGGAATCGGGATTCCCTCCTGGTTCAGGAAGAGGACCGGGTCCCCGTCGACGATGGCGGAACTGACGCGCTTGAGCTGATCGAGCGGATCGAGTTCGGCCCCGATTTCCTGGGAAATCAGATCAGGAGCCACATTTTGTGTCACATCGGTCCCGGTGGTGACGACGGGAATGGCCCCCGTCGACCGGGCGATCTCCTGCGTAAGACGGTTCGCCCCTCCGAGATGGCCGGAAAGGACGCTGATGATGAATTTCCCCTGAACATCCCCGACAAGGACGGCCGGATCCCGGGTCTTGTCAGCGATGAGCGGTCCGATCGACCGGACGACGATCCCCAGAGCCATGATGAAGACAAGGCCGTCGTAGCGGGCAAAAAGGTCCGGGAGAAGGTTCTTGATGACCCCGTCGAAAGGGTGCGACAACGCCCGAAGATCTTCGGGAACGTTCGGAACATACCGCTCAGAGACGTAAAGGTCGGCCCTCTGGTCCCGGACGATTTTTCCCGCGACGACCAGGCCGGGCCGCGTGATTGTGATCACGGCGATCTTTTTCCCCTCCGGTGGATTAGGGGCTCCGGTCATGGCCGCTCCTTTCCACCCTCATCGCTTTTTCCGTTTTCCGGAAAGAGCGATACAATCCAAACGGGATTAAGTGCCTCGATCCGGTGAAGCCCGATGATGGGCTGACCCCGGCCGACCTGCACATGAAGAATGTCCGGATCGATTCCCCGACCCTTCGCCCATGAGATCACTTCGG
Organism: Nitrospirota bacterium; assembly: GCA_021840555.1. GTDB lineage: Bacteria > Nitrospirota > Leptospirillia > Leptospirillales > Leptospirillaceae > UBA4572. The sequence goes on from JAKBXW010000030.1 coordinate 8,762, forward strand.
CAAGGTTCTCGACGGTTGCCAGGTTGCACACGATTCCCGGAGGGGGGTCCGACCCCCAGCAGCGATCGAGGAGATCGGCCATCCGGCCTCCCGAGCCACCGACAAAGACGCGGTGGGGGCGGGGGAGGGCGACAAGCGCTTCGGGAGCCTTCCCGAAAACGGGATGGACTCGCCCTGAGAGATTGAAGGTCTGAATGTTTTCCTGGAGGCACTTGTAGTCGTCTGCATCCTTTTCGATGGCCCATACGGAAAGGTCTGCCACCAGTCTTGCCGCCTCGATTCCGACGGAGCCGGAACCGGCCCCGATATCCCAAAGGACCTGACCGGGACGAAGATCGAGTTTCGAGAGGGAAAGAACACGGATTTCAGTCTTCGTGATAAGCCCTTTTCGGGGAACAGTATAACGGAATGCCTCTTCCGGCAGTCCAAAAAGCCGCTCGCTCATATATGCTGGATCCCATCCCTATTTTTTTCAACGGTCATGACGACCATGTTCAGCGTCTGAAACTCCCCCTCCCGGATCTTTTCGGGATCCGGAGGCCGGAAGGAGGTCACCTTTTGTCCGGGAAGTCCGATTCCCTCGAGGACCGTCATCTCTCCGATCCGAAATCCTTGGCGAGCGGCCATCTCGAGCAGGGCGGCAGGCCCCCCGGATCCTCCCGTATAGAAAATCCATCGCCCAGGGGACAGGATCGGATCCTCCTTCTTTCCATGGATGCTCCCCACCTGCACATCCTCCCAAGGCTCTCCCAAGAGTGAAAAAGCCCTTTGCACAAGAGTGGTTGCGGGGTAATACGCCACATGCTCCCGGGAAATAGCCCGGGAAATGGGTCCTCCGATCCCATGGTAAAGGGGATCGCCCGTGGCGAGGACAACGGCGATTTTTCCCGCGGGATTTATGACGAAATCCTCCAGGACCGATACGATCTCCGGCACGTTGTTCGTGATGGGAACAAGTCGGGCTCCCTCCGGAAGACGATCGGAGAGCGCCTCGATGTGTCTTTTCCCCCCGGCGAGAATTCCGCACCTCGGCAAAAGGGTCGCCAGAGGGAAGTAGTCCGGCCGGGGTCCTTCCGGCTCCACACCAACGACGTGGACTCGGCGTTCTTCATTCATCGAAGGTTCCCGCACGGCCGATCAGTTCTCCCCGGAAGTTCGACAGGAGGATCTCCATTTCCGGGGGATGTGGAGCTATCCGACGGAGATGATGAAGGATTTTTCGACACATGAGTCCAAAGAACTCCCTGTTGCCGGACGCTTCTAGAATATCCCCCACATGACGGGCCGTGTTGGCCTTCATGATTTCCTGGCAGGTTTCATCAGATGATCCTGTCGCCTTCGCGAGTTCGACAAGAAAGGCGAGATCGACCTGGGAGCCGGCCGCGTGGGTTTGCGTCACTCCTTTGGCGAGTTTCGAGAATTTGCCGAGAAAGCCGGCCATGATAACACGCCTGATCCCGGATTTCGCGGCCTGTCGGATGGAATATCCCGTGAAGTCCCCGATCTGGATGAAGCCTTCCGGAGAGAGGTCGGGATAGAGCTTCATCGCGAACGCTTCGCTCTGCCCCCCCGTTGTCATCACGAGCGTGTCGAGGTTTCTCGCCCTGGCCACATCGATGGCCTGGGCGATGCTTGCACGGTAAGCCGCCGTGCTGAAGGGAACGACAATTCCTTTTGTCCCGAGAATGGAAAGCCCCCCCTCGATTCCCAGCCGTCTGTTCAGCGTTTTTTCGGCCCGGATCGCTCCATCGGGGATGGATATCGTAATGATGGCTCCCGGATTTTTCATGTCCATGGTCCTGATGATCCGCTCTTTGGTCGCCATGAATTCTTCCTTCATGAATCTTCTTGGAACCGGATTGATCGCCGGCTCCCCGACCGGTATGGCAAGACCCGGTTTCGTTATGGTCCCGACCCCTTGCCCGGCAACGTATTCGATCTTCCCATCATCAGTAAGAGAGAGTTCAGTCACGATTTCCGCACCATGAGTACAGTCTGGATCGTCTCCTCCATCCTTGATGATCGCGGCCATAGCCCACGGGCAACCGTCCCGGACCCCCGATTCGCGTCGGTTCAGAGCGAATTCGGCACTCCGACCATTCGGAAGACGTATCCTGACCGTTCCGGACCATTCGCCGGACAAGATTGCGTCAAGACAGGCCCTGACCCCGGCCTGGGCACAGGCCCCTGTTGTAAATCCCGTCCTCACAAGCCGCTCTCCCGGACATGACTGCTTTTTTTCATATTTCGCTAGTCTAACCTGTGTTCCGCTGGATCTTCAATCCTGAATCCGCCCTCCTCTCATTATCAACCTAAAACGGCGATGGAGTGAGGGGACAGAGGAAGAAAAAACAAGAAAACCTTTCTGGGTTTGGGTACCCATTGATCAGCAATTCTAAACTTGGACCGGTCATCCTGAAATCCGATGCATCCGGGAGGGGTTTTTGCATCTTGGAAGAGAGGGAGTGTCCCAAGGATTCCGTTTCCCAAGGAGGAATGAACGAAGTCTTTCGCTCTTTTTTCCCTGGGACGCATGGCCTGAAGTGGCGTGAACCCTGGCTTGCATCCGGTCAGGAGGCAGACGTTTTTGGCGGATGGCCCGGGAATCGAATCAAACGGGGGATGGAGGGACCAAGGGTCAGCAGGTATCGACCCGGAATTTTCCGGACATGACGGCGACGACGTGATCTCCGTTGTCGAACAGGAACCACTTCAAGAGTGTGGAGAACTCCCGAAAGAAGGCGACCCGGAAGCCATGGCGGAAGCGGAGGATCCGTTAGCGGTCGCGCACAAGAATGCCCGGATCCTGTGGGTCCTTTAGGCCCACGAGGTCCGCTCTGTTCGACGGCGGGCCCCGAATCCCTGACGGCGGAATAAGAATGGCCAGAAACAGGAACGCAAGAGCAACACGGAACACGACTGAACGATAGGATCCTCTATGGACTCCCACCACCTGAATGCTCGCGGAACTATCCCCGGATGACGGACCGGTCAGGCCGGCGGTTTCAGAACCTGTGGAATTCAATGGCTCCCAGAAGCCGCAGTTTTGAACAGGAGTGCCCGCGGACCTTCACTTATGCCCGGAAGACTTTCTTCCACACGGAGGCCGGATATACGACACCGTCGGTCGCCATCAGAAAGGGAAAAACCTCCAGCAACGGACGGAGAGACCATATAGGAATTGCTGACCCATTGATTAGGTGTGCACCCTTTGCTACACTGTTACGGTTTAACTCTTAAAAAGTGGAGATATCATGGGAAAGACTGCCGTTATCTTAAAACAGAAAATCGACAATCTCGGGATCCCCGGGGACCTTGTCTCCGTTTCCTCCGGTTATGCCAGAAACTATCTTCTTCCTAAAAATCTCTGCGTTCTCGCAGGCAAGGAAGAACTTGCGGCACTCGAGGTCCGGAAAGAACAGATTCGGAAAAAAGCCCAAAAAGAGCATGAGAACCTTTCCAGTCTCGCCCGAACCCTTTCGGAACTCGTATTGAATGTTCCCGTCAAAACCGGCGAAAACGGTCGTCTTTTCGGATCAGTGACCACGATGCACCTGTGCGATCTTCTAGCCAAGAGAGACATTCAGCTCGACAAGAAACAATTGCACCTCGATTCTCCGATTCGGGAACTCGGAGAATATACTGTTTCTGTCTCCCTGGGGCATTCCATTCATGCATCTTTTAAGATAGTGGTCGTATCCGAGTAGCCTGAAACTGTCATAGCGATTCATTGTCCGGAAAGGGTTTTTCGGCGCCCTTTCCTTTTCCCGTTCAAGGAGCAACCATGTCACTGACTTTCAATCCCAGCAACCTTCGCCGTACCAGGACTCATGGGTTTCGCAAGCGGATGGCCACGACAGCCGGCAAAAAAGTTCTGAAAAAGAGAAGAGCCAAAGGGCGCTACCGCCTCACGGTTTGACACGGTTTCTCAATTGAAGGCAGTTCCCCTCACACGATTTCAGATCCAGTCGCTGATCGAATCTCCGGGAATAAAGTTTGTCTGTCCTTCCTTTGTCCTCCTGTGCCGGCTTTCCCCAGACCAACGGCTTAGCATTCTCGTCGGGAAAAAACTTGGCAAAGCCGTCTTCAGAAACAGAATCAGACGACGCCTGCGAGAGTCTTTTCGCCATACGGCGGGTTTTCCGACCGGAGAATACGCCCTTATGGGACGGTCCCCTTCCAGGACTGTTCCCTTCGAGACCCTTTTGGAACAGATGGGTGATGCCTGCAGAACGCTTAACAGGATGAAGGCCTGACTATGCAAACGATAATCCGCCTCTATCAGAAGTTCGTCTCGCCTTTCCTTCCACCCTCCTGCCGCTTTCACCCCACCTGCTCCGAATATTCCAGGCTGGCTTTCGAAAAATACCCTTTTTCCAAAGCCTTCCTGAAGTCCGTCTCTAGGATTCTCCGCTGCCACCCCTTTCATCCTGGCGGGATCGACTTCCCCTGAAACCGACCCCTTTTTGGGGTCCCCTAAAACCGAAAGTGGATTTTTCGATGCTCAAAAGAATGCTGCCCCTCATAGCCATTGTTCTGGGTTTCAACTTTCTCCTTTACTATTATTTCTCGACTCACAAGCCACAACCTCAGGCACCTGTTACGGGCAAAGGGATAATTTCCTCAAAACTCATTTCCATTCCGATGCTGAATGATCCGGAAGATGAACTGATTACTATTTCATCACCTGATCTCAAGCTTTCCTTTTCAAAAAAATCGGGAACCATGACCTCCTGGTCGCTCCCCGGATATCTCGAATCCGACAGAAAAACCCCCGTCAATCTCCTGAGATCAAAGCCGGGCTTTGTCGGCGGAGGTCTTGTTGTCCGGGACAAAAACGGCCTTCTTCCAATGACCCTCGACTCTCTCGCGGTCAATGGATCCCTCCCTGCCTCGAATCAATATCCCATCTCTTCCGGCACCACGGTTCTCGATGAAAAATATTCCTACAATGGTCATTCTGCCGTTATTTCCTATTCGATTCCGGCCAGTGGATATCGCGTCGGAGTTCATATTTCCAACCCCGACAAACTTCCCCTCGTATTTCTTCCGGGGCTCGACTTCGGAATGACCGATGAGGCTCAATCTTACGGAACCGAGTTTCAGGGCCCCATCTATGGGACTCCTTCCGGGAAGATGAATGAATTCAAGAAGGACCAGGCCGAAACCTTTGCACCGGGCCTTTTGTCCTGGGTCGGCAACGAAACCAAATATTTCATCGGATTCATTTCGCTGTCCGGGCTTTCGGCGACGACCGAGATCATCAAGGATAAATCCTCCTCCCTCATCCGTCTCGACCTTCCTTCCGGGGACGCATCCTTTTCAATCACCGGAAGCCCAAAGCGTTACAGCCTCCTCAAAAATGCCGATCCTGGACTTGTTGATACCGTAGACTTCGGCTGGTTTCTTTTTGGCCGGATTTACCTTGTCAGCTTTCTCGCGAAATTCCTATTCCTGATCCTTTCGAACCTTTATGCCCACATGGCGAATTATGGTTTTGCCATCATCATTCTGACCCTTTTCATCAAGCTTCTTTTTTCTCCCCTGACCTATCTCTCCTACCGATCCATGTTCCAGATGCAGCAACTGCAACCCGAGATCAAAAAACTCCAGGCCAAATTCAAGGATGATCGCCAACAGCTGAATGCCGCCATGATGGAACTATACAAGGAGCGCCGGATCAACCCCCTCGGAGGCTGCCTGCCCGTACTTGTCCAGATCCCGGTGTTCGTAGCCCTCTACAACATTCTCAACAATACCGTCGAACTCCGGCAAGCCCCTTTTATCCTGTGGATCCACGACCTTTCCCAGAAGGATCCCTACTATATTTTTCCGATCATCATGGGAATCACCATGATCATACAGACCCGGCTGACCCCCTCAACCCCCGATCCCATGCAGAAACGGATCATGATGTTCATGCCGGTTGTCATGACTTTTTTCTTTCTCAATTTTCCATCCGGGCTCGTCCTCTACTGGATCGTCAATAACGTCCTGACGATCGGACAGCAATATTTCACCATGCGCTATCTTTTCAAAACCTCCCTGCCCCGCTAGGGATGGTGAACTCGGTGGATTGCCATGGAACCCGTCGTCGCACCTGTCACACTTCTTGTCCCCCAGCCGGTCGGGATTCTCCGTCTTTCCGGTGACAACCTTCCCGACCGGATTCGCCCTCTCTTTCCCGCACTTCCCTCCTCCCTCGAACACCGCCACATATACCGCGCGTCAATTATCGACGAGGGCAACCCGGTCGATGACTGCCTGATCCTTTACTTTGAAGGACCCCGGTCATATACCGGGGAAGATGTCATTGAAATCCACGCGCACGGAAATCCTCACAACATCCGTCATATCCTTTCCCTTCTCCAACGGCAGGGCATTCGATTTGCGCGTCCGGGGGAATTTTCCCTCCGTGCCTACCAGAACAAAAAAATTTCTCTTCTGAAGGCCGAATCCCTTCACCGCATGATTTCCGCGCCTTCCTACTCCGACTTTCAGGAAGCTCACACGCATTATACCGCCTCCGGATCCCACCCCCTTTTCACCATCAGGGAAGATTTTCTCAATCTCCTTGCTCTTTTCTTTACATTTCTCGATCATCCAGATGAGGAAGAAGAAGCCCTTTCGGAGCTTTCCCCAAAAGTTCTAGCCGCACGCATTCAGACACTGGACGACTCCCTATCAAATGTCATCAAACGCACGACTAAAGCGCGAAGGCCCTACAACGGTTTCAGCGTCCTTATCGCCGGCCATCCAAACTCCGGAAAATCCTCCCTTTTCAACCGCATTCTGAAGGACAACCGGGCGATCGTCTCTCCAATTCCCGGGACCACGCGGGACCTGCTGGAAGGACGTCTTTCCTTTCCCTTCGGCGATCTTGTCCTTCTTGATTCGGCTGGAATCCGTCCATCTGAAGACAGGATCGAGCAGGAAGGGATCCGACGGACAAGACAATCCTTCTCGCGAGCCGACTGCATCCTCTGGGTCGCTTGTCCGGATTTTCCGATTCTCCCCGACCCCGCTCTTCTTTCCAAACAAGAGAAGCCCGTTTTCTTTCTCTGGAACAAAGTCGATCTGTCTCCTCCCTCCGATCCCTCCCTCTTCCATCATCTTGTTTCGGCGAAAACCCGCAGAGGCCTTTCCCGTCTTTCCGACCGACTTCGTTGCCTTGCTGAAGATTTTTATACTTCAGCGTCCTCAGGATCATCCACACTCGACTCCGACCGACAGCTTAACACGCTCCGATCTCTTCGTTCGGCCGTTCGGGAGGCGCGCTCCTTTCTCGAAAAAGGGCAGATCGACCTGGCGCTCGGCGCCCTTGAAGTGGGCCGTCAAGTGGTGGATGATGGAGTTGGAGCTGTTCCCTATTCCGACATTTACGATCGCGTATTCAACCTTTTCTGCCTGGGAAAATAATTCAATGGGTTTGTCATTGCGGAATTCATGGGATGTCCTCGTCGTCGGAGGAGGTCACGCCGGAATCGAAGCCGCCTATGCAGCAGCCAGGATGGGGCAGAACACCCTTCTTGTCACGATGCATCTCGATCTGATCGGACAAATGTCCTGCAATCCCTCTGTCGGCGGGATCGGAAAAGGACATATCGTCCGGGAGATCGATGCCATGGGCGGAGCCATGGGGGAATTGGCCGACCGGTCCGGAATCCAGTTCAAAATGCTCAATACCCGAAAAGGTGCCGCCGTTCAGGCGATCCGTGCCCAGTGCGACCGCTCCCGTTACCGCATTGAAGCCCGCAGGCTTTTGGACAGCCAACCGACTCTCTTTCTCCGCCAGGGGGAGATCGTCGACCTCGAGATCATCAATGGGCAGATAACCCAGGTCATCCTTCAGGATGGCTCCAAACTTCAATGCCGATCCCTGGTTCTCACGACAGGGACATTTTTGAACGGTCGTCTTCATGTGGGCCTCGACGCCGTTTCCGGAGGGCGCGGAGGGGAACGGGCCACATCCGGCCTTTCCTCCGTGCTCTCCGACAAATGCGGACTTTCCCTGGGCCGGATGAAGACGGGAACTCCCCCCCGTCTTCTTGGACGCTCGATCGACTTTGGGCGCATGCTTCCCCAGCCAGGAGACGATCCTGTCCCTTTCTTTTCTCTTTTCGCGCCCCCTGACAGACTTTTTTATGGAGGCCCACAAAAACCCTGTTTTCTCACATCGACCACCGACCGAACCCGTGAGATCATTTCCGCAAATTTGGACCGTTCTCCCCTTTACAGCGGAAAAATTCACGGGATCGGCCCCCGGTACTGTCCTTCCATCGAAGACAAGATCGTCAAGTTTCCCCACCGATCGACACATCATATTTTTGTTGAACCAGAAGGGGTCGACGTCGACGAATTCTATCCAAACGGCATCTCCACGAGCCTTCCGCTGGATGTTCAGGAAAAGATCGTCTCCTCCATACCCGGCCTCGAAAATGCCATCATCCTTCGCCCGGGTTACGCCGTCGAATACGACTTCGTTTTTCCGGACCAACTCGATCGCTCCCTTCGCGCCCGGCCTCTTTCGAATCTTTTTCTGGCCGGCCAGATCAATGGAACGACCGGCTACGAAGAGGCAGCCGGTCAGGGTCTTGTCGCAGGCATCAATGCAGCCCTGCTTGTCTCCGGTCGCCCCCCCTGGCATCCGGACCGCCAGAGTTCCTACCTGGGAGTCATGGTAGACGATCTGGTCACCCACAGCGTGGATGAGCCCTACCGAATGTTCACGAGCCGGGCAGAAAACAGACTCTATATCAGAAACGACAATGCTGTGGATCGTCTCACCCCCCAAGCGCTTTTACTCGGACTTCTGCCCCCCTGGAAAGCCGAGGCATATTCCCAAAGGGAATCCTTTCAGCGGACGCTCAAGGCCGCACTCACCAATACCCGAAAAGAAGGAAAAACACTCCTTGACCATCTGCGCTCGCCGGATTGTTCTCTGGCTGACATGATTGGAGATGGGCTCCCTGGCCATTTTTCACAGGCTCCCGCAAACTGGCTCTCCTCACTGGAACAGGAGATCAAGTATGAGGGATATGTCCGGATTTCCAATGACCGGTGGAACCGGATGGAAGATCTTCCCATTCCCCCGGAAATACTGGAACTCGAATTGCCGGGGATCTCCCGTGAAGTCCGCCATCGGCTCAAAAAGGAACGGCCAGCCCGCCTTTCCGATGCCCAGTCCCTTCGTGGAGTCACCCCAGGATCGATCGACCTTCTCCGGATTTCAATCCTGAAGCATCACAAAAAAATCGACCAATGACCCGCTCCATCGATCTGGGCTGGATTCCACTTTCCGGGAGTCTTCAGGGCAAGCTTGACCTTTATGCCTCCCTCCTCCTGGAGTGGAACAAGAAAATCAGGCTGACTGGATTCAGCACCCCGGATGAGGTCCGTCGCCATCTGATCCTGGACTCCCTTCTTGCCTTTGAACTGTTGCACGAACGCCTTCCTGCCGAGATCATCGATTTCGGATCGGGGAACGGGACTCCCGGCCTCCTCTTTGCGATTCTTGCTCCGAACCATCGGATCACACTTCTTGAACGCATCGAAAAAAAACGCATCTTCATCGAATATGCCGCCTCCCGCCTCGGCCTCTCCAATACCCGAACTCTCCCTTCACTCTCCTGCCCCATAATCTCCCCCCTCATTCTCATGAAGGCCATCACCTTGGACGACCTTTTCTCCGATCCGGCCATTCGCAAAAACACCGTCCCCCCATGCAACCTCTTTCGCTTCGGACATGACTCACATTCCGCTTGCATTCCGGTTTCCTCCTATGCCATAACAGGGGGCGTCCATTCATGGGGAGAAACGAAGACGATTTCCCTCACGGAGTCCATTTTTCAAGGCTAATTTCCGAATGTTCCACGTGGAACATTTCCATGGAGAATCCAATGACACGCATTGTGGCGATTGCGAATCAAAAAGGCGGGGTCGGAAAAACGACGACAACGATCAATCTTGCCGCCTCCCTGGCTGTCGAGGAAAAAAAAGTACTGGTCATCGACCTGGATCCCCAATCGAACACTTCGAGCGGAATGGGGATCCAGGCTGGAACGCCTCCCAAATCCTCCTACGAACTCATCACAGGCAAAAACACCTTCCAGGAGCTGGTCAGAACGACCGCGCTTCCCTTTCTCAGCGCAATCCCGTGTTCGGTC
>JAKBXW010000124.1 GCA_021840555.1 Nitrospirota bacterium
GATCTCCTCTTCCCTGCTGCCGGGAAAGGCAACGGTTTCCAGGTGCCGGATCCTTTGGGATCCGGACTGCCTGGTGTCCACAAATCCGTTCTGGAGTTCATTCCCCGGGATTTATTTTCCGGAATGCTTGAGCAAACTTTGATTCCGGAGTTCTCTCCTTTCCACCATCTGCTTCAGGATCTCGAGGACATAGACATGTTCCTGGACCATGGCCTGCATGAGGGTTGCCATATGACGGTGATGTTCGCTTTTGTATTTCCGGATCATGGTCTCCATCTGGCTGTCCATCTTCCCCATGTTTTTTGACATCAGACGGAGGTTCTCTTTCATAAGCGACAAATTTTCCTTGAGCAAATTTTCCTGTTCGGCCTTTTTCTTTTTCTTGGCCAGATCAAGTTCGTGCTGGGCTCTCTGCATCCGTTCGTCCATCATAATCGTGTAGGGATTGGCCGCCAGGGACACTGTCGGAAACAGGACCAAGAGAAAGAGTGAGATCACTGCGAGATGCTTTTTCATGCCGAGTCCTCCGAATTGAAGGTTGTCGTGTTGAAAGGGCCCTGTAAAAAATGCCCTCATTGCCTGTCCCGGGAGATTCCGGGACGGGTTTCTGTTCTGGTTTGTGTCGACCTGCAACGCTAACTTTTCTTCATGTAAAAACGGCAATACCCCATGGGACTGACGGGACCCGCCACGACCGTGCATTCTCCCGCCATCATGTTTCCCATTCCCATCGAACCGTCCATGCTCCCCGTGCCCTGTTTCATCCCTTCCATCATGGACCCCATTCCCCTGGGCGGAATGAAGTGCCGGCAGTTCATGCACATCTTTCCGTCCTCCGGATAATTCTGGTAACGGGCCGTTTTCTTGTCGATCTTTTGGGCCAATGGGGCAGCCCAAGCTTGGTTTTGTCCCCCTTTCGCCGTCACAGGATACGCAAGAGCCGCGACGACTATCCGGAACATCTTCTTCAAAGCCTGCCGGCGGTCCATCATTTTTTCCTCCTTGGGCAAGTCTGTCAGGGCTCCGGGTGAATCTTCGTGATCACGGCCGATCCCTGGGTGTCCTGAACCACATCGAACCGGACGTGCTCTCCTTTTTTGAGAAACTTCAAGGAAGACCGGTGCCGTAAACTGAAAGTCATCGTCATCCCGCTCCATCCGAACTCCCTGATCGGCCCGTGCGTGATGGTGACCGTCCCGGCCTTTTGATCGACCGACTGGACGATTCCCTGTCCGTGACCGACCGTCGGGACGGAAGATGTATGCCCCATCCCCGACGACATGTCCGGCATGCCGTTCATGTTTCCCATGTCGTCGGCAATGGCGATTGTTCCGGCAATCAGGATTCCCAGGAGCGTCCCCGTCAGTGTCGTTATCTGTTTTGTTGTCCGATTCATGATTGTCCTCCTTTGAGAAAGTGGGAATGCGATGGAAGGGGGCCCTCCCCTTCCGTGTGTGGAGATTCCAGATCCTGTCCGCCGTCTTCGGCCCGGCGGAGATCGGTCTCCTTCCACAGCCTGTAGAGAACGGGAATGACTAAAAGACTTAATACGATCGCCGTGACCATCCCCCCGACCATCGGGGCGGCGATCCGCTTCATGACGTCCGATCCAGTCCCGTGGCTCACCATGATCGGCAGCAATCCCGCGAGGATGACGGTTCCCGTCATGGCGATCGGCCGGAGGCGGTAGAGCGTTCCTTCGACAATCGCCTGGTCGAGGTCTTCCGGTGTTTTTAGCCGGCCTTCGCTCCGTCGCCGTTCGACGGAACGGTCGAGGTAGAGGATCATCACGATCCCGAATTCGACTGCGATCCCGGCCAATGCGATCATTCCCGTGATCACGGCCACGGAAAGGCGGTAGTGAAGCCCGTAAAGGAACCACAGGCTTCCGAGGACCGCGAACGGCAATGAAAGAAGGACCATTCCCGTCTTGGCCATGTTCCGGAAGTGGACAAAAAGAAGCGCGACAATGATCAAAAGGGTCAGGGGAAGCACGAGGGCCAGTCTTTTGCGTGCCCGCTCGATCGACGCGTACTGCCCCGACCAGGAAAGGGTCGTTCCTGCCGGAAGCGTGACGGAACGGGCGATCGCCCTTTTGGCCCGGGCGACGTAGCCGCCCAGGTCTCCCCCCTTGATGTCGATATAGATCCATCCCGTGAGCCGGGCGTTTTCGGTCTTGATCATGGTGGGGCCCTCTTCGATCGTGAGTGAGGCAAGACGGGACAGCGGCACCTGCCCTCCTCCCGGTGTCGGGACCAACAGGGATCCGAGATCCTCTAGGGAGCCCCTCTCGTCCCGGGCATACCGGAGGTTCACCGGGAATCGCTCCCGCCCCTGGACCACCGTCGTCAGTGTCTCTCCTCCGATGGCGGTCCGGACCATGCGGTTGACATCCTCAACGTTTAGCCCATAGCGGGCCGCGCGGAAGCGGTGGACGCTGACCGAAATATAACGGCCTCCCGTGAGCCGGTCGGCATAGACCGACGCGGTTTCGGGAAGTGCGAGCAACACCTCCCGGATCTGCCGGTCGAGCCGGTCGATCGTCCCGAGCGACGGGGCCGTCACCTTGAGGCCAAGCGGAGATTTGATCCCGGTCGACAGCATGTTGACCCGGTTGATGATCGGCATCGTCCAGATATTGGACACCCCCGGAAGCGAAACGACCCGGTCGAGCTCTTCCTTGATCCGGTCAAGAGTCATTCCGGGACGCCACCGGTTTCGTGGCTTGAGTGTCACGACCGTGTCGAACATCGTGAAATGCGCCGAGTCGGTCGCGGTTTCCGCCCGGCCCGATTGTCCGAAGACCCGGTCCACCTCCGGCACGGTCCGAATGAGGCGGTCGGTTATCTGGAGCAGATGGGCCGACTCTCCCACCGAGACCCCGGGCGTCAGGGTCGGCATGTACAAAAGGTCCCCTTCGTAGAGAGGGGGCATGAATTCCGTCCCCAGATGCGTCAGTGGAATCGCCGCCGTTACGAGGAAGGCTCCGGCTATGGCAAGCATCATCCAGCGATGACGGAGCGCTCCTCCAATCACCGGACGATAGAGGAGGACCAGGAACCGGTTGATAGGATTGTTGTTTTCTGCCGGAATTTTTCCCCGGATGAGAAATCCCATCAGGACCGGCACCAGGGTGATCGAAAGGCCGGCGGAAATGGCGATGGACCAGGTTTTGGTGAAGGCCAGCGGCTTGAAGAGCCGGCCCTCCTGTTCCTGGAGGGCAAAAATCGGAAGGAAGGACACGGTGATCACCAGGAGGGAGAAAAAGAGGGAGGGCCCCACTTCCCGTGCTGAGCGAAGGGCCGTGTCCCAGGGGTTTTCCCCCTCGCAGGAACGTTCCTGGTGCTTGTGCATGTTTTCGATCATCACGATCGCCGCGTCTACCATGACCCCGACAGAGACCGCGATTCCTCCGAGAGACATGATGTTGGCGGTGAGTCCCTGACGCGCCATGAGGACAAAGGCCGAAAAAATACCGACCGGAAGGCTCAGGATGGCGACCAGGGAAGAACGGAGCCGGGACAGGAACAGGAGGCAGACCAGAGAGACCGCGACCGACTCCTCCAGAAGTTTTTCAAGGAGATTCCGGATGCTTTTCAGAATCAGACGGGAACGGTCGTAGGTCGTGACCACCTCCACGCCGGGCGGCAGCATCGGCGAAAGAGCCCGGATCTTTTCTTTCACCGCCCGGATGACGTCGAGCGCGTTGGTGCCTCCCCGGGTGATGACGATCCCCCCCGCGACTTCGCCCTCTCCATCGAGTTCCGCCACTCCCTGCCGGAGTTCCGGGCCGAGATGCACGGTGGCCACGTCGGAGAGACGGACCGGATCTCCTCCGGTTCCGACGGCAAGGGGAATATTCCGGATGTCCGAAAGGGAATGAATGTATCCCCGGGTCCGGACCATGTATTGCGCTTCTCCCATGTCCACGACAGAGCCGCCCACATCGCCGTTCGAGGCCCGGATCGCCCGTTCCACCCGGGAGAGGCTCACATGGTAAGCCAGAAGTTTTTCCGGATCGACTTCGACCTGGAATTCCTTTACCATCCCGCCGACCGACGCCACTTCCGCCACGCCGTGGAGGCTCTGGAGCTCGAATTTCAGGAACCAGTCCTGCAGGGCCCGCAGTTGGGACAGGTCATGACGGTGTGTTCGGTCGACCAAAGCGTATTCATAGACCCAGCCCAGACCGGTGGCATCGGGGCCCAGTGTGGCCGTCACCCCCGGAGGAAGACGGCTTTCGACCTGATTCAAATATTCCAGCACCCGGGACCGGGCCCAGTACTGATCCGTTCCCTCCTTGAAAAGAATGTAGATGAGCGAATTTCCGAAATCGGAATAACCGCGGACATGCCGCACCCCCGGAATTGTCAGAAACGCCGTCGTCAGGGGATAGGTCACC
>JAKBXW010000125.1 GCA_021840555.1 Nitrospirota bacterium
AACGGGTCTACTCTTCCCTTCCCGCCTGAGCCGGAGGGAGCGGTCCGTCGTCCTCTACGACCCGGTCCGCCGAAGGCTTCGCCTCCGCCGTCTTCCCGCCTCCGTCCGCTGGTCCTTCGGCAATCTTCGGGTGGCCCGGGACAACGAGGACGGGATCTTCTTTCCCACGATCCTCCATGAGGGAAGCCACCATCCTCTTCTGGTCCTCTACCGTCTCCTTCCCTCCGGCCGGGTCCGGGGCCCCTTCCCGGTGGGCCTTCCCCCCGAAAACGGAAACTTCGCACTGAAGGTCGATCCCCGGACCGACCTCGTCTGGACCACCTCCTCCGTGCGGCAGCGGCCCACGGAAACCTCCGTGACCACCTATACCGGGACCCAGGTCCTGACGCAGACTCGCCTCAACCTTCTGCCCCTCTCCTTCTTCGACGGTCCGGCCCTGGCGGTCCTCAACACGAACGGCCTTCTCATGGAGCGGATCCCCGTAGGCTCCGCAGCCGGATGGATCACCTCGATCTTTCCCCTCACCGACGGCCGCACCGTGCGCCTCGCCGGATCGACGCCGACATGCTACTCGGAGGTGACCCTTCTCGCGGGAACCTGGGAGGGGCTCGTCGTCCTCTCCCTCAAGGACATCGGCCTTCCGGCCCTTTCGTCGATCTCCGGCCATCCCGGGTCGGTCCTGAGTCTGGCCCAGGGCGCCGCCCGGATCTTCCGGGACCTCTACGGCAAGAATGCCGTCGAAAAGGCGCTCCTTTCCCCTGCGAAGCTCCGGGCATTTCTTGCGCGGCCGGAAAACCGGTCGAAGAAAGCCCTGCTCCTCCGGGGCCTCACGAAGCTGGCGAGCCATCCCCCCGCCGTCGCCTTCGGGACGGTGAAGAGCGCGGGGGTCCATTCCACCTGCGAGCTCCAGAACCCCATCTTCTCCTCTCCCCTCCAGATCGCCGACCAGGACTGGTGGACCATCACCCCCACCGGAACGGTCCCCTCCCTCACCCACGTCTTCTTCCCGAACCCCTCCCTGATCTCGCTCATGCAGGGGCCCTCGGTCCAGAGCGCCTATTCGCTCTCCATGCTTTCGGGTACGAATCCGGTCCTCTTCCAAAATTCCCTGGGAGACGTCCTGGTCTCCGGGAACCAGGAGGTCGTCCTCATTCGCCGAAGCGATGTGGATGCGAAAGCCAGCTGAGACGTGTCCGGAAATATCCAGGACGGGGGGCCGCGGGAGACTCTTTCCCCGGCCCCTTTTTTTGATCTATCCGGCTCTTCCCTTTGTCAGGAAAAATCTTCGCCGAAGCTAGAGCCCATGGACCGGGATCGTCCGGACAGTCTCCGAGAGCGGAAGCGACTGTTCGGAGAGGCAGATGAGTCCTCCGGGGCCGATGGGGACGGAAAGCTTTCTGAGAACGGAAAAAGAACGGATGTCCTCCGGGTGTGGCGAGGCTGTCTTTTTGATTTCAAGAGGATAGAGGATTCCGTCTTTCGACAGGAGGAGATCGATCTCCCTTCCTTCGGAATCCCTGAAAAAGGTGAAGGGTGCCTCCTGTCCGTTGTGCCAGTAGCTTTTCAGGATTTCGGTGACGATCCATGTTTCGAGAATGGCTCCGGACATGGTTCCGGCCTCAAGGGTTTCGGGGGTCGACCATCCGGTGAGGTAGGCGCAGAGGCCCGTATCCAGAAAATAAAGCTTCGGGGATTTGACCAGTCTTTTGGACAGGTTGTTGTGAAAGGGTTCAAGCAGGAGGACGATGCCCGAACTCTTGAGGATGGAAAGCCAGTTCTTGGCCGTATTGAAGGAAATGTCTGCGTCCCGGGCGAGATCGGCCATATTCAGAAGCTGGCCGGTCCGTGCCGCACACGCCCTGAGAAAACGAAGAAACGCCATCTCGTCGCCCACCTTCGCAAGATCCCTGATGTCCCGTTGCAGATAGGTCTGAAGATAGGAGCTGAAAAAAAGGGTCGGGTCGCGAGATCCGTCCAGGGCGATGGCGGGAAAGGATCCTCTGAATATAAGGGCGAAAAGGGCCTTGAGGGAGAGTGGCGGTTTGATTCGGGTCCGCAGGTCGATTTCCTCCGGTGTGGGAATGAAAGGGCGGCTTTCGTTGCCCGCATTCCTTTGTTCGTCCCGGGAGAGGCCAAGGAGATGAAGAACTCCCACCCGTCCTGCCAGAGATTCCGAGACCCCCTTCATCAGGTGAAAAGGTTGCGACCCCGTCAGCCAAAAGAGTCCCGCTTGCCCGGTTCTGTCGGCATAAATCTTGAGGAAGGGGAGGAGTTCCGTGGCGTACTGAATTTCATCGATCAGAACGGGCGGAGGAAACCGCTGGAGGAAGAGGGGGGGGTCCCTCCGGGCCAGCTCCCGCAGATTGGGGTCGTCAAGAGAGATGTACTCCCTTTCTCCTTGGCTCAGCTTTTTGAGAAAGGTCGTTTTTCCGACCTGACGAGCCCCAGTCACCATCAGAACTGGAAACTGCCTTGAGGCAGACATGACGAAGGGCTCGATCGTACGGGAAACATACATGAGGAGATCCTGAAAAAGATGGTTTGTAATAATTGCATTTTAAATGCAATTATTACTGAAATGTTTTAAATGTCAATGTCCCGTGAGGAGAACGGGTTCCTTCCCCCCTGCCCGGGAGGGCCTCCGGTCACGCATGCCGTCGCTTCAGTCCATTCCCCCCTTCACCCGATGGCGCTCAGGATCGTCTTGCCCTGGAAAAGGAGAGGGCCGCCGACCTCTTTCGACTCGTCAGCCCCCGGCATTTCCCATATTCGGGAGGGAAGAAGGGTGGGCCTGTTGCGAGGATCGCAAACCATTTTCGTAAACACCTCGAAATAAAGGGCGGCTTAAAAAACACGAATCGCGTGAACGAGGATGGAAATCCCCCTCCGCTTCGGGGAAAAGCCCCTCCGGGATCCCTTTTCATTGTAAAAATTCCGAGACATCTGTCAGGAAATTTTTCAGCATTCTCAAAAATGATTTCAGAGGGTCCTTTGAAAAGGGCCTGTTTGTGGAACTTTTTATTTCTGGCACGGAATATGCTTTTTATAAGGCAACTGTGATTTTGATCACAAATCTTGAGAATGAACTTTCCCTGTTCCGGAACATCCGTTTCAGTTGAGACGGACGTCACGGGACAACAGACAATATTCAGACGACCCCGGAGGTCCCATGAACCGCCCCGCCCTGAGAGGACGATTCCTTTCCAGAACAATGACGCTGGCCGCAGTCTTCGTGGTGGCCTCCGGGTTCTTCCATGTCCCAAAGGCCCATGCCAGTTTTTCCGAGACGCTGACCTCGGCCGATGTGGGGAATTCTTATTCGGTGGATTTTTCTAGAACCATTACGGGTGGGACATTATCGGCTTTGGGGACCTTTACAGTGGAGAAATTGACCGCATCCGACCTTACCCTGGGCTGGACGGTCGGAAATGCGACGGCGAACGCGAATTCCTCCCTGAATCCCATCGTTATCAACTCGATCGGCTTTGAAGGAGGATCCACCCTGACTCGCGCCAAGATCACAACTAAGGGATCCTATTTTAAGTACGCCTATTTTCCTGGGGGTGTCGACGGCTTCAAATCGTCGGAAAACGTCTGCATGACGGGATCTTCGAAGAATTGCAGCGGAGGACATGGAACGCTCACTCCCGGCTCCTCCGACTCCTTCGTCCTGGCCCTTTCCGGATCTTTCGGGAACACTCCCTCCATCACCCTCTCGGATTTCGCCGTCAAGTTCCAGACCAGCGAGGGCTCCTACGAATTCGGAGGAAACGCCCTCTCCGAGACCCCCGAACCCGGAACCCTCGCCCTTTTCGGCACGGCGCTCCTTCTGGCCGTGGGAACGTTTCTCCGCCGGCGTCTCCTTCCGGCTTCCCAGGAGGTCCTCCGGGAATAATTCCTTCCGACAGAAATCATGGAAGTCTTCCAGGTCCGGAAACGGACCGACGAACTATCGGCAGCCATTTAGGGAGGTTTCCATGGGCACCTTCGACAGAAGAATGTTCCCGATCTCCATCTTCCCCTCCCAAACCATATCCACGGGATACGCCTGCCTGACGGAATTCCTTTTCTTCACGCAGGCTCTCCCTCCCGGGAACAACCCCTGGGAGGAACCGTCGACTCCGCGGCGGATCAAAAAGGCGGACGGGATGAATTCCCCTCTTCCTTGCGCCATCCATCATCCGGATTTGATGCCGGACGGATGCCAGGAGCTTTGCCATGAGGCTATACTCATATATTGAGAGCGATCGGAGAACCGTAAGGGACGACGGTTCTCCAGGAGGATCGATTGGGAACCAGCCACGAC
>JAKBXW010000031.1 GCA_021840555.1 Nitrospirota bacterium
GAGATCCAGCCGGAAGCGCCGGGAATCCCCGTCCCAGACGGGAGTGAGATAGCGCGCCTGGAAGTAGACATAATCGATGTATCCCGTGAAGTTCGCGAAGAGGTCCAGTCCCCCGCCCAGGAAGTTCCAGAGAAGATCGGTCTGGAGAAAAAGCCCCGTGACGGTACCCGGCGGCGTGAGAGTCTGAAAGTGCTGGGCGACGGCGACCCCCGCGTCTCCCTCCCAGTATCCGAATGACGTCGGGAACCGGATTCCCACGGCGGGGGTGAGTCCTTCGTAGGACTGGGAGAGGAAGGAGGTGTCGGTCGGGGTCGGATGGTATTCGAAGGTGAAGGCATTTCCCATCAGAAAGAGATGCAGAAGGGGAAATGCCTCGCCTCCGTTCCCGGATGAGAACTGCCCGAACCCCGTGAGAGGAATGATGTCCCCGATCTGGGCGTAGTAGTACTGGGTGTACTGGGTAAAGGCCGTTTCCCCGGCCATGAGCTCGAGATGCCCCCTGGTCTTGCGCTCCTTTTCCTTTTCGATGGAGTCGAGGGCCGTTCGGGCCTGAATGGACAGAATCGAGCTGTCCAGTGGAGTCTCTCCCGCGGGCGGCGGAAGCCTGAGGGCCGCCAGGGCCTGCTTGATGTCCGATTCTGCCTGTCCGAAATGTCCAAGAATCCGATCGTTGTCCGCCATGGCGAGCAGAAGTCGCGGATCCCGGGGATGACGGGCCAGTGCCTTCTCCAGGATCTTTCTGGCAATGAGGGGATGTTTTTCAGATTGTTGCAGACGGGCCTCTAGAAGCGCCACCCGGACGCTCCGGGGCCACCGTCCGGCGGCGTCGTCGATCCATACCTCCGCCTGGAGCGTGTGGCCGGTCGCGATGGCCACCCCCGCCGCGGCCTCATAGGAATTGACAGTCGATCCCGGACCGAGCTCACGGACAAGCCGGTAGGCTTCGCGGGTTTTTCCCTGGGACTCCAGAATCGAGGCTTCCTGTTCCCGGTAAAACGGGTCCGAAGGATGGCGGCCGGCATGGGATTTCATGCGGGAAAGGGCCCGGTCGAATTCATTTTTTGCCAGCAGTTTTTGCTCTTCCCGCAGGGCCCGGAGATGGTGGAGTCTCCGCAAATCCCTGAGCTCTTCCTGTGTGAGACCCCGGCTTGCGTCCAGGCGTTTCAGAAGCGTGGCCAGGGGGTGGAAGGCGCCGGCGTCGAGCATCGTCCATCCCCAGCCGATCTTGTGATTTGCCGGAGCGGGCAACTGAAGGGCCTTTCGAAAAGCCTTCCGGGACAGGGACGGATGATCCGTGCGGGCGAAGATCTCTCCCTCGGTCACCAGAAAATCCGGGCTCCCCTCAAGGTTCGTCCGGAGGGAGGGATTGAGTGAGACGAGGAGGTCGAGGGCCTTCCGGTTGTGGCCTTCGTGCGCATAGAGAGAGAGCAGGCCATCCCAGGCGGAAGGGTCTTCTGGGGAGAGCGTGATCGCCCTCCGGTAAAGGGCTTCAGCCCGGGAATCTCGACCCATGCGAACATCGAGTCCTGCCTGGGCGATTTTCAGGACAGGCTGATCCGGGTGGATCCGGTCCGCTCTTCTGTAGTCTCGCAACGCGGAGGTCGTCTCTCCTTTGGCCTCTTCGGATTTCGCCTTTTCCATGAGGCTCCAGAAGGCTATCTGGGACGAAAGGTCCCTCTCTTCCCTGGTCTGAAGCGGGGAAAGAGGGAGATGGCGGGCTGTGGAAAGAGACCGGCGGGCTTTTTCGAACTTTTTTGCCCCCAGATAGGCGTAGGAGAGGCCGATCCAGTATCCGGAATTCCGGGGGTCCTGGCCGACGAGTCGGCGGAAGCGGGAGATGGCATTTTTGTAGTGCGCCCGTTCGAGGGAGCGGTAGGCATTCCGGGATTCGGGTCCGGAGGAGAGGGCGAGTTTTTCCGCAAGGCCGAGCTGCTCCCGGAGAAGGAGATCCTTCGGATGGACGGACAGGTAGGCCTTGAGTTCCGGAATGTTGCGCGGGAGGGTCCCTTCCCAGATCAGTACCTGTCTCCATGCCGCCGTGGCGGTGTCCGAAACGGGGGAGGACGTCATGGCCATGGGCTTCAGAATGTCGAGGGCGTCCCATCGGGATGCTGACCGGTAGGAGAGAATCTTCCCCAGGGCCAGCTGGTAATGGAGGCTGTCGGGATAGCTCTGGACGAGGCCCTCGAGCTGGCGGACCGAGTCCCGGTAACCGTCCTTCGTATGGACCAGGTCGTTGAAGTATTCGACGGCGTAGCGCGGCGGTGGCGGGTAGGGGCCAAAGGCTTTCTGATAGTGCACGAGCGCCCGGGAATAGAGATGCCGGACGTTGTTTGCCCGGGCCCTGGCGATCTCCCGGCTCCATTCGGAGCCCATCCTGGCCTCTCTTGCGAAGGCCGGAAGGGAAGGATCCTGTGGATTGAGCTTTCTCAGCGTGGCGATGTATTTTTCGGCCAGTGGCCGCTTCCCCCGGCGGAGGGCGTCGGAGGCGAGGGAAATCAGGGCGGGTCTGTTGGTCGGATCGAGAAAAAGGAGTTGACGGTAGGTCTGTGTCGCGAGGTCGTCCCGGCCGTGAGATGCCCAGAATTCCGCCTTTTTTTCAAGGGTCAGCGTGACGGGCGATTCTGCTCCGGCGCTTCGGGGTAAGGCCGCAGAAATCAGGATAAAAAAGCAGAGGAGGACAAGAGACAGGAAGGGGGGGCGACGACAGTTCCGCAAGGGCATGGAAAGGCTCCGGGGGATGAAGATCATGGGCCCTGTCTCCGGGCAGCAAGGTTCGGAAGGATCCGGGACAGGATCCAGGCAAGGATGAGGCTGAGCGCAAGGATAACCAGCAAGATACCCAACGGATGGGAATAGAACCAGAATGTCAGGGCGGTCAGAGGGGGAAGATGTCCGAGGGAAAAGCGGTCTTCCGGAACGAGAAAGGAGTGGATCCGGGAGGGGCTCACCACGCTCACTTGCCCGAAGATGTCGGAAAAGTGCCGCGGGTCGAACAGGATCCGGTCCATGGAAAGCAGGGATTGTTCGCTCACGCCCCCAAGAGAGAGGATGACCCGGCGGGGGGCCAGCGGAGAAACATCCTCCTCCATCACGCCAAGGGGGCTCCGGTCTTCCTTGAAATATGCGGCGAGGGCTTCGGGGCCGTAGGCGGCAGGAGGAGGGTTGGACCACCGCAGGAAGGTCTCCAGCCGGCTTTCGAGGCGGATGCGGGAACGGGTCTCCGGACTGTCCTGGGGAAGCGCCTTCCCGTATCGGAGGAGGAGGGGGTTCGAGTCGTAGGTCCCAATGAGGATCAGGTTCCGGTCTTTGACCGCGGAAATTTGATCGGGAGTCGCGATGGACAGGTAGAGCCCCGGAAAGCCCGTTTCCCCGGACAGGAATGCCATAAGATGGAGAAAGATCTGGATGTCCCCCGCCCCGGGGGCATCGGGGAGAACGACGGCTGTCCCCCGGAGATCGGGGTAGCGCGTGAAGGGATACCCGCCGTTCGGAACGAGCCGGAGGTTCGGAAGGCGGACGTAGTGGGGGATCGCGCGGAGATCGATCGAGGAGTCGCCCAGAATCGTCCCATGGAGGCGGGGATTGTGGTTCGCCGTGCAGGAGAGGACCCCCGGGATCGCCGATCTGAAGTTGAAGTTGAGCCGGAGGACATTTCTGAAAGGCGTAAGATCCTTCAGGTTCAGAAAAACGGTTCGTTCCTGGTCGGCTTCTTTCCCCGTTGTCGCGGGAAGAGGAATGGAGTCCTGGAATTTCTTGTTGAGCAGGAGGTCAAGATGCGACCGCTCCTCTCCCGGAAGGGTGGCGGTGCGATAGTGGAGCTTCAGGGGAAAGGAGGTCTGGTGCCAGACAAAGAGGTCCGACGGGAGTGAAAATCGGATGGGAATGGATCCGGTTCCGCTCACTTCGAGGCTGTTTTTTTTCGCCAGGGTTCCAAGTGTGACGGGCTGGCGTGTGTCGATCCAGTGGGGGGCATCATTTTTTCCTCTCGAAAGAGGAAGAACGATATGGGAAAGGGTCGCCACGGATCCCGAGGCGTCAAACTGGCCGAGGGCAAGTCCCAGGGCGGCGGTGCGGACCTCGCCGGAGTTCCGGCCGAGGATCAGGAGAATTTTTCCGTAAGGATCGGCCGGATTGTCAGCGAGAGCCAGGGTCGGCCCGCCGACTGCCGGAAGAAAGGTCCAGGGAGGGGTCTGCGACGTTGTGGCGAGCAGAATCAGGTTCCCTGTGGGAAGGGAGCGGGGATCGCCGGGAAGTCCTGTTCTCTCATGAAATCGAAGAGGGATATTCTCGCTCCTGACGCCGATCCAGGAGGCCGTGATGCCGGCGGCTTCGAGGATCGGGATATCGGTCTGTCCCATCAGGAAGGAAATGGACCGCGTTCCGGTCATGGCGTGGTAGAGGAAGGGAAGGGGAAGGTCGGACAAGCGGTTGGGGAAATGGATCCTTATTCCGGAGAGAGAGACCGTGCTTGTCGGGGCAATCCGGATGAAGGGGCCCGTGTAAATCGTGTCGCAGGGATGCTTCGGGTCCTTCGCTACCCGGATCCGGAGGGAGTCGAGCGGGGTGACGAGGTAGGGAGGGATGGAAAAAGTGGCCGTTTGAAGGGTCGGCGGAGAGGTGAGACGCGCGGGAGGAGGGGGAAGGAACCCGACAGCGGTCTCATTGATGTCGACCTCAAGCCGTGGAGTGTGGGAAGGGCCTTTCTGGGGGATATAGGAAAAACGGACCATCACCGACCCCTGCTCCACCATCTGGCTGGGAGGAACCCCGAAGAAGGCGCTCCTGTCCATACTGGTTCCGGAGATCGTCACGCCCTGTCTCCATCCGAGTTCGGAGAAGGTGAATGATTTCGTAAATCCCCTGTAAGGCTCAACATTTTTTGCAACGGAGAAAGGCGGGAGGGGATCCGCGGTGGTCAATGTCGGCGCCCCAAGAAAGGGGAGCAGGGAGAGTGTCAGGAGAAAAAATTGTTTGGTCCCGGCCCTGATGCTCCTTCTCACGAGGCCTGCCGTTCCCGGAAGAGAGCCCGGATGAGCCGGAGCTGTCCGAGCATGGCGAACTTCGAAAGTCTTCCCAGGCTGGCGATGATCCTGTCCTGTCGGTTCTGGGATCGGACCCTGATCCAGGCATCAGCCCTTCCGTAAAGGATAAGGACGAGGTTCCGTTCTTCCGCCAGGGTCAAAGGGAGAAAGTTGAGCCGGACGGAAAATTCGTCCAGGCCGACGACCTCGCAGGGAAATTCGTACACGTTGTCGAAAAGGGCGATCTGCAGCAGGAGACGTTCTCCCATGGCGAGGGAGTCTCCCGGCCCGATCCTGAGGCGGACCCCGAGATCGGAGATGTCCTCCGTGTCCCCGGAGAGGACCTTCAGGCCGGGACCCAGGATGCGGGAAGGAAGAGTCAGGGGAATGCGGGGGCGATTTCTCCGCTGGGTCGTTTCCCAACCCACCGCGAGCGTGGCACCCAGGACGATCATGTTGTGCAGGACCCAGACAAGAGTCAGAACGATGGTGGGAACATCTCCGAGATGCCGGCTGTAGCGATAGATTCCGGCCACCAGTCCTCCGAGGTTCAGCAGCCAGAAAATAACGAAGGGACGCGCGATCCTGGAGTCGAAAAACTCTTCCCGGATGATCCCCTCCTTGGATGTGACGTTGAAGCTTCCGGCCTTGGGGGTGAGGATGGCCATCACGGTGGGGAGAAAAATGTAGGGGGCCAGGGTCGTTTCATAGACCTCGTTCCAGAATGAATGGCGGTGATTCCCCTGGATGGTGGAGTTTGTGAGGAGGGCCATGGCAAGAACAGGAAATGCATAGGCCGCGATGGAATAGGCGTCGGCATCGAAGATCTTGATGCCGAAATAGAGGTAGGCGAGAGGGGCGAGAAGGAAGATCATCCGGGGGAGCGAAAAAAGAAAATGCATCATTCCGTTCAGATAGCACAGCCTCTGGAACAGACCAAGGCCCGGAGTGAGGAGGGGATTGTCGATCCGGAAAATCTGGATCATGCCCCTGGCCCACCGGATCCTCTGCCGGATGTGGGCGGAAAGGGTCGTCGTGGCGAGTCCTGCGGCCTGGGGCAGATTCAGGTAGGCCGATTTCCATCCCTTCCTGTGAAGGAGGAGGGAGGTATGGGCGTCCTCCGTGACCGTGTCCACGGCGATACCCCCGATCTCCTCGAGGGAGGAGCGTCTGAGTACGGCGCAGGAGCCGCAGAAAGTCGTCGCATCCCAGAAATCGTTTCCATCCTGGACGACTCCGTAAAACAGGGCCCCTTCGCTGGGAATATCATGGAAGATGCCGAGATTCCGTTCGTAGGGGTCGGGGGAATAGAAATGATGGGGGGTCTGGACGAAGGAATAGCGGGGATTCTTCTCAAGGACCCCGGTCGTCGTCTGAAGAAAGGAGCGTGTCGGAATGTGATCGCAGTCGAAGATGGCGATGTACTTTCCGCTCGAACGGCTGAAGGCGTAGTTGAGATTTCCCGCCTTGGCATGGCGGCGTTCGGGGCGGGCGAGATACTCGACCCCCGCCGCGTCGGCAAAGTCCCGGAACTCCTGCCGGTTACCATCATCCAGAAGATAGATCTTCATCTTGTCCGGGGGCCAGTCCATGTTCAGGGCCCCGAGAACTGTGGGCCGGACGACGGACAGAGGCTCGTTGTAGGTGGTGATGAAGACATCCACGTGAGGCCAGAGCCCCGAGTCTTCGGGAAGAGGTTCGGCCTTCCTCCGGAGAGGAGAGAGAGACTGAAAGTATCCGAGCACCGTGACGGTCCATGAGAAGAGTTCGGCTCCGAAAAGCATGAATATGAAAGGATATTCGTATCCATGGATTAGCGGGTCTCCGATGCCCAGCGTCTGGGTGGCTCGCCACCAGGCGTAGCGACCGGTGAGGGTGATGGAGATGAAGATGAGCGAGATCAGCATCCATCGTCGCCCGGGAAAGGCGAACCGCAAGAAAAGGGCGATCAGAAAGAGGGATCCCCCCAGCCAGATCTGGGTTGTCCAGTCTTTCGCCGGGACCGCCATGAGGAAAAAAAGCGGGAGGAGTCCCGCCAGGAGAAGCGCGACCTGTAAAGGAAAGAAAATTCCCGGATTTTTGGACGACAAGGGAGCACCTTCATCTCTTGGATGGTGGGGCCGGGCCGTGTCCCGCAGGTGTCCGCCACCGTTTTGCAGCCCTACTCCTGTGACGCCGTGGTTGAATCCCAGGGAGCAGAATAAAGACAGAATGAAAGGGTCTGTTGGCGGCGGTGGGAATCACCCCCTGGGATTTCCTTTCTGTCCGGACGATTCGTTTTGGGCGTAAATGATTGGTAGTTATCATGCAAGTTTTGTGCTATCAGACCCTAGGATGGAAGCCATCGGGACCGCATGTTTTTCTGAAGTGTCGATAGTTCAGGTGTTAAAAAGACTGACAGGATGAGGGAGTTACCTGTCAATGACTTTGACAGGCGGGAAAATTGGGGTGGAAAGCAGGGGTCATTCCTTTTGCAACCGGAAGCGTAAGGTTCCCGTTTCCGTCGAATGAAAATCGTGCGTCGAGGAATCCGGTTCCGAAGAGGGCGAGAACCTGGTCGTAATAGGCGGGGGGGGTTCCATAAAGTCCCTTGTGACATGCGAGGCTCAATAATAGCCGGAGCTCACTCACGGCCTTCGTTTTCCCCTGGGCCCGGAGCCCCGGAAGCAGGGCCGCCGAAAAACCGGCCGGACCGGTTCCGGCGGTCCAGCCTGCAACAGTGTTCGCATAGAGTGGTGCCCGGAAACGGCGCTCGACATCCCGGAACATGTTCGACATGTGCGCGAGGAGACGCTTTTGAACGGGGTTACGGGAGGGAAGGAGTCCGGCCCAGAGGTAGGCTCGGATGGCATCGTAGCTTCCGATGGGACCCGTGACGGGATCAGGACGGACAAGGCCGTCTCGCGTGACTGCGAACCAGTCCGGGACAAAGCCGTGGGGGGCGATGGCGTTCATGTGCGTCAGGGCGGCTTCGAGAATCTCCTTCCAGCGGTTATGGTGGGAGACTGAGGTCAGTCGGAGCAGGATCTCCGGGGCGAGATAGCTGGGGTTGAGACGGGTCATTCCGCCCGGGAGGCGAAATCCCCAGGGGCCCGGGAGAAGCGCCCATCCGTATCCTTCCAGAAAGACGACTTCGTTTTTTTCGATCAGGGAAAGGAGGCGGCGTCCCTGCGATGCGTAGTCAGGACGGTTCCAGATCCGGCCAGCCTCGATGAGGGAGTAGGCGATCCAGCAATCGGCGTCGGAGGCCGAATTGATGTCCAGGATTCCCCATTTTCCGTCCGGGCGCCTCCCCCAGAGCCAGGCCGGAAGATGACGATCAAGGTCTCCCTGGGCCAGGTTGTTCCTGATCCAGGAAAGGACGATCCGGAAGGATTTCCGGTCGCCGGAGACCAGGGAGAAGAAGAGTGTGTAGGCTTCTCCCTCCGAGGTGGTCTTGTCGTGATCCGTGCGGTCGATCACCCGCCCGTCCCCCTGAAGAAAGGTCTGCCTGAAGTGGTCCCAGAGAGGCCATATTGGCGAATTCGCCGCGGAGACGTATGCGGGGAAACCTGCGAAGGGAAAGGCCATCGCCCAGAGCAGTGGCAGGAGAATCAGTGGGTTCCATCCCGAGCGACGGGGGTTCATTTTGGTCACGACGCCTCTCCCGGAGAGAAAGCCGGCTCCCTGGCGTGTCTGTCCCGGGGTCATTCCAGGGAACCTGGGTGCGGGCAGAAGAATTCTTTCAGTCTTTGGACAGTTTCGCAATAGCTGTCGTATAAGGAAGTCGGGCGCATTTCTATTGGGGGCGCTTCATTGATATAATCCGGACATATTTTAAAAGGCTTATCGTTTGTTCCATTTCAAGGTCTGTGATCGATGACTTCTTCCGGAAACCCGTCAGGACCATCTCCGGGGGGACCGTTTTGGCAGTTCCTTCAGGACTCCACAATTCACATATTGTCCAAAAAGTAACCCGCACGCCCGGACTTGCGTTCGGGTTGGGAAATAATCGATCAATAGCAAAAGCCTGTTTCAGGCGTCAATGGACTTCGCGCTCCGGTGAATTTCTCCTTTTTTGAAGCAGGCTGGGCAGGGACAATGGTGTATGGGGATGATCCTCAAAATAGCGCCAACGAGGATGCTTTTCCCGGGAACCATCTTCCCGGGAATGCGGGAGAGTGGACACTCTCGTCGGTCCATGTTTGCATTGGGTCTGTATGGGATCAGCATGAGCATGGTCTCCCAACCGGCCCTGTGATCCAACAATCAGGATCATCTGGAAAATAAGGATTGCGAGGAGTCGCCGATGTCCCGCAAATCGATTTCCGTCTATGATGCCGAAGCCAGGACCCTTGCGAACCGTTACGAGAGTCTGGAATTCACCCGGGTGCATGGATGGCTACTTCCTTTTCTCCCCCAGACACGGGGAGCGGCCCTGGATGTCGGGGCCGGCTCAGGACGCGATGCCAAGGGTCTCCTGGGTCTTGGATTCGAGGTGGTGGCCGTCGAGCCATCCGCCGGGATGCGGGAGGAGGGGAAGCGCCGACATCCCGATCCCGGCCTCGTATGGATGGATGATGCCCTTCCTGGCCTCGATTCCCTGGTCAGCCAGGGTCTTTCCTTCGATCTCATCCTGGTCAGTGCGGTCTGGATGCACCTCTCTCCGGAGGATCGGCCCCGGGCCTTCCGGAAGCTCGTCTCCCTGATGAAGTCCGGAGGGATCCTGGCGATGACCCTGAGACATGGTCCTCCGGAAGCGGGGCGCTTCCTGTACGAAGTTTCCGCCGATGAAGTGGAGCGACTGGCAAAGTCCCAGGGCGTGGCCATCGTATATGGCGGGACAGAGCCGGATCTCATGGGGCGTCCCGGGGTGACCTGGTCCCATGTTCTCCTGAAACTGCCCGATGATGAAACCGGAGCGCTTCCTCTTCTTCGCCACGTGATTTTAAAGTCGGACAAAAGCTCCACCTACAAGCTGGGACTCCTCCGGGCCGTTTCCCGGATTGCCGACGGATCCCCGGGAATGGCCATGGCTTGTGGCGAGGAGATGGTCTCCATTCCCCTTGGCCTGGTGGGGCTGTTCTGGATCCGTCTCTACAAGCCACTGATCGACGGGAACCTTCCCCAGAACCCTAAAAACCAGGGGACGAAAGCCCTTGGGTTCATCAAAGACTCCTGGCGCGCCCTGACTCTCTCATCCCTGGATCTCCGGCCAGGGATAAGGGTCTCCTCTCAGGACTCCAATGCTCTTCACCAGACGATCCGGGACACGGTTGAGACCATTACGAATATGCCGGCGAAATACATGACCTTCCCGGGAAAACAGGTGGCCATCTTCAAGGCGAACAAGAAAAGAACAAACCGCACCCCAGTGGGGGAAATCTATCTCGATGAAGCCTACCTCCGGAGCTTTGGGGAGATGCTGGTTCCGGTCCATGTATGGAAGGCTCTGGCCCGGTATGATGCCTGGATAGAGCCGGCCCTGGAAAGCGAGTGGATGCGCCTCATGGAGGGATACCTTGAGAAGCAGGGGCGCGAAGCCGATCCTCGGGTCATGATCCGGTCCATGAAATGGTCGGAACCCTCCCGGGATGTCTCCCTGGTGAAGGGGATCGGCCAATCTTTTTTGAGCGGAAACCGCCTCTATTGCGTCTGGAGTGGAAGGCGCCTGACGGAAAAGACATTTGATGTGGATCACTGCTTTCCATGGGCGGCCTGGCCCTGTGATGACCTCTGGAATCTCTTCCCTGCCCACCGGACTGTCAATCATCAGAAAAGCGCCCGCCTCCCTTCGGCCAAAGTGTTGCTGAATGCGGCGGATCGTATCATGGAATGGTGGAATGCCGCGTATACCTCAAACGACAATGTTTCGCTAAAAAAACGGTTCTACCTGGAGGCCCGGGGGACCTTGCCCATCGCGAAAATATCCGGATTATTCCTGGAAGACCCCTTGATTCCTCTGGAGAAAATTCTGGAGGGAATATCCCTGAAAAGACTGTCTCTCCGGACGGACCAGGGGATGGAGGAGTGGAATGGCCCCTCTGCGGGGCATGAGAAAGGGTGGGGGGAAGGGTGATATGGCTGAGAATCGTGATGCCCAAATCAGGCTGGCTGCCTTTTCAAGGCTGGATGAGCTCGTCAGGATCCACGGAACGTCAGTCCCCTGGAGCTCCATTGCCGAGGGATTCCAGGCCGGATCCGAACAGATCCTGTTTGCCTCGACGGTCGAGGGAATTTTCAAGCCACGTCAGATGGAACAGGTCCTGAGCATCAAGACGGTGGTTCCAAAGCCGGGCGGGAAGGTGTGGTATCAAGATCAGATCCGGGATCATCAGATCGCCTCCCCCGAGGATGTTTTTCGCTATTCTTTCAAGGGAACCAATCCCGACGATCCCAAAAATCGGCTCCTTGAAAGGGCGATGATCCACAATCTTCCCCTGATCTATTTTTACGGGATCAACCGTCGGGGTGCAGCCGCCCATTACCATCCCATTTACCCCGTCTTTATTGTCGGGTGGGATCCACTTTCCCTGTCCTGTGCCGTTGCCGTGGGGGCCCGCATTCAGGAGGAATCCCTGGTTGTGCCGCCCTCCGCGGAAGAACGGCGGTACAGGATAGTCGAAACCAAACAGCGCCTCCATCAGGCCCTGTTCCGGGAGCGCGTCGTTGAGGCCTATGAAGGGCGGTGTGCCCTGACCGGGCTTCCGGAGTTAAGGCTTGTGGATGCGGCCCATATTATTCCGGATAGCGAAAAAGAGCTGGGTCAGCCTGACATCCGTAACGGGATCTGCATGTCCAAGATCCATCACGCCGCCTTCGACAGTCAACTGATTGGGATCGACCCGGATTACCGGATTCATGTGGCCCATAGCCTTCTGTACCTCCATGATGGTCCGATGCTTGAACAGGGAATCAAGGCACTCGAAGGGAAAATGATCCATCTTCCCAGGTACAAGGAACTCTGGCCCGACCGTGAGAGGCTGGAAAAACGCTATGAAACGTTCCGGAAATGCATTTGAAATAGGGAGTGTTGCAATCAGCCCTCGTGTTAAGGAGATCAGTGCCCGCCCTTTGAGTCAGATTGGCTTCCGTCGGGAGGGGGTGAGGTCTTCCGTGGGTGGCATGGTCAGATTGGGTGCAACCTTCCTTGATTGGATTACGCATTTATGCCTACAGCAGTCGATGTGCTTGTTTGCCGACCCATTCGAATTCTGGCTCCTCAGGAAAATATATGGTCAGGCGGAGAAGTCAAGCCCCTTTGAGGAGGTTTTTTCTTCTGCGCAAACAGGCAATCATCTCAATAACCCAAACGACTTAACTCTGATATAGACATGGCCGATGTCAAGCCCCTTGAGCAAACCCTGATTCCGAGATAAGACGGCAAAAAAATAAATAAGCCCTCTTTTCTGTTGGATTTTCGGTGAGGTATAATCTCACCTACGAGGTGAAAACCACAACAGCAGGAGGGCCACCATCATGGTACGAAACGATCTCACCGGAATCAAGCTGAAACAGACCTTCGAACCTCTGACCGGACAAGGCGGATTTCTGGCCTTTGGGGAGTACCTGAGGGGAATGAAACTCCGGGAGCGCGTGGCGACCCATCTGCCGGCTCCGGGAAGCAACCGTGGATTCGGGCCAGACGTCTTTGTGCAGACGTTGATCTCGCTTCAGATTCTGGGGGGCCAGACCTTGTCGGATCTTCGGGAACTGGAGCGGGAAAAGACTCTTCTGGGACTCCTGGATCAGACGGTCATTCCGGATGAGGACACGGTGGGACAATGGCTCCGCCGGATGGGAGACCCGGAGAAGAAGCAGACGGGGCTTGTGGGTCTGGGAGAGGTCCGGGACGAGATCGCCCGGGAGATCCTGTCCCGGGACGGCATGAAAGACTATACCCTGGATCTCGATGCGAGCTTCCTCTTGTCCGGCAAAGCCTCGGCACAGTATTCGTATCTCAAGGAGAAGGGGTACATGCCGATGCTGGCGGCCCTGTATGAGAACGGGCTCTTTGTGGACGACGAGTTCCGGGAGGGGAATGTTTCTCCGGTGGTGGGGCATCTTTCCGTCTATCGGCGGGCCAAGGCGCTGGTCGAACAGGCAGGGAAGAGGATCGCGCGGTTTCGGGCGGACAGTGCCTCCTGCCAGACGGAGCTGATCAACGCCCTGGAAGAGGACGGGGTCGAGTGGACGATCACGGCGGACAAGAACAGCGCCGTCATGAGCCTGATCGACCGGATCGACGAAAAAGACTGGACGCCCTTTCCCGGTGCGGCGGGGGAGTCTGTCGAGGTTGCCGAGACGGTCCACACGATGGCCGGAACGACCCGGGCGTTCCGCTTGATCGTGAAGCGGGTGAGGGATCGGTCGACGCCCCTATCCCCCTATCTGGTCTCCTGGCGGTATTGGGTGGTCGCGACCAACTTTGGTTCGGAGTGGAGTGCCGCCCGGGTCCTCGAGTGGCACCAGCTGAGAGGAGATTTCGAGAATTTTTTCAAGGGGCTGAAGAACGACGTGGGGGTGGGATACCTGCCCACCGGGAATCTTCACGCCAACGCGGTCTTCTTCCGGATCGGAGTTCTGGCGTACAACCTCTTCGTCGGGTTCAAACGGGACCTGCTTCCGGCCCCGTGCCGGACCTGGACGCTGCGCACCGTCCGCTGGAAGGTCTTTTCCATGGCAGGACGGATCGTCCGGCATGCCCGGTCTCTTGTCCTGAAGCTGGCGGTCAACAGGGAATCCCTGGACTTCCTGACCCTGATCCGGGGGCAATGCGATGCGCTCTTCTGTTCGGCCTGACATAAAAGGGCGGACGAGGAAAACAAGAAGGAGCGCCGGCATAAAGAGCCGGAGAGGTGCGAGAGTCCCGGGTTCGGGAGAAATGATCCCGATCTCCTTGACAGTCCTCGATTCAGGAGGTCAGAAATCCGTCATATCCTCGATCGGAAGTCTTGGGGAATGTCAGGACAGGCGGTTGTCCTTGGGGAAAAGAGCCCCGGAATGATCTGAGCAGACGGGAACGGGTCTGATTTTTCAAAAATCCCCTCGAAAAACCAGCCAAGGGGTGGGGAGTCATTTCTAAATCGGAATCAGGGCAGCGATTCAAAATTGACCCCCGGACAAAGGCTATGTAAAATAGGAAGATAAACAGTTTTAAAAAGCGAGGGGATCATGCTGCAAAACGACCTTCCGATGGGGCTGACATTCGATGACGTCATTCTTGTCCCCCAGTTTTCCGACTTTCTCCCAGCTGAAACCGATACCGGAATCGATCTTTTCCCTGGAATCCGCCTGAATATTCCGGTCCTTTCGGCTGCCATGGACACGGTCACTGAAGCTCGTCTGGCGATTGCCCTCGCGCGAGAGGGCGGAATAGGGGTCATCCACCGGGCTCTTTCTCCGGAGGATCAGGCCCACGAAGTCGACAAGGTAAAGAAGTCGGAGTCGGGAATGATCACCGATCCGATCACCATCGGACCGGACGAGACGATCGGGAAAGCCCTCGATCTCATGCAGACCTTCCGCATTTCGGGCATTCCTGTCGTCCGCAACCGGACGCTTGTGGGGATCGTCACCAACCGCGACCTTCGCTTCGAGACCGTCCTTACCCGAAAAGTCTCGGAAGTCATGACCTCGAAGAACCTGATCACAGCTCCCGTGGGAACGACCCTGGATGCGGCAAAAAAACTGTTTCAGGAATTTCATATCGAAAAACTTCCTGTTGTCAACGAAAAGAACGAACTTGACGGCCTCATCACCATCAAGGACATCGAGAAAAAGATCAAGTATCCGAACTCCGCCAAGGACGTCCGGGGACGTCTGGTTGTCGCCGCGGCCATCGGGGTCGGAGAGGCCGCTCTCGAGCGGGCCCGTCACCTTGCCCGCGCCCAGGTCGACATGCTTGTAATCGACACGGCCCATGGCCATTCTGCCGGCGTGATCGACATGATCCGGACGATCCGGAAAACCTGGCCACAGATCCCCGTCATGGCGGGAAACATCGCCACGAAGGAAGGGGCGCGCTCTCTGATCGAGGCGGGTACCAATCTGCTGAAGGTGGGGGTCGGCCCAGGATCGATCTGTACGACGCGCATCGTGGCCGGAGCGGGAGTTCCCCAGCTGACAGCCATCTCCGATGTCTATCAGGTGGCCCGCGAGGCGGGCATTCCAGTCATCGCGGACGGAGGGATCAAGTATTCCGGGGATCTCGTCAAGGCACTGGCGGCCGGTGCCTCTGCCGTCATGCTTGGCTCCCTTTTTGCCGGGACGGAGGAATCTCCTGGAGAAACAATCCTTTTCCAGGGTCGCTCCTATAAAACCTACCGGGGCATGGGATCCATCGGGGCGATGGAGCGAGGTGGGGGGGATCGATACAACCAGCCTTCAGGATCAAAGAAGTGGGTTCCCGAAGGGATCGAGGGACGGGTTCCCCACAAGGGTCGCCTTTCCGAACTCATTTATCAGCTTTCAGGAGGACTCCGCTCAGGAATGGGATATTGCGGCTGCAGAACGATCCGCGAACTCCAGGAAAAGTCCAGATTCGTGAGGATTTCTCCGGCAGGCCTTCGGGAAAGCCATGTCCACGACGTGATCATCACGAAGGAAGCGCCAAATTATCGCCGGGAATGGGACGAATCCTAACCAGACTCTTCTACGACCCTCTTGAGAAAGAATGCCTGACTTGACTATTTCTCCTGTCCTGATCCTCGACTTCGGGTCCCAGTTGACACAGAACATCGCCCGTCGAATCCGGGAGATGGAGATCTATTCAGAAATTCTTCCCGCCACACTTCCGACCCAGGATATACGGGATCGGAACCCCCTGGCGCTCATTCTGTCGGGTGGACCCTCCTCCGTTTACGAGAAAGGCGCACCGACCCTCGACCCGTCTCTCCTCGAGATGGGGATCCCCGTTCTCGGCATCTGCTACGGGATGCAGATTATTGCCCACGTTACCGGTGGTAATGTCGAAAGAGCCAAAGTTCGCGAATACGGGGTCCATCTTTTTTCTCCTTCGCCGAAGGCTACGACCCTATGGGACGCCTTTCGACCTGCCTCACCCGTTCTCATGAGCCATGGAGACTGGATACAGGATCTACCGAAAGGGTTTAACGTTTCGGGAAGCACCGAGACAACCCCGATCGCCGCCATGGAAGATCCCGCAAAAAAAATCTACGGGGTCCAGTTTCATCCGGAAGTGACCCAG
Source organism: Nitrospirota bacterium (assembly GCA_021840555.1). Lineage (GTDB taxonomy): Bacteria > Nitrospirota > Leptospirillia > Leptospirillales > Leptospirillaceae > UBA4572. Next base: position 16,213 of record JAKBXW010000031.1, read on the forward strand.
ACCGCCGCTGGAGTAGACTTTTTGCGCCATTTTCTGCGGGATGTCTGCCGAATCGCCCCAAACTGGACGATTCGGGGCTATCTCGATCGCCATATCGAGGAGATTCGGGAGACCGTCAAGAAGGATCATCTTGTGTGCGCCCTCTCGGGGGGCATCGACTCCACCGTAACAGCCCTTCTCTGCCACCGTGCCCTGGGAGAGCGCTTTCATGCCATCTTCGTAGACAACGGCCTTCTAAGGCAGGGAGAGCTGGACACGCTCCAAACCGATCTGGCCACTCTGAACATTCCCCTCGATGTTGTTGAAGCGGAGAACATTTTTCTTACCCGTCTCAAGGGGGTCTCCGATCCGGAAAAGAAAAGAAAAATTATCGGAAAGACCTTCATCGACGTCTTCAGCCGGGAGGCCCGGAAAAGAGGCACCATTCGATATCTGGCGCAAGGGACCCTTTACCCCGATGTCATCGAAAGCGTTTCCTCCTTCGGGGGTCCGTCGACGGTCATCAAATCCCACCATAACGTGGGGGGACTTCCCTCCCGGATGCCCTTCAAACTGGTTGAACCTCTCCGAGAGCTGTTCAAGGATGAAGTTCGACGACTGGGGAGAGAACTTGGGCTGTCCGACCGGTTTGTCAATCGGCAGCCTTTTCCTGGCCCGGGCTTGGCCATCCGTATTCTGGGTTCCATCACTCCGGAGAGACTCTCCATCATCAGAAAAGCCGATGCCGTCGTCCGTGACGAAATCGAAAAATCCCCCTTCAAATCGGACCTCTGGCAATATTTCGCCGTCCTTCTTCCCGTCAAATCCGTCGGAGTCATGGGGGATGCCCGGACCTATGAAAATGTCGTGGCCATAAGATCGGTCCGCTCAGTCGACGGAATGACCGCCGATGTCCACTATCTGTCCCCCGAACTGCTGGGCCAAATGTCCCACCGCATCATCGCCTCGGTGGAGGGAGTCAACCGCGTCGTTTTCGATATTTCTCCCAAACCTCCCGCCACCATTGAGTGGGAATAAAGGACCATACATGAAATCCCATCGTCCATCTGTCCCGCCCGAACCTGGAGACGGATTCCCCCCGTCTTCTCCCGAAAAAACCGGTCCGGAGACAGGTTCCGTCCGGCTTCACAAACTTCTTGCCCACAGGGGGGTCGCTTCCCGAAGAAAGGCTGAACAGCTGATCGCCTCGGGACTGGTGTCGGTGAACGGGCAGACCGTGATCGAACCAGGCACCCGGGTCAACCCTCTAGCCGATACCGTTCTCGTTGAAGGAAAGCCGCTTCGCAGGGAGTCGGACCCATTCCTTTTCCTCTTCTACAAACCTCGGGGAGTCGTTTCCACCCTTCACGATCCGGAAGGCCGACCGACCCTTCGGGAGTTTTTTCCCAATATTGAGCCCCTCCTCCATGTTGGCCGCCTTGATTTCCAAACCGAGGGCGCCCTTCTTCTGACCAACAACGGAGACCTCTCACAGAGAATTCTCCATCCGCGGTATGCCATTCCCCGGACTTATCTGGTGAAGATCCAGGGGGGAATTTCTCCCGCCCACATGGAACGAATCGCTCGGGGGGACATCCGGCTTGACGGCAGAGCCGTGATTCCTCTGGAATTCGTTCCCGAACGGGACACCGACTCCAACGCCTGGTATCGAATCACGCTGACAGAGGGAAGAAATCGTGAAGTCCGCCGCCTTTTTGAAACCCTCAACTATTTTGTCCTGAAACTGGTTCGAACGGCATTTGGTCCTCTGACTCTGGCAGGACTTGATCCGGGAGAGTATCGAACGGTGACAGCCGCGGAGATACGAGCCCTTCTCGCAGGAGAAACACCCACTCATATTCCCCGAACCATCGACTCGCGCCATCGGGACTCAGACACACAATCTCCCCGCACCCGACTGCGTCCGGCAAGGTCCCGGGAGTCGTTTGAAACGCCTCCCTCACGAAGAGGCTCTTCGGAAGAGGAAGGATCCACCACGGACCGCTCCAGCCGAAGGTCCTCATCCTTTCCAAGATCCTCTCGGAACACGGAGAGAGGAAGGCCCGGAGATCGG